>NC_012034.1:2397500-2705000 GCF_000022325.1 Caldicellulosiruptor bescii DSM 6725 | reverse complement strand
GATGAGCTGAGGGTAGTGGAGAAATTCCAATCGAACCCGGAGATAGCTGGTTCTCCCCGAAATAGCTTTAGGGCTAGCCTCAAGCTTGTAGCCGCTGGAGGTAGAGCACTGATTGGGCTAGGGGCGCAAAAACGTTACCGAACCCTATCAAACTCCGAATGCTGGCGGTGTTAAGCTTGGGAGTCAGACCACGAGCGATAAGGTCCGTGGTCGAGAGGGGAACAGCCCAGACCGACTGCTAAGGTCCCGAAGATGTGGCTAAGTGTGCAAAGGATGTTCAGCCGCGAAGACAACCAGGAGGTTGGCTTAGAAGCAGCCATTCCTTTAAAGAGTGCGTAACAGCTCACTGGTCGAGCGGCTGGGCGCCGAAAATACTCGGGGCTGAAGCCACACACCGAAGCATCGGGTTATAGCCACAAAAGGAAGTGGCTATAGCGGTAGGGGAGCGTTCTGCGTTAGGGCGAAGCCCAAGGCGAAAGCCAGGGTGGACGAGGCAGAAGTGAGAATGCCGGAATAAGTAGCGCGAGGCAGGTGGGAAGCCTGCCCGTCGGAAGCCCAAGGGTTTCTGGGGAAGGCGAATCCGCCCAGAGTTAGCCGGGGCCTAAGGCGAGGCCGAAAGGCGTAGCTGATGGGTATCAGGTTGATAATCCTGAGCCACCTGCCGGAGGTTAACCTACGAGGCGGGACGCAGGAGGAGCAGGCAACCGGGGAGTTGGTAGACCCCGGCCAAGCGGCGAGCGGGAGTGGGTAGGCAAATCCGCTCACTCGGCAACCGTGAGCCGTGATGGGGAGCCGAAGAAAAAGTAGGCGAAGTGCTGAGCTTCACACTGCCAAGAAAAGCGTCGCGTAGGCGAAGGCAGGTGCCCGTACTGGAAACCGACACAGGTGGGCGAGGAGAGAATCCACAGACGGACGGGTGAAGCACCGCTAAGGAACTCGGCAAACTGACCCCGTAACTTCGGGAGAAGGGGTGCCCTGGGTGAAGAGCTCAGGGTCGCAGGGAATAGGCCCAAGCGACTGTTTATCAAAAACACAGGTCTCTGCCAAGCCGAAAGGCGAGGTATAGGGGCTGACGCCTGCCCGGTGCTGGAAGGTTAAGGGGAGGGGTTAGCCTGAAGAGGGCGAAGCTCCGAACCGAAGCCCCAGTGAACGGCGGCCGTAACTATAACGGTCCTAAGGTAGCGAAATTCCTTGTCGGGTAAGTTCCGACCCGCACGAATGGCGTAACGACTTGGGCGCTGTCTTGGCGGTGTGCCCGGCGAAATTGTGGTACCAGTGAAGACGCTGGTTACCCGCGGTTGGACAGAAAGACCCCGTGGAGCTTTACTGCAGCCTGGCACTGTGTTCTGGTGTGTCCTGTACAGGATAGGTGGGAGGCAGAGAAGTGGGGGCGCCAGCCTCCATGGAGCCGGCGGTGGGATACCACTCTGGGTGCACTGGGGCACTAACCAGACACTCTGAACCGAGTGATGGGACACTGTCAGGTGGGCAGTTTGACTGGGGCGGTCGCCTCCTAAAAGGTAACGGAGGCGCCCAAAGGTCACCTCAGCACGGATGGAAATCGTGCGGTAGGAGTGCAAAGGCGGTAAGGTGGCTTGACTGTGAGAGAGACATCTCGAGCAGGGACGAAAGTCGGGCTTAGTGATCCGGCGGTTTTCGAGTGGGAGAGCCGTCGCTCAACGGATAAAAGTTACCCCGGGGATAACAGGCTGATCTCCCCCGAGAGTCCACATCGACGGGGAGGTTTGGCACCTCGATGTCGGCTCATCGCATCCTGGGGCTGAAGTAGGTCCCAAGGGTTGGGCTGTTCGCCCATTAAAGCGGTACGTGAGCTGGGTTCAGAACGTCGTGAGACAGTTCGGTCCTTATCCGCCGCGGGCGCAGGGTATTTGAGGGGAGCTGACCCTAGTACGAGAGGACCGGGTTGGACGGACCGCTGGTTTACCAGTTGTTCCGCCAGGGGCACGGCTGGGAAGCCAAGTCCGGATGGGATAAACGCTGAAAGCATCTAAGCGTGAAGCCCACCCCAAGATGAGATACCCCACACCTCAAAGGTGGTAAGGGTCCTGGGAGACTACCAGGTAGATAGGCCGCATGTGTAAGCGCTGTGAGGCGTTGAGCAAGGCGGTACTAATGGCCCGAGGAGCTTGACCGAAAGATTAGCTTTCTCCCTATTCACTTGCGAGGCTGCTTAAAAAGCTGCTGAAGAAAATGAATAAGCTGACAAATCCGGTGGCGAAAGAGCGAGGGAAACACCCGTTCCCATTCCGAACACGGAAGTTAAGCCTCGCAACGCCGATGATACTGTGCTGGAGACGGCACGGGAAAGTAGGTGGCTGCCGGATTTTTTATTTTTTAATTATAATTGTTAATAATTTAACAGTTCGCTTAAATGTCAAAAAGCAAATGCTCAATTTCTAAACCTTAGTGTCCTTTTTCAACTCCTTTTAGATATGCTTTGTCTTTTGTTAAGCAACTTTTATCCAAAAACGTTTTTTATCCTTTCTCAGTTAGTATAAATAATTACATAGCATTGCCATATCAAGAAAATATGCAAATCATTTACCTAATAAACGAGGTTTCATTTCTGTTCTATAATTAGCAATCCCCACGTTAGAATAAAAAAATTATTTAACATAATAATTACGAAATTGCCATTTCAGAATTTAAAGTAATTCTTCTGTTTTTTATTTTGCAGTTAAATAGCCAAGAAAGATTACTGCCTGAGACAATATGAACTAAAATGTCTAATTATGTAGAAATGTGTCGAAACATTGTTGTTGAAAAAAATGAATATGATTTTATAAAATAGTAACATATTCTGAAGAAGACAATAACATAATTGAATTTAATTTACGTTTTTAGAAAAAACAAATTATATCTAGAAAGGAGCTATGATAGGAATGAGCTTGAGAAACATATATGCAAATCGAATTTTATCGATATTACTGTTTTTATCATTTTTCTTTTTACTGCTGTCAAATCCATTGTTACCTTTGGCAGCAGAATCAACACAGGTTGACATGAACGAAAGCATAAACAAAGCAGTTCGATGGTTAGCACAAGGCATGAACTGGGGAGATGATTATATTCAGCAGATAATAACAGCTTCAAACATTGTGAAAACTCTAAAAAAATACAAGGGAACTGAGGAAATTATAGCTAAAGCATCAGAATGGTTAAATTTACAAGAGACAGATAATGTAGACTTAATAGCAAGGGTGTTACCTTGCATATCAGAAGAAAAAAGAAAACAATTAATTTCAAAAATAGTGGAACTCCAAAATTCTGATGGTGGCTGGGGAATAACCAATGAATACGAAAGTGACATTTTAGATACATGCTTAGTGCTTGACAGTTTAATTGAAATTGAAGGACACGACCACGAAATTCAACGTGGAGTCAGTTATTTGATTTCAGCGCAGAATGCAGATGGAAGCTGGGGGTTTATAGAAAATACAGAAGGTCGTATTTATGCAACAGCATTAGCAAGGATGGTATTAGTGAAGTACAAAGAAATATATCATGTTGATATTGCTGACGTATTGGATAAATCTGCTCAATGGTTGTTAACTCAAAAGAACGAAAACGGCTTGTGGGGTGATCTAGATACTACAGTATATCTATCTACTTTTGTATACAAAGCATTATATAAGGATAGATGGGAAGAAGTTAAGAACATTCCTGAAAAGATAGCTTTGCTTCAACAGCCAAATGGAAGTTGGGAGAATGATGCGTATATAACAACAATTGCGTTAGATGTTTTGCAAAGTTATATTGACGAACAAAAAGTAGAATTAAGAGATGTAAAAATTCTAGTTAATGGGAGAGAAACTAAACAAGTAAAAGCAAAAGAGTTTGTAGAAGTGCTTCCGATTTACCAGGGAAAGGATATTGAAGTTGAGGTGGCAATAATTAATCCGGAACATGAGAAGATATTTATTCCAAAAGATAGCTTGGGAAGGTATTTTTGGTTTTCAGATGTAAATGAAGAAGGTATCTATAGTGCAGAAGTTGTGTTAAAAAATAAAAATGGTGAAGTTATTGCATCATTAGTGAAAAATTTCAATGTTGAGCCTTTTATAAAAATTAAAAGCGCATTTATAGAAGTAATACCTGGAGTTGCAAGGTTGTATAGCAGAATAACACCAAAATTGCGTATCAATTTAGATGCAGAAGTTAACATAAAAGATGAAATTACAGTTAGAGCAAATGTTTACGACTATAACTATAACATTATTTTTAATAAAGAGATGATGTCGAGATTACAAAATGGTTTAAATCAAATTGAAATAGGTGCTTTTGAACCAAATACAAAGAATGAAGGAGAATATAACATTACAGTCACTCTGTATTACAAAGAAAAAGAAATTATAAAGAGATATTACAAATTTAAAGTATTAAAGCAGCTTAGTTCCGTTTTCACATCAGATGAGGATTTTGATAGAGGTATTATGAGAGGAGTCAATCATGAAGAAGTTCATGATCAGCTCCAGCTTAATAAATCTGCTGAAGTATTTCCATATATTTGGATTGCTAATGCGGGTGAGGGAACTTTATCCAAAATTGATACAAGGACAGGGCAAGAAATAGCAAGATATAGAACAGGTCCAGATAGTTCTACAAGTCCATCAAGAACAGCAATTGATAAAGAAGGAAACTGTTGGGTAGCAAACAGAGGTAATGGAACGGTTGTAAAGATAGCTTTATCGGGTGGAATTGATAAAAATAAAAATGGAAAAATAGATACGTCATATGATGTAAACAATAATGGTAGGATTGACTCAAATGAAATTTTGCCATGGGGAGAAGATGAAGCGGTTTTGGCAGTTGTTCAAGTTGGTAGTTCAAATAGTATACCAAGAGCTGTTGCAATAGACAAAGAAGACAGAGTGTGGGTTGGATTATATAATGAGCGGAAATTTGTTGTGTTAAATTCGGACGGAACAAAAACAGGAATTGAAATAAATGTTCCATATGGACCTTATGGTGCGACAATCGATTCTAATGGTATTTTATGGGCAGCTACACTAGGTTCTGCAATTATGAAAATTGATACTAATAACAATACCTATGTGAAGAGTTATTCTGTTGGTGGAACAACTTACGGAATTGTGGTAGATAAGAAAGGGATTGTATGGTCACCTTCATTTACTTCTTCAGGGGGAATTATAAGATTTGATCCAGTTACCGAGCAGTATTCGATCCATTATGGAGATGGTTCATATGGAAGAGGAGTGGCAGTTGATAATGAGGGTAATATTTGGGCAGCATATTCTGGTAATCACGTATTAAACAAATTTTCACCGGATGGGAAATTCTTGATGTCTGTAAAACTTTACCCTAACGGACAAGGCCCTATTGGTGTTGGAGTAGACGGAGAGGGATATGTATGGGCAGTTAATTATTCGACAAGTAACGCAGCAAAGATTAAAACCGATGGAACAATCGTTGGTTTTTACCCTGTTGGTGCTAGTCCATATACGTATAGTGATATGACAGGCTTTCATCTTAAAAATATTACTGCACATGAGGGGACATGGACAGTGATTCATGATGAAGGAGAGGAAAATTGTAGATGGAAGAGTATCAGTTGGCATGAGAAAAAGCCTGCAGGAACAGATATTACTGTAAGTGCGAAAGCTGCTAATACTTTAGAAGAGTTAGAATCCAAACCTTACATCCAGGTTCAAAATAATGTCGAAATTAAAGACTTAATTGGCAGGTTTGTTCAAGTAGAAGTAAAATTAAAAACTTCTAATTTAGAAACACCGATATTAGAAGATATATCAATTAACAGTTATAATAGAGCACCAATAGCAGATGCAGGTGATGATATAACAGTTCAAGCAGGGTCAGATGGAAAAGCCAAAGTGCTGTTAGATGGGACAGGTTCATACGATCCAGATGGCGACAATTTAACATACAAATGGATATGGGACGGAGGCCAGGCAGAGGGGAACCAGCCAGAGATTATTCTATCTGAGGGAACTACTAAAATAATGCTTGTAGTAAATGATGGGAAAGTTGAATCAGAACCGGATTTTGTTAATGTAACTGTTGTTGGTACAAACAGTTTGAAAACTGACCTATTTACTGACAAATATGAATATGAAAGAGGAGAAACTGTAAATATAAGTATATATGGTGAAAATAGCAGCAATTTAAAGACACAGTGGAAATTGAGAGTAGATATTTTAGATAGGAATAAAAATTTGGTTGCAAATGTTGTTAATGACATACCAGTTGAGCTGTATGAGGGTGAGAAGAAAAACATATTATGCAAATGGGAAACAGGAACAACATTAGCTGGTTATTATATTGTAAGAGCTACTTGGAAAAAAGAAAATGTTATAGCTGCTGTCAATGAATGCAATTTTGTTATCAGACCTGATGGGGAAATTTATAACAGAGTGGTTACTGATAAAGTGGAATATTGTGCTGATGAAGATGTGAACATAACTGAAACAATCAAAAATGGCAGTACAAACAGTATTGAAAAGGGGCTTACTGTAAAGACAAAAATTATTAATTTAAATGGTGAAGAAGTATGGAGTAAAGTTACTAATATTGAGGAAATACTTCAGGGTGAGACAAAAACTATAAAAAGTTCGTGGAATACTTCAAAGAGTAGTTTAGGAGATTACACGGTTGTTTCAGAGGTATACAAAGGCAATGAAGTAATCGCAAAAACTACCACAATGTTCAGAATTATTGGAAGTACTTATAAAGGGCTAAGAGGAGAGCTTGAAGTCAAACCAAGAGTTATACGCTCAACAGATGATGTTATATTCGACTATGTTCTTACAAATACAGGGAATACAGAAATTGGTGCTATTACTTCGCAAGTAAAAATTATTAATCCTGTAAGTATGGAGATGGTTGATACATTAACAGAAAACAATATAAATATAGGAGTTGGTCAAAGTGTATATATTAGTAATACATGGAAACATACTCCATTAAAAAGAGGAACATATTTAGTAATTCTTGATGTTGTTTATGATACAGAAAAAGTAACATTAGACAGTGATTATATACTTGTAAAAGGTTCAGAGAAATTATCAAGTCCAGCATTTGGTTATACCTTATTTTCGTCGAGCAGTGTAAATCCATTGGAGATTTATGTTTATGAAGGCTGTGTAAATGGAGATGTTCATAGCAATAGCAATATTCAATCTGCTGGGACAACGTTGAATATAAACGGCACCTGTTCAAGTGTTGGTGTAATAAACACATGGTTCCAGACAACAAACATATGTAATGTGCTAAGTAATGCTCCTTATGTAGATATACCTAACGTAGTAGAAGAAATTAGAAGTAAAGCTCAACAAAGTGCAACCACCGTAAATGAGATGAGGATTATTGATTATGGAAATGGAATCAATATACCAGGAAACGTCATAAGTGAAAGTTGTATTGAAGTGAATGGGAATGATCTTACAATTGGCGGTTATTTGATATCTAAGAACAATATTTCATTTAATTTAAGAAGTGTAAAAAGCAGCTGTGAGAATGGAATTGTTATTTGTTCAGAAAATGGGGATATAAACATACATGCTTCAGAAGTAGAATTAAAAGGAATTATATATGCTCCTAATGGGACGGTATATATAAATGTGAATAAATTCAAATTAACAGGAAGAATTTATGCCAAGAGTATTAAAATAACATGCTTGCATTTTGAAGCAACACCAACAGCACGTGATATTGAGATGCTAGAACCTTAAGTGAGGTCTGGGATATATCTGCTTTTAGCGAACTAAAATCAAAGAAAAATAAAGATGTGTAGGGAGGATGGTTTTGGAATGGTGCGCAGTAAATTATCAAGACTGATTGCTATTGTATTATTAGTTGCATTTATATTTAACTTTATACTTCCAACTCAACAGTTTGCTTTAGCAAAACAGGCAAAACAAGTTGAGAGTACTTTTAAAACAACGACGTTTGAGAGAAAATATGAAATTCCAAAAACCAGAACAAAACTTGGCTGTTTCACAGATGAAATATATAAACTGTATGAGAAGCTCAAAGCAGACATTGAAGCCAATGACATAGATAAAGTGAAATCTGATATAAAAAACATAAAAAAGGTTTTAAAAGAGATTAGAAAATCTATTGTTACAGAACTTGACAAAAACAGTAAAATACTTGACAAGTTGAATGCAACTAAAGCCAAGCAAAGACATAATCGGTTTAAATCTGAATTGGAAAAGAAATTGAACAATTTTGAAGTCTTATTTGATAAGCTTGATGAACTTTTGAACCGCGTAAAAGAATACAAAGGTAAGGACATGGAACTTCTAAGGAACAAACTTCAGGAGATAGAGAATATATTAAATCCTGAACAGCCCCAGCAACCATTGGGTACACTTCCTCATAACAATGCTAGCTTAACTCCACCTAAACCAGCAATTGGTAATGAAGCCGCAGCATCTGGGTATAGTGTTGCACAACAGGAGTCTTTGGCAAATGTGTTGCCAAAGACTCCTGTTGATGCGGATTTGGCTGAGACTGCTGAGACAAAATTTACACAGGAAATCAAAAATTTAGCTGATTCACTCAAAACACCAGTGAGAATGTATGAATTTGTAAAAAACAACATAGATTTTGAGCCTTACTATGGTTCGAGAAAAGGTGCAACTGGTACGTTAAACCAGTTAGCCGGCAATGACTATGACCAAGCGTCGCTCTTGATAGCAATGTTAAGATACAAGGGCATTCCTTCACGATATGTTAAAGGTATTGTTGAAGTGCCTGTGGAGAAGGTAAAAAATTGGACAGGTGCTCAAACTGCCGAAGCAGCTGTAAAAGTGCTTGGCTCTCTTGGTATACCTACCGAATCTGTTGTGTCTGGTGGTGCAATTGTTGCTGTTCGATTTGAGCATGTTTGGGTAGAAGCATATGTACCCTATGATTACTATCGCGGCGCAGGGGCTATGAAAGGTCAAAAAGTGTGGGTTCCTCTAGATCCAAGTTTCAAACAATATAGTGTAGAATCGGGTTTGGATATTAAAGCAGTCACCAAAGTCACAGATGAGCAAATTATGGATGCATTTAAAGTTAGTGGTGAAAGAGATGGCGAGACCATCACGAAAATAGATATCGAAAAGATGAGCAGCTTCATGGATGAGATTAAAGGGAAGCTGCAAGCCTACATTGAGGGGAATAATCTTAGTAATGTTGATACTAACAAATTGATAGGTGGCAAGAAAATAAAGCCTGAAAAGCTGGGGATGCTTCCTATTACATTGCCATTCAAGATAGTTACAGTACTTGCAAAAACAAATACGATACCTGATGCAAGTAGTGAGAAAATAGGATTTTCAATCAGGGGAAATGAACCGTTCAACTTGAATTTTTCAGGAACGTATGATTTTAGTATTCAGTTCAAGGCAGTTGAACTATATGGTAAAAAGATAACTCTTTCATGGATTCCAGCCACACATGAGGACGAAGAAATTATCAATCATTACGGCGGGTTATTTAAAACACCTGCTTATATGGTTCAGTTGAAACCGCAGCTGAAAATAGATGGCCGGGTTGTTGCAGAAGGTAAGGCAGCAGGATTTGGAAATAGGCAGGAATTTACAATTGAGATAGGACATGTAGGAAGAACTGTTGAGAAGATAACCAACACTGTCACTGTTGGAGGATTTTATAGCATATGTTTTGATTTTGGCAAGATTGATGTTAAAGAACTTGATGCTATCAAAGAGAGAGTGTCAGTCATAAAAGATACAGTAAATGAGGAAAGCATTTATACAGATCAGGTAATGGGAGAGATTTTAAATAGTGCAGGTAAGACATACTTTGCTCAGCTTGATGCATTTAATTCAATTATGGCAAGAGCAATGAAGGTAAGTTCTGTTCGCCAAGTTAGTGAAGCAATGACCGGCTACAGCCCAACTGTAAAGTATATATTCAATACTCCTGTTGAGGTAACAGGCGGTTCGTTTTATATTGATGTAGACCATGATGTAATGGGTGTTGTTAGTCTTGAGGGTAAAAAGCAGAGCGAACGAGGATATATGATAACATCAGGAGTAATAGCTTCTGCGCTAGAGCATGGGATACACGAACAAATATTTAAATTACCTTCAGTTTCAGCAGTAAAGATACTTACAGAAGCAAGCAATAGATGGATACCTATATATACTATAGGCAAGGATAACATTGACAGAATAAATGAACTGGATGTTTCCGAGCATGTTAAAACAGATATCACCAATGCTGTTAACAGCGGGAAGATAGTAATAATACCGCAAAAAGAGATAAGGTACTACAACTGGCAGGGAGCAGGTTATATAGTTTTAGATCCGGAAACTGGCGCAGCAGGATACATGATAAGCGGAGGGCTTGCAGGTGGTTCTGCAGCTATTGATGTTATGGTTGCGCTGGTTAGTTTAACTACACTTGCTTGGGCTATATTTGATGTACTGCAAATATCTTGTGCTTTAATTGCTGCAACCAATCCGCTTTTAGCAATTATATTCTATTCATTGTTTGTAATCAGCACAATCAATCTCATTATGACGTTAGAAACAATAATTTTGTACTGGGAGACAAGAGATTATGAATATGCAAGCCAACTGTTTGGCGAGTTGATACTAAATATTGCTACATTTGGAGTATTTAAGGTAATTGAATATTTAGTACCGGGTATTATGACGTTATTCAAGACGGTAAAAAATCAACTGGATGAGATAGCCCAGATAGCTGAACAATTTGGAGATGAAGTTGCTGAAGTTGCAGCAAGATACGGTCCTGATGCGATTGAGGCTATAAAGAGGTATGGTCCAGATGCTGCGAGGGTGATCAACAATTATGGTGATAGTGCAGTAAAAGCTATGGCAAGAGGTATTGACCCTGCGCTTATTGAAAAAATGGACAGTTTAGCTGTTAAGGTAAATAAGCTTGAAAAATTCAAGATACTATCTCGTGAAGCAGCTCTCAAAGTTGTTGAGGTAGTGGAAACAATAAAGGACTACTTGAAAACATCTGTGGGAAGAGTTTTTGAAAAGATTAGGTCTGTGTACAGGATTGAAGATGAGTTAGATTTAACAACAGTGGATGGATGTGAATTTGGCTTATCAAGGGCAAAACTGAAGAAGAAATTAATAGAAGAGGGAATGAGTGAGGATTCGGCTGAAGAATCACTAAAATTTTTAGAAGAAGGTTGCTTTACCGGGGACACAATTGTTATTACAAAAGAGGGTAAAAAGAGGATAGATGAGATAAAGATAGGTGATTTTGTTTTTGCGAAGGATGTCAATACAGGTAAGACAGCTTATAAGAAAGTTAAACAGATTTATGTCAAGAGTGCGGAAGAGATTGTTCATATCAAAGTTGGAGATGATGAAGTAAAAACTACGAAATCGCACTTATTCTTTACAGATTCGGGCTGGTGGGAAGCAGCTGAGGATATAAAAAGTGGTGACAAAATAGTAACACAAGATGGTATAATGAAAGTAGTATATGAAGTAGAAGTTGAGAAGTTAAGCGCACCTGTAAAAATTTATAATCTCAACATAGAAGATTATCATACTTACTTTGTTGGAAGCTCTGGATTGCTTGTGCATAATGACTGCACACCTGAGGAGACTAAACTTTGGGGAAAATGGCTAGATGTAGCCGAAAAATTTAAGATAATTGAAAAAGAAGGTTTTGGTAAACTTGACGAAGGCAGAAAATCTTTTACCCAGGAATTAGATAATGTTCTTATAGGAAATTCACTTTCGAAAGAAGAGTTTTTAGAGTACATTAAGAGATTTGTTCATGACGAAAAAGAACAAAAACTTCCATCTGAAGTAAGGAAAATATTGCTTAAAATTAGAAGCTCAATACCAAAACCAGATGAGGATACAGTATTAATAAGAGTTCTAAGCCCTGATGATGTGATGTTAAATAAATATTATATAAATGCGGAAAATCCATCTGTAAGTGGATTTATAGCGTGTGCAGCTGACCTTGAAGACACTAAGACTTGTGAGGAACTTGTAGCACGACTAAGGTTAGATTACAAAGATTCACCATTTCCGGATCATAATAAGCTATCTGATATTAATTATAATGAAATATCATGCTATATATTGGTATTTAAAACGAAGGACGTAGACAAGATAAAAATTCCAGTTAGCAAAAATATGTTTGAAGACATTTCGGATGAGGAGCTTGCTAATTTGGGTATTCGCAAAGAACATTTTATTTTATTTGAGGAGGATGAAGAGTTAGCGAAAAGGTATCTTTCCAAACCATTCACAGGGACTGGATTTACAGCTGCAGGTGCTGGATACAGTGAGCATATAAGCAATGATGTAATGTATCAAATGAAAGACAAGGCAATACCGGAGTATTTTGTTCAGTTTGAAAATCCCCTAAGTTTAAAAGATGGTGCATTTTTGATAGAAATGAGAGGAAATAAGAATATGAAAGTGATAGCAAGATATTCTGAAGCAGAAAAAAGATTTATACATTTTGAGGAGTAAGGAGGCGATACTGATGCTATTTAGGATGTTGTATGGATGTGAGAAAGTCTGTGTTTACAGAGGCAAAGAATATTGTTATGAAAATTGCTATATCCCGGGGACTTACATTTTGAAAGGATACAGATTAATATCGACAGATGAAGAAGACGTTAAGTTGAGAGGATTTAGACCGGTGGAAGGGGAGAGAGGGATTTATGAGAAGGTAGTGTTAGTGGATGATGTGACAGCTGTGTATGAAAGGAAGTGGCAAATAAGATACAAGGGATACTGGGTTCAAAAATACTGTTTTTGGTTAGTTACATCTTCTGTGAATGAGATACAAATAATAGAATCTGCGAAAGAAAATGAGGGATATGGATTTTTAGACATATTTGAGAATGCAGGACCAGATAACAGGGATTTTGTAAAGACGATAGATGTGCTTGATTTGGATGAGGTAATAGAGGTTTGGGAAGTTAAGGACGGCTACAGCAGATATTTGGACAGGATGGGAGAGGATGAAGAGAAGAAAGGGGGTGAAGAGGCAAAAGCGGAGAAGGAGAAGGATGGAGTTGAGAGGGGGTATTATGCAGATGGCAGATTGAAGTATGAGATATATTACAGCAAGGGCAAAGAGCACAGGGGGGATGGACCTGCGTATGTGAAATATTACGACAATGGGAAGAAGGAGATAGAGATATATTATCGAGGAGGGAAGGTTCACAGGGAAGACGGACCTGCGTATATAAGATATTCATACAGAGGAGATGTTGTTGCGAAGGTGTATTATGTTGATGGGAAGGTTCACAGGGAAGGAGGGCCAGCGAAGATTGAGTATTACGAGAGTGGGAAAGTTAAGGAGGAGTGCTATTACAGGGAAGGTAAGCTTCACAGGGAAGATGGACCTGCGAGAGTAGTGTATTACGAGGATGGAGCGAAGAAGATAGAGGAGTATTACATTGAAGGCAAACATCACAGGGAAGGAGGACCTGGGTATATATGTTATTTCAGAGATGGTAGGATAAGAGGAGAGACGTATTTTAAAGAAGGCAGGAGGCACAGGGAAGGAGGACCAGCGAATGTGTGGTATTATGACAATGGAGTGAAGGAATTTGAGGAGTATTTCAAGGGGGGTAAACTGCACAGAGAAGATGGGTCTGCGGCAGTGTGGTGGTACAAACACGGTCAGGAAAAGGCAGTGAAATATTGCATTGAAGGTAAGTGGCCTGTGCAAGAAAAGCCTTACCTGACGTGGTATTATGAAGATGGCAGGGTAAAAGAAACATTTTATAGATTGCCACCTTTGAGTGAAGAAGAAAGGGAAAAGTACAAATATAAGTTTTATAGAGCAAGATATTACGAAAATGGAAATCCAATGTGGATTGAATGGGGGGGAAGAGAAGGGAGTTCATACTACAATGAAGATGGTTCTGAGCATAAATTGGTTTACTGAGCGTTAGCAGGAATAATAAAAGAAGATGAGGCAGATAAAAACACAGGATTAAATAGGAAGGTGATTGTGAGGATGAGGAAGGCAGTGCAGGTTTCATGTGGAGATAATTATACGCTTGCGGTATTAAGTGATGGTAGTGTATGGGCATGGGGTTCGAACTGGAATGGGGAGTTAGGGATAGGTGAGAAGGGTGGCATTTTTGCCACTCCTGTGCGAGTAAAAGGATTAGAGGATATAGTGATGGTATCAGCGGGGAAAGACCATAATCTTGCGCTGAGGAGAGACGGGACAGTATGGGCTTGGGGCAGGAATGAAGGCGGGCAGCTTGGAGATGGGACGAGGGAGAGCAAGTTAGTTCCTGTGCAAGTAAAAGGCTTGAAAGATGTAGTGATGGTAGCTGCGGCGGAGGGGCATTCTTTGGCATTGAAAAGAGATGGGACAATTTGGGTTTGGGGGTTTAATAGTGATGGAGTATTGGGTTTAAACGAGATAGTAACCCATTGTGAGGTTCCGCTGAAGGTAGAGGGTTTGGGTGAGATAGTATCGATAGCGACGAACAGATATTTAGTTTTTGCATTGAGGAAGGACGGCAGGATAGTAGCATGGGGGGAAAGACGGTACAAATATCTATGTGGTGATATAGATTTATGGGACAAAAGAAAGTTTATTATAATAGATAAGTTAGAAGACATAGTGGCGATAGCATTGGGTGAGAATCATGCGGTGGCGTTGAGGCAAGATGGCAGAGTGTTGACATGGGGAGTTTTTGAGTATGATTTGTGGAGAGAGAATAAACGTATTTTCCCTGTGCTTATTGAGAGAGAGTTATTGGAAGATGTGAGGATGATAGCGGCTGGGTATAAGCATGCACTGGTGGTGAAAGGAGATGGCAGTGTGTGGGCATGGGGTATGAACAGGAGAGGACAGCTTGGAGATGGGACTGTAGTGAGCAAGGTTTTTCCTGTTAGAGTGAAGGGGATAGAAGGAGTTGTATCGATATCAGGAGGAGGCTGGCACACAGTAGCAGTTAAGGAAGATGGGAGTATCTGGGGCTGGGGATTTAACTATTTTGGGCAGGTAGGCAGCAGGGATGGTGTTGTGAGGGAAGAGGATTATGTAATAACAACTCCTGTTGAGGTTTTTGATAAGTCTTTCTTTGGTTGATAATGCGAAATAGCTACAGTTTTGCAGGTTTGTGTTGGTAAAAGAGAGTTGAGCAAAATTGGGTTTATATTTTTTTGCAGTATAATATTTTTAAAAAAGTTGCTGAAAGAAATAATACCGAAAAAGAAATATTAGAGAGAGGGTGATTGGAAGTGTCGCAGATAGAATGGAAAGAACAGTATACTTTAGGTGATGAAGGTTTCGACGAGGATATCAAAAAAATTGTTGAGAGAATGAATAAAATTTTACATGCCTATGAACAGCCTGAAAGTCAAAAAGATGTTTTAGAAGAGCTACGCTTTTTGGGGAATAATTTAGCTATTAGTTTTTCACATCAAGAATATCGCATGAAGAAGTATTTGTATCCGCCCTATTTTTCACACAAGAGAGAACACGACAGCTTTCTTGAAAAATATAAAAAGTATCGAGAGGAAGCAGGAAAGGAAGGAGAGTTAGTAGCTGCTGTTATGAAGATAAGAGGGATTATTGAAGAGTGGTTAGAGAACCATGTAATTGTAGAGGATAAGAAACTAGTAGCTTTTTTAAAAAAGAAGGAGCAGGGGATGTAGACAAAAGGTTCAAGAACCTGCAAAAGCTATCTGCCACAATGGTAGACAGCTTTTTGTTTATAAGATATCAGGCTTTTTCTGTAAAGGTCAATATCAAAGTGTTTTTTTCCAAGGTCAGTTGAAAGCAGTATCTTAATCATTTGAAATCATATTTGATTTGAGTATTACCTACGCATATTTATTAAATCTAAAAACATGCAGAAGCAAGCAATAGATGGATACCTATATATACTATAGGCAAGGATAACATTGACAGAATAAATGAACTGGATGTTTCCGAGCATGTTAAAACAGATATCACCAATGCTGTTAACAGCGGGAAGATAGTAATAATACCGCAAAAAGAGATAAGGTACTACAACTGGCAGGGAGCAGGTTATATAGTTTTAGATCCGGAAACTGGCGCAGCAGGATACATGATAAGCGGAGGGCTTGCAGGTGGTTCTGCAGCTATTGATGTTATGGTTGCGCTGGTTAGTTTAACTACACTTGCTTGGGCTATATTTGATGTACTGCAAATATCTTGTGCTTTAATTGCTGCAACCAATCCGCTTTTAGCAATTATATTCTATTCATTGTTTGTAATCAGCACAATCAATCTCATTATGACGTTAGAAACAATAATTTTGTACTGGGAGACAAGAGATTATGAATATGCAAGCCAACTGTTTGGCGAGTTGATACTAAATATTGCTACATTTGGAGTATTTAAGGTAATTGAATATTTAGTACCGGGTATTATGACGTTATTCAAGACGGTAAAAAATCAACTGGATGAGATAGCCCAGATAGCTGAACAATTTGGAGATGAAGTTGCTGAAGTTGCAGCAAGATACGGTCCTGATGCGATTGAGGCTATAAAGAGGTATGGTCCAGATGCTGCGAGGGTGATCAACAATTATGGTGATAGTGCAGTAAAAGCTATGGCAAGAGGTATTGACCCTGCGCTTATTGAAAAAATGGACAGTTTAGCTGTTAAGGTAAATAAGCTTGAAAAATTCAAGATACTATCTCGTGAAGCAGCTCTCAAAGTTGTTGAGGTAGTGGAAACAATAAAGGACTACTTGAAAACATCTGTGGGAAGAGTTTTTGAAAAGATTAGGTCTGTGTACAGGATTGAAGATGAGTTAGATTTAACAACAGTGGATGGATGTGAATTTGGCTTATCAAGGGCAAAACTGAAGAAGAAATTAATAGAAGAGGGAATGAGTGAGGATTCGGCTGAAGAATCACTAAAATTTTTAGAAGAAGGTTGCTTTACCGGGGACACAATTGTTATTACAAAAGAGGGTAAAAAGAGGATAGATGAGATAAAGATAGGTGATTTTGTTTTTGCGAAGGATGTCAATACAGGTAAGACAGCTTATAAGAAAGTTAAACAGATTTATGTCAAGAGTGCGGAAGAGATTGTTCATATCAAAGTTGGAGATGATGAAGTAAAAACTACGAAATCGCACTTATTCTTTACAGATTCGGGCTGGTGGGAAGCAGCTGAGGATATAAAAAGTGGTGACAAAATAGTAACACAAGATGGTATAATGAAAGTAGTATATGAAGTAGAAGTTGAGAAGTTAAGCGCACCTGTAAAAATTTATAATCTCAACATAGAAGATTATCATACTTACTTTGTTGGAAGCTCTGGATTGCTTGTGCATAATGACTGCACACCTGAGGAGACTAAAATTATTTCAGAGGCGCAGCAGCAATACGAAAAATGTATAGAAGAAGGTATTGCTTCACTTGACACAGCAAGAAAATGTTTTAGCGACGAATTGGATGATGTTCTAAAAAATCTTGAAGATGAGATAAAAATTTCTAAAGATGAGTTTGTGGAGTATAAATCATCAGTTGTTCATGACAATCCAAAATTACCTGAAAATAAAAAAGAACTTTCTATTAAAGAAAGGAAAGCATTGTTAAAAATAAGAGGTGATATACCACAACCAGATGAGAATACAGTATTAGTAAAAGTGCTAAACCCTCAGGAAGATGTAGAAAAATACTATTTACGTGGGGAGAGTCCATATGTAAAAGGATTTATAGCGCGTGCAGTTGATCTTAAATACGCTCGAACTTATGAGGAAATTGTAGCAAGTTTAAGGTTAGATTATAAAAATTCACCATTTCCGAAACGAAATGATGTGTCCGAAAATAAAGTATCATGCTATATTGTGATATTTAAAACGAAGGACGTAGACAAGATAAAAATTCCAGTTAGCAAAAATATGTTTGAAGACATTTCGGATGAGGAGCTTGCTAATTTGGGTATTCGCAAAGAACATTTTATTTTATTTGAGGAGGATGAAGAGTTAGCGAAAAGGTATCTTTCCAAACCATTCACAGGGACTGGATTTACAGCAACAGGTGCTGGAGACGATGAGTATATAACCGATGGGGTAATGAATCAAATGAAAGACAAGGCAATACCGGAGTATTTTGTTCAGTTTGAAAATCCCCTAAGTTTAAAAGATGGTGCATTTTTGATAGAAATGAGAGGAAATAAGAATATGAAAGTGATAGCAAGATATTCTGAAGCAGAAAAAAGATTTATACATTTTGAGGAGTAAGGAGGCGATACTGATGCTATTTAGGATGTTGTATGGATGTGAGAAAGTCTGTGTTTACAGAGGCAAAGAATATTGTTATGAAAATTGCTATATCCCGGGGACTTACATTTTGAAAGGATACAGATTAATATCGACAGATGAAGAAGACGTTAAGTTGAGAGGATTTAGACCGGTGGAAGGGGAGAGAGGGATTTATGAGAAGGTAGTGTTAGTGGATGATGTGACAGCTGTGTATGAAAGGAAGTGGCAAATAAGATACAAGGGATACTGGGTTCAAAAATACTGTTTTTGGTTAGTTACATCTTCTGTGAATGAGATACAAATAGAATCTGTGAAAGGAAATGAGGGATATGGTTTTTTAGACATAAGTGAGAATGCAGGACCAGATAACAGGGATTTTGTAAAGACGATAGATGTGCTTGATTTGGATGAGGTAATAGAGGTTTGGGAAGTTAAGGACGGCTACAGCAGATATTTGGACAGGATGGGAGAGGATGAAGAGAAGAAAGGGGGTGAAGAGGCAGAAGCGGAGAAGGAGAAGGATGGAGTTGAGAGGGGGTATTATGCAGATGGCAGATTGAAGTATGAGATATATTACAGCAAGGGCAAAGAGCACAGGGGGGATGGACCTGCGTATGTGAAATATTACGACAATGGGAAGAAGGAGATAGAGATATATTATCGAGGAGGGAAGGTTCACAGGGAAGACGGACCTGCGTATATAAGATATTCATACAGAGGAGATGTTGTTGCGAAGGTGTATTATGTTGATGGGAAGGTTCACAGGGAAGGAGGGCCAGCGAAGATTGAGTATTACGAGAGTGGGAAAGTTAAGGAGGAGTGCTATTACAGGGAAGGTAAGCTTCACAGGGAAGATGGACCTGCGAGAGTAGTGTATTACGAGGATGGAGCGAAGAAGATAGAGGAGTATTACATTGAAGGCAAGCATCACAGGGAAGGAGGACCTGGGTATATATGTTATTTCAGAGATGGTAGGATAAGAGGAGAGACGTATTTTAAAGAAGGCAAGAGGCACAGGGAAGGAGGACCAGCGAATGTGTGGTATTATGACAATGGAGTGAAGGAATTTGAGGAGTATTTCAAGGGGGGTAAACTGCACAGAGAAGATGGGCCTGCGGCAGTGTGGTGGTACAAACACGGTCAGGAAAAGGCAGTGGAATATTGCATTGAAGGTAAGTGGCCTGTGCAAGAAAAGCCTTACCTGACGTGGTATTATGAAGATGGCAGGGTAAAAGAAACATTTTATAGATTGCCACCTTTGAGTGAAGAAGAAAGGGAAAAGTACAAATATAAGTTTTATACAGCAAGATATTACGAAAATGGAAATCCAATGTGGATTAATTGGGTGGGAAGAAGAAAGAGTTCATACTACAATGAAGATGGTTCTGAGCATAAATTGGTTTACTGAGCGTTAGCAGGAATAATAAAAGAAGATGAGGCAGATAAAAACACAGGATTAAATAGGAAGGTGATTGTGGGGATGAGGAAGGCAGTGCAGGTTTCATGTGGAGATAATTATACGCTTGCGGTATTAAGTGATGGTAGTGTATGGGCATGGGGTTCGAACTGGAATGGGGAGTTAGGGATAGGTGAGAAGGGTGGCATTTTTGCCACTCCTGTGCGAGTAAAAGGATTAGAGGATATAGTGATGGTATCAGCGGGGAAAGACCATAATCTTGCGCTGAGGAGAGACGGGACAGTATGGGCTTGGGGCAGGAATGAAGGCGGGCAGCTTGGAGATGGGACGAGGGAGAGCAAGTTAGTTCCTGTGCAAGTAAAAGGCTTGAAAGATGTAGTGATGGTAGCTGCGGCAGAGGGGCATTCTTTGGCATTGAAAAGAGATGGGACAATTTGGGTTTGGGGGTTTAATAGTGATGGAGTATTGGGTTTAAACGAGATAGTAACCCATTGTGAGGTTCCGCTGAAGGTAGAGGGTTTGGGTGAGATAGTATCGATAGCGACGAACAGATATTTAGTTTTTGCATTGAGGAAGGACGGCAGGATAGTAGCATGGGGGGAAAAACGGTACAAATATCTATGTGGTGATATAGATTTATGGGACAAAAGAAAGTTTATTATAATAGATAAGTTAGAAGACATAGTGGCGATAGCATTGGGTGAGAATCATGCGGTGGCGTTGAGGCAAGATGGCAGAGTGTTGACATGGGGAGTTTTTGAGTATGATTTGTGGAGAGAGAATAAACGTATTTTCCCTGTGCTTATTGAGAGAGAGTTATTGGAAGATGTGAGGATGATAGCGGCTGGGTATAAGCATGCACTGGTGGTGAAAGGAGATGGCAGTGTGTGGGCATGGGGTATGAACAGGAGAGGACAGCTTGGAGATGGGACTGTAGTGAGCAAGGTTTTTCCTGTTAGAGTGAGGGGGATAGAAGGAGTTGTATCGATATCAGGAGGAGGCTGGCACACAGTAGCAGTTAAGGAAGATGGGAGTATCTGGGGCTGGGGATTTAACTATTTTGGGCAGGTAGGCAGCAGGGATGGTGTTGTGAGGGAAGAGGATTATGTAATAACAACTCCTGTTGAGGTTTTTGATAAATCTTTCTTTGGTTGATAATGCGAAATAGCTACAGTTTTGCAGGTTTGTGTTGGTAAAAGAGAGTTGAGCAAAATTGGGTTTATATTTTTTTGCAGTATAATATTTTTAAAAAAGTTGCTGAGAGAAATAATACCGAAAAAGAAATATTAGAGAGAGGGTGATTGGAAGTGTCGCAGATAGAATGGAAAGAACAGTATACTTTAGGCAATAAAGATTTAGACGAGGATATCAAAAAAATTGTTGAGAGAATGAATAAAATTTTACATGCCTATGAACAGCCTGAAAGTCAAAAAGATGTTTTAGAAGAGCTACGCTTTTTGGGGAATGAATTAGCTATTAGTTTTTCACGTCAAGAATATCGCATGAAGGAGTATTTGTATCCGCCCTATTTTTCACACAAGAGAGAACACGACAGCTTTCTTGAAAAATATAAAAAGTATCGAGAGGAAGCAGGAAAGGAAGGAGAGTTAGTAGCTGCTGTTATGAAGATAAGAGGGATTATTGAAGAGTGGTTAGAGAACCATGTAATTGTAGAGGATAAGAAACTAGTAGCTTTTTTAAAAAAGAAGGAGCAGGGGATGTAGACAAAAGGTTCAAGAACCTGCAAAAGCTATCTGCCACAATGGTAGACAGCTTTTTGTTTATAAGATATCAGGCTTTTTCTGTAAAGGTCAATATCAAAGTGTTTTTTTCCAAGGTCAGTTGAAAGCAGTATCTTAGTCATTTGAAATCATATTTGATTTGAGTATTACCTACGCATATTTATTAAATCTAAAAACATGCAGAAGCAAGCAATAGATGGATACCTATATATACTATAGGCAAGGATAACATTGACAGAATAAATGAACTGGATGTTTCCGAGCATGTTAAAACAGATATCACCAATGCTGTTAACAGCGGGAAGATAGTAATAATACCGCAAAAAGAGATAAGGTACTACAACTGGCAGGGAGCAGGTTATATAGTTTTAGATCCGGAAACTGGCGCAGCAGGATACATGATAAGCGGAGGGCTTGCAGGTGGTTCTGCAGCTATTGATGTTATGGTTGCGCTGGTTAGTTTAACTACACTTGCTTGGGCTATATTTGATGTACTGCAAATATCTTGTGCTTTAATTGCTGCAACCAATCCGCTTTTAGCAATTATATTCTATTCATTGTTTGTAATCAGCACAATCAATCTCATTATGACGTTAGAAACAATAATTTTGTACTGGGAGACAAGAGATTATGAATATGCAAGCCAACTGTTTGGCGAGTTGATACTAAATATTGCTACATTTGGAGTATTTAAGGTAATTGAATATTTAGTATCGGGTATTATGACGTTATTCAAGACGGTAAAAAATCAACTGGATGAGATAGCCCAGATAGCTGAACAATTTGGAGATGAAGTTGCTGAAGTTGCAGCAAGATACGGTCCTGATGCGATTGAGGCTATAAAGAGGTATGGTCCAGATGCTGCGAGGGTGATCAACAATTATGGTGATAGTGCAGTAAAAGCTATGGCAAGAGGTATTGACCCTGCGCTTATTGAAAAAATGGACAGTTTAGCTGTTAAGGTAAATAAGCTTGAAAAATTCAAGATACTATCTCGTGAAGCAGCTCTCAAAGTTGTTGAGGTAGTGGAAACAATAAAGGACTACTTGAAAACATCTGTGGGAAGAGTTTTTGAAAAGATTAGGTCTGTGTACAGGATTGAAGATGAGTTAGATTTAACAACAGTGGATGGATGTGAATTTGGCTTATCAAGGGCAAGAGACTTGTCAAGAATTTTGTGTTTCCAATTTTTAATGCAAATTATAGAGTTGGGTTATGTTGTTAATGCATTTTCTAATGCTGGGAACTCCATTTTTCCATTTTGTACGGCGTAAGTTCTCCCGCTGTAAGTAAATATTAATTTCTAAGACTTCAACAGACTGAAAGTATCCACCTGAATTTACTCTAATCTTTTCAATCATGCTATTTACACTTTCAACGGCGTTTGTGGTGTAGATATGCTTCCTTAATTCCTCAGGGTATTTCATATGGGCAAGATAAAACTCTGCTTTTTCTGATATTGCTTTAATAAATCGAGGATATTTTGAAAGGTATCCATTACAAAGTTCTTTAAATTTCAGTACAGCTTCGTCAAAATCGGAGGAAGAAATTCTAAGTCTGTCTAAACTCTTGTTAAAAGCTGAAGCATCCTCTTTTGTCATATGTTTTCTGCTATTTCATTGGAGGTGGACAAAAGCAAGCTCAAGGTCAGCAAGAGGATAAACAAGTTTGGCAACATCTATAATACCAGGAAAGTCATCACTTATGACAATTAGAATCTCTTTTAGCCCTCTTGTAATTAAGTCTTCAAAAACTTTCATCCAATCAGCCTTATTTTCTTTGCCGAAGAAAGTGTAGACACCGAAAATGTCTTTTTTACCTTTCTTGAGTCGATACCGAGGACAACATAACAAGTAGCTTGTTTAACCTTAGAATTATCCTTAACTTCACAATGATAACCATCGATGATGAGAGCAAAAGCACTTGTTGGTAGTTCTCTTTGTTTGAATAACTGAAGCTCATTTTTAAGGTCTTCTTTGATTTTTAGTATTTCATTTTCGGAATATGGAAGATTCAAAGCTTTCAAAGTCTGGACAAGGGAACGCTCAAGAATGACCATTGATGTACTTGCGACATAAGCAGGGAAGTAGATAAACTATCAACTCTTTTGTAGCGGAAAGAAGAGGATAGAAGGTCGGAAATTCTAAGGGCGTGTGCGAGGGACAGAGATTTCAAACTACATAGCAGGTGTTGCAAGTTTTCTCTCATAGAAGCCATTGCCTTTGTCGTTTTCGTTTTTAGCAAGGTAAACAGTTCTTTCTGATAACATAAAGCAATCGAGCAAGTTTTACTTTTAGCTGTTTTAGAGCTGGGCGAGTAGGATCATCCTTGGAGCAATACATATTTAGCACTTGTTCGATAGCCATATTTTTAGCGGTCTCAAAAATTTCATTTTTCTCCATAATCGTGAACCCCCTTTGGTGATTATTTCAATACTAATTATACAGTGGACACAATTTTATTTTAACTCCCTTCCCTGTGCTTATTGAGAGAGAGTTATTGGAAGATGTGAGGATGATAGCGGCTGGGTATAAGCATGCACTGGTGGTGAAAGGAGATGGCAGTGTGTGGGCATGGGGTATGAACAGGAGAGGACAGCTTGGAGATGGGACTGTAGTGAGCAAGGTTTTTCCTGTTAGAGTGAAGGGGATAGAAGGAGTTGTATCGATATCAGGAGGAGGCTGGCACACAGTAGCAGTTAAGGAAGATGGGAGTATCTGGGGCTGGGGATTTAACTATTTTGGGCAGGTAGGCAGCAGGGATGGTGTTGTGAGGGAAGAGGATTATGTAATAACAACTCCTGTTGAGGTTTTTGATAAATCTTTCTTTGGTTGATATTATTAGCCTGAAGTGAGAAAATTTGAAGCAAGAGGCGAATAGAGTATTATTTAGCTTTTGATGTGATGTTGCAAGGATAGTATGCTTATTCATTGTGCAAATAAATATAACAACTAAATGTTTTCAAAAAGCGAAATTCTCACTTGGCACTGGTACCTTTTCAAGTATCTCGTTTATCACATCTGACGACTTTGTGTTTTTGATTATATATTGATTTTTGAGAAGAATCCTGTGGCTGAGGACAAAAGGAGCTAAGTACTTGACAAAATCAGGAAGAACAAAATCGTAGCCTCGGACAGCGGCAAGGCTTTGAGATGCACGCATAAGAGCAATGAAGCTTCTGTTGCTTGCAGGAAGCTGAACCATTTCGTGTTCTCTTGTGCTTTGACAAATTTCGTATATATAAGATAGAATATCTTCGTTTACATACACCTCTTTTATCTTTTCCTGAATCTTTATTACCTCATCCTTTGCTACCACAGGTTCGATCTCATCAAGAGGATTTTTTTCTCTGAACCTTGTGAGCATCTTTATAGTCTCTTCTTTGTTTGTATATCCTAAACTGAGCTTTATCAAAAACCTGTCAAGCTGCGCCTCAGGGAGAGGATATGTTCCCTGAATTTCAATAGGGTTTTGAGTAGCAATAACAAAAAATGGGTCTTCTAACTTATGTGTGATACCGTCAATTGTCACCTGTCTTTCTTCCATGCATTCAAGAAGACTTGACTGTGTTCTTGGCGTTGCCCTATTTATTTCATCAGCCAGCAGTATATTTGTGAAAATTGGACCTGGTCTGAACTCAAACTCTTGTGTTTTCATGTTGAAGTAGTATATACCTGTCAGATCTGATGGCAGAAGGTCTGGCGTGAACTGAATTCTTTTGAAACTGCAATTTATAGATTTTGCAAGAGCCTTTGATAGCATTGTTTTTCCTGTGCCCGGGACGTCCTCTAAAAGAACATGCCCACCGGCAAAGAGAGATGTTATTACAAGCTCAATTTGAGCTTCTTTTCCCACAATCACCTTTGATATGTTTTGGATAATCCTTCTTGCAACGTTGGCTATCTCCATTTCTCATTCCTACCCTCTTTTTAAATCTTTTTATTAAAATTTTGACCTTACTATGTTTTATTTAAACTTACATGCCCTACCTACAAGATTATTTTACCTCTTTTATGTAGTTATTTCAATGAACTGGGATCAGATTAAACTTACAAAATATTGAGAGCTGTTTTATCGAAAATGTGCAAAAACAAAGCAGAAATTTGTATACCCATAACTTAACAAAGTGAGATACAATATTGTCATGTAAACAATTTCAAAGGAGGCATAAAAGGTGGCGAACGAGATTTTGGGAACAGATGTTGTTGTCCAGATAGGAATAATTGTTAAAGACATTGAAAAGACAGCAAAAGACTTTGCACAGTTTTTTGGAGTTGAGGTTCCACAGATTATCGAAACCGAAGAGTATGAGAAAACTCACACAGAGTATAGAGGAAAGCCTACAAATGCCAGAGCAAAACTTGCATTTTTCAGAAACTTCAAAAACATAGAGATTGAGCTGATTGAGCCAGATGAGAATCCTTCTACATGGAGAGAGTTTTTGGATACTCACGGTGAGGGTATTCACCATATTGGTGTATTTGTGAAGAACATGGATGAGAAGATTGAAAATCTTAAAAAAGAAGGAATTGAAGTTGTTCAAAAAGGGGATTACACAGGTGGAAGATATGCTTACATGGAAAGTACCAATAAGCTCAAATTTATCTTGGAACTTTTAGAAAACTTTTAAAATATTTATTGAGGGAAGTGGGGAGAAATAATTATGAAAAAAATCTTAGCCTTACTTGGAGATTTTTACCACAGTCATGACAACCTGCTCAAAGCCTTACAGCAAGCCACAAGTACTGCTTTAGATAACTGCGAGATAATAGATGCATCAATTGAAAACTTTGAGGAGTTTCTTTCTCAAAATCCAGATGCAATTGTAATCTCTGCAGAAAACAGGGTAAATCCACAAGACGAAATTGTAAAGTGCTGGATGACAGAGAAGGTGGAAAATAGAATAAAAGAGTATGTTGAAGGCGGTGGAAGGCTTTTTGTATGGCACTCAGGGCTTGCCTCATACCCTGAAGAAGGGGAGTTTTGCCAACTTGTGAGAGGGTATTTTAAGTTTCATCCAGAGAAGCACAAACCTGTAAGATATCACTCTTTCCAAAAAGTTGTTCTTGGCAGCAAAGGGTTTGACTTCACAATTGTGGATGAACACTATTTTGTTTTTTGCAACAAAGAAAATACTAACATCTATCTTTACTCTGAATCAGAGGATGGCAGTTCAATTGCAGGATGGTGGCACAATTTTGGCAAGGGTAAAGTGGTTACACTTACACCTGCTCACAGAGAAGATGGGCTTTTAGATAATAACTTCCAGGAACTTCTCAAAGCAGTTTTGACCTTTCTTTTCAAGTAGGACTTTCGAAATATAAATAATAAATAAAAGTTTTCAAGGGCTTATCCAGCTACAGCTTTGGATGAGCCCTTTTTTAAAAAAAACAATTGACAGAATATAAAAAAACAATTAATATAGAAATATAAAGTGAACGATTAAGTAACCTATTTACTAAACTTTTAAGTGAGCTGGTAAAAAATGGATATTACAAAGTTTAAGGAAGATTTAAAAGCACATCTTGAAGAAAAGATTGTACCATTTTGGCAAAGTTTAAAGGACGACGAATTTGGTGGCTACTATGGATATATGGACTTTAATCTTAACATTCACAGAAAAGCTCAAAAAGGTTGTATTTTGAATTCGAGGATATTGTGGTTTTTCTCAGCATGTTACAATGTACTGAAAAATGAAAAATGCAAAGAGCTGGCTTTTCATGCGTTTGAATTTTTAAAAAACAAGTTTTGGGACAAAGAGTATGAAGGACTTTTCTGGAATGTATCCCATAAAGGTGTGCCCGTTGATATGACAAAACATGTTTATGTTCAGGCTTTTGGCATATACGGACTTTCGGAGTACTATGAAGCATCTGGTGACAAAGAAGCTCTTCAAATGGCAAAGAAGCTTTTCGAGATTTTAGAGACAAAATGCAAAAGGGAAAATGGATATACAGAACAGTTTGAGAGAAACTGGCAAGAAAAAGAAAACAGGT
This sequence comes from Caldicellulosiruptor bescii DSM 6725, assembly GCF_000022325.1. Lineage (NCBI taxonomy): Bacteria > Bacillati > Bacillota > Caldicellulosiruptorales > Caldicellulosiruptoraceae > Caldicellulosiruptor > Caldicellulosiruptor bescii. The sequence continues at coordinate 2,677,604 of NC_012034.1, read as the reverse complement.
TTTTGAGCGAAAATGGAGTAATTGCCTCAAAAACAATGAACACGCATCTTCATGTACTGGAGAGCTACACAAACCTTTACAAGGTTTTGAGAACTAAAGATGTGTATGAAGCGCTTGAGTGGATTGTAAGACTCTTTGTTGACAAGATTTACAAAAAAGGTACAGGTCACTTCAAGGTATTCTGCGATGATAACTGGAACGAACTTATAAAAGCAGTATCATATGGACATGACATTGAAGCAAGTTGGCTTTTGGACGAAGCTGCCAGGTATCTGAAGGATGAAAAGTTAAAAGAGGAGGTTGAAAAGCTCACATTAGAGGTTGCGCAAGTAACTTTAAAAGAAGCCTTTGATGGGCAAAGCCTTATAAACGAGATGGTAGAGGACAGGGTTGACAGGAGCAAAATCTGGTGGGTTGAGGCAGAGACTGTTGTTGGATTTTTCAATGCATATCAAAAGTCAAAAGAGGAAAAATTTTTAGATGCAGCCATCAAGACATGGAAGTTCATAGAAGAGCATCTTGTTGACAAAAGAAAAAATTCTGAGTGGCTATGGAAAGTAAGTGAGGATTTAAAAGCTTTGGATATGCCAATTGTTGAACCGTGGAAGTGTCCATATCACAACGGTAGAATGTGTTTGGAGATAATAAAGAGAGTTGGTTGAAAATTTTAAGCTTGACCCTGTAAAGTTACAAAGAAATAAAGTATAATAGAAAGTAAAAAAGAAAAGGCTTGTAAAGCCTATTTTGAAGGGGAATAAAAAGACCATGGACAAGAGAATTACTATGAAAGACATTGCCGAAAAGCTTGGTGTTTCCAAAGTAACTGTTTCAAAAGCGCTCAAAGACAGTCCTGATATCAGTTCATCCCTGAAAGAAAAAATCATAAAGACTGCCCAGGAGATGGGTTATATCTACAATGCAAAGGGCAGGATGCTAAGAGAAAACTTAACATATTCCATCGGTGTGATATCATCAGAAAAGTATTATGGCAAAGACGACTATTTCTACATAGACCTTTACAAGCATCTTTCAAACAGTTTAGAGAAGCTTGGCTTTACAACAACCTTCAACATTATAAGCCAGTCAGACGAAAATGAGCTTTCTGTACCAAACGCGCTTTTGGAACAAAAAGTAGACGGTGTTGTTATTTTGGGTCAGATGAGTCTTGATTACATTCAAAAGGTTTTAAGTTACAATTACCCGACAGTGTTTTTAGACTTTTACTGTGACAGGTTTAACGTTGACTGTGTCATCACAGACAACTTTTTTGCAACATACGAGATAACCAACATGTTAATAGAGCATGGTCACACCAAAATTGGGTTTGTAGGGAACATCTACGCAACAAGCAGTATCCAGGACAGGTTCCTGGGTTTTTACAAGGCGCTTTTGGAGAACAAGATAGATCTCAACAAAGACTGGATAATAAAAGACAGGGATGACAACAACAATTTCATAGATATTGTATTGCCCAAAAACCTTCCGACGGCATTTGTCTGTAACTGTGACAAGACTGCTTATCTTACAATAGAGAAGCTAAAATTAAGTGGCTACAAGGTGCCGGATGATGTTTCGGTGGTGGGGTTTGATGATAGCCTTCACGCAGTGCTTTCACAGCCCAAAATTACTACAGTCCGTGTGAATTTGGAAGAGATGGGCAGAAGAACAGCCAAGATGATGGTTGAAAAGATAAAGCAAGGGGAAAAGCAATTATGGTAAGATGCTCATAAAAGGCAAAATTATCGTAAGAGAGTCAGTTAAGGCTTTGAAATAACACTTTGTTAACATGGTCGGATAACATTTTAAATTCACATAAATCAAAAAATATGGAGGAGGAAAGAGCTAATGGATATCAAAATAATAGGGCAATCACTTCCAAACATGCCATGGGAAGAGAGGCCAAAAGACTGCAAAGACATTGTATGGAGGTCTAAACACAACCCAATTATCAAGAGAAATCAGGCAAAAGATGCAAACAGCATCTTCAACAGCGCAGTTGTTCCATTCAAAGATGGTTTTGCAGGAGTTTTTAGAGTAGATGATAGGGCAAGAAGAATGAACATCAGACGTGGGTTTAGCAAGGATGGTTACAACTGGGAGATTGACGATGAACCAATCAACTTTATCCAGCAGACAAGAGACCCGCTTGTAAGTGAGTATAAATACGACCCAAGAGTAACTTTCATAGAAGATAGATACTATATCACATGGTGCAATGGCTATCATGGTCCGACAATTGGTGTTGGCTATACATTCGACTTTGAAAAATTTTATCAGATTGAAAATGCGTTTTTGCCTTACAACAGAAACGGTGTACTTTTCCCGAGGAAAATAAACGGCAAATACGCTATGTTATCCCGCCCATCAGATACGGGGCACACACCATTTGGTGATATATTCTACAGCGAAAGCCCTGATATGATTCACTGGGGTTGCCACAGACATGTAATGTCAGCAGGCTATACTCCATGGCAGTCGCTCAAAATAGGGGCAGGGCCTACACCAATTGAAACAAGCGAAGGATGGCTGCTAATTTATCACGGTGTACTTCTTTCATGCAATGGTTATGTATACAGCTTTGGTGCAGCGCTTTTAGATTTGGAAAAACCATGGATTGTGAAAGCAAGATCAAAATCTTATCTTCTTTCACCACAAGAGTATTATGAATGTGTTGGCGATGTTCCAAACGTAGTGTTTCCATGCGCAACACTTTGCGACGCTAGCACAGGAAGGCTTGCAATATATTATGGCGGTGCTGATACTGTTGTAAACCTTGCATTTGCTTATGTTCAGGATATAATTGAACTTCTCAAAAGAGAGAGCCAGGAATAAAAAATATTGATGATAAAAACATACAAAAAAAGGCCGGCAGCAGAACAAGGCTGCTGGCCTTTTTGATTTTGTGATGTTTTCCAAACTTGAAATTGGTTTATTTACTGGTAAAGTAAAATCTAAAATCTACAGTATAAAATATTAAATCTCTCGGGTTGTTAAATATGCACCACAAAATTTATAATGAATATGTAGTTGTTTTGCAGTTTTTCTATGCAAAAATTACATTCTAGAAAGGAGGATTGATTATGTTTAAAAGAAGAGTTGCTTTATTGGTTGCTATTGCCTTTTTGATAACCATCATTGTTCCAGGGTTTTTAAGTACTCCAACAAAGGCAGTAGCAGCATCTAAAAACCCAATAGTTTTTAAGATTTATTGGGGTGATTCTAATGCAGAGCCGGTTGATGTGTGGAAGACACCAATTGGTAAAAAGGTTGAACAAATAACAGGTGTAAGGCTTCAATTTGAATTTATTGTTGGCAGTGACGAGGAAACAAAGGCAGGTATCATGCTTGCAAGTGGCGACTTGCCAGACTTAATCAATGCACACAATGTTGTAAACAAGTTTATTGAAGCAGGAGCTTTAGTTCCACTGGATAATTACATTGCTAAGTACGGCAAGAACATCAAAAAGTGGTATGATACAAAAGCGCTTAAAAAACTCAAATATCCAAAGGATGGGCACATTTACTATCTCACACCTTTCAGAGAAGAGTCTGACCCGCTCTATTCGTTTGCTGGTTTTTGGCTGCCTATATACGTTCTGAAAGAAAACAAATGGCCAGTTGTAAGAGATATTGACACATATTTTAAGATTGTAAAAGATACTGTCAAGAAACATCCAACATACAATGGAAAGCCAACGATAGGTTTTACAGCGCTGACTGATAGCTGGAGAATTTATGTACTGATGCAACAGCCGCTGAGGCTTGAAGGCTATCCGAACGATGGTGGCTGGCTGATCGACGAAAAGACTGGAGTTGTAAAAGACAGCTATACAATGCCATATGCAAAGACATATTACAAAATACTCAACCAGATGTGGAACGAAGGTCTTCTTGACAAAGAGATGTTCTCACAAAACTATGATCAGTACTTAGCAAAGATTTCGTCAGGTAGGGTTGTTGGTTTTTATGATGAAAGATGGCAGATACAGTCTGCAATAGACTCTCTTGAAAAACAAGGACTTTATGACAGAATTCCAATTGCAATGCCAGTGCTCAAGAAAGGCGTAAAGAGAGATAGATACAACGTGGTTACAATGGGAACAGGTGCCGGAATATCAATTACAAAAAAGTGCAAGGACCCGGTTGCAGCCTTCAAGTTCTTGGACAGAATGGCTGGCGAGGATATCTTGAAACTCATCAACTGGGGTATCCAAGGCCAGGATTACTATGTAAAGAATGGTAAAATGTACAAGGATGCAAAACAGATTCAAAACTACATGAACCCAGATTACAGAAAGAAACAGGGCATTGGCGGAAATATCTGGTTTGCATTCCCAAGACCACCGTTTGACTGGACATATTCAGACAAGAGCGGAAAGATTTCTTGGGACTATTCAGACCAGGCATTAGAGCAGAGGTACAAACCATATGAAAAGGAAGTTTTGAAAGCTTATAAGATTAAGTCGTTCAAAGACTTGTTCTCACCAACATGGAACTCACCGTACGGATATGGCTGGGATATCAAGCTCCCAGACGACCTGCAGGCAATCCAGAACCAGGCTGATGACTTGCAGAGAAGGTACATCACAAAAGCTATAATGGCAAAACCGGGTGATTACGATAAGATTTGGAATGAATACCTTAGCAAGATGAAGAACATTCCTATCAAGAAGGTAATTGACTTTAGACAAAAAGAGATCCAGAGAAGACTCAAAGAGTGGAACTAATTAGTTGTTTATAACAGTAAATTTAATCTTGAAATTTTAAAGCTCACGGAACACCTAATTCTACAGGTGTTCCGTGAGTATTTAGTTTAATTGACGCTACAAGCTTTTAAGGAGGAAAAGAAAAATGCAGTCATCTAAGAAAGGAATCTTTTCAACAATCTACAACCAGCGCCAGCTAATTGTTCTTACATTTCCTTTTTTAATTATGGTGCTAATTTTTAACTACTTTCCACTGTGGGGCTGGCTTTTGGCATTCAAAGACTACAAACCGTATCTTGGTTTTCAAAATTCAGAGTGGGTTGGATTTAAAAACTTTGTGGACCTGTTTTCAGACGTTTATTTTTTCCAGGCGCTTAGAAATACCTTGGTCATAAGTTTTTTGAAACTAATATTCAATTTTTTGTCATCCATTACATTTGCAATACTTTTGAATGAGATTAAAAACATGCTGTTTAAAAGGACAGTGCAGACAATCTCCTACCTTCCACACTTTGTTTCATGGGTTGTAGCAGCAAATATTGTATACACAGTGCTTTCACCTGACTATGGGATAATAAACGAACTTCTTGTCAAATTCCATATTCTAAAAGAACCAATTAACTTTTTGGGCGAACCTAAATATTTCTGGTTAATAGCACCAATTACTGAGGTCTGGAAAGAGATGGGTTGGAATGCAATTATATACTTGGCTGCAATGACTAACATTGACCCGCAGCTTTATGAAGCTGCAAGCATAGACGGTGCAGGCAGGCTAAAGAGAATATGGTATATAACCTTGCCAGGTATTCTACCCACAGTCAAGATTCTTCTTATCATGAACGTTGGATGGATTTTGAACGCTGGGTTTGAACAGATGTACCTTTTGCAAAGACCATCAACCTTGGACTATTCAGATATCCTTGAGACATACATTTTGAGGTATGGTATTGGCAGTGGAAGATGGTCATATGCAACAGCAGCTGGTATTTTCAACTCTGTTGTAAGCCTTATTCTTGTTACAACTGCAAACAGAATAGCATCTAAGATTGGTGAAGGCGAAAGGGTATTTTAAAAAACTTTACTGAGAGGTGTTTTAGAAAGTGCAAACGTCAGCAAAGTACAGGACAACAGAGGATTTGGTCATTGACATTGTGGTATACACAGTTATGATAATCGTGATGATAGCTACTTTATATCCTTTTTGGAATATACTTGCTATTTCACTTAACGATGCGCTTGATTCCATAAGAGGTGGAATATATCTGTGGCCAAGAAAATTTACACTCAACAACTATAGAGTCATCCTCAGCAATCCTGACATATACCATGCAACGCTCATATCAGTTTTGAGAGCTGTTATAGGAAGCCTCACAAATGTTCTTTCATGTTTGATGGTTGCGTATGGAATTAGCCGAAAGGACTATATATTCAGAAAGTTTATCTCCAGAGTTATAGTGTTTACAATGTATTTTAGCGGCGGTCTTATACCCACATACCTTCTTATGAAAAATCTTCATCTTGTTGGAACGTTTTGGGTGTACATTTTGCCTGGTATGGTAAGCGCGTTCAATATAATTGTGATAAGAAGCTATATAGACGGGCTTCCTCAAAGTCTTATTGAGTCAGCTAAGATTGACGGTGCAAGCGAATACAGGATACTGTTCCAGATAATAATACCGCTTTGCCTTCCTGTTTTGGCAACTGTTACACTTTGGGTTGCGGTTGGTCAGTGGAATTCATGGTTTGATACATTTCTATACAACTCTGGAAAGCCAGAATTGTCTACTTTGCAGTTTGAGCTTCAAAAGATTTTACAGTCTGTTCAGTCTGCTTCAACAAACCCCGACTTTTCAGCATCACTTACATCTTCTGGCAGGACTGTAACACCAACTGCTATCCGTGCAACTATGACAATAGTTGCAACACTGCCCATACTTTTTGTATATCCGTTCCTACAAAGATACTTTATACATGGTCTTACAATTGGTAGTATAAAAGAGTAAAGAAGAATATGTTATAATTAAATCAATATTCTTCTTAGTTTAAAAAAGATGAAAAGATTCATGCGCCGAAGTATCAAGATTGTAAACGATATTCCGTTGTTTAAAAAGATATTTTCCATATTTTTTATATTTGTTTTTATACCTCTTTTGTTTTTGAGCAGCCAGTTTATCTCGCAAATTGATTTTTATATTAACGATAAGCTCCACAGCCAGCTTGAAAATGCTTCAAGCATAACAATTTCAAATTTTAAAAAAGCAATTGAGCTTGCAATCAATCTTGCGTATACCATATATTCGGACCCGAGAGTAATTGAGACTGTAAATACCCGGTACTTCTCTGTTGAAGAATTTTATGATGCGTACGAAAAGAACATAAAACCTATACTTCAAAACGCAAGAATACTCTATCCACAGATTTCGCAAATAACAATATACTGTGACAATCCTACTATACTGAATGCAGATGGGCTTGCCTTTTTGACAGATGAATATAAAAAGTTTTTGCAAAAAGGAGAAAAAGAGGGTAAAAACCTCTATGTGCTAAGTGGTCTTGAGAATGAAAAGCCGTATGTTTCTATTGTGCTAAATCTTAACTTTTATGAGCAATATGTTCCTAAATACCAGCAGAGCACAATTAAAAAGTTTTTAAGAATTGACCTGAACAGAGTTTATCTTAACAGTATTTTAAGCACGTTTAAAGATGGGCACATATTTATAGCAGATAAAAAGGGGACTGTATATTTTAGTGACCTTTTGTATTACAATCAGGTTGGAAGACTCGGCGAACTTTTGAAAGAAGAGAAAAATCAAACAATTGTGTTTGAAAAGCTTTTATCAATAGAGCTTCCTTACTTTGAAAACTGGAGATACATTGTGACAACTAACAATAGTGGAATATCAAAGAGGCTTTTTGAACATCAGAGAAATTATCTTGCAATTGTGGTTTTATGTTTTACGCTTGCGTTTTTTGCACTTTTTTTAATAGTAAATTCGGTGGTAAGTAGACTTTCGGTTTTAGCAAGACACATAAAAAAGGCAAGAAAACAGCAGTTTGAAAGTATCAATATTGAAGCTGGCAAAGATGAGATAGGCCAGGTTATAGAAGAGTTCAATATCATGGCACGAAAAATAAAAGAGCTTCTCGAGAAGGAAATAAAATATGAGCTTAGACAAAAAGAACTGGCACTGGAGAAAAAACAGGCAGAGATAAATGCGCTACAAAGCCAGATAAATCCCCACTTTCTTTTTAACACATTAGAAACAATCCGTATGAGAAGCATGCTCAAAAAAGAATTTGAAACAGCCAATGCCATAAAACTTCTTGCAAAGCTCTTAAAGCGAAGTATAAGATGGGAAAACGACCTTATAACCATTGAAGAGGAAATTTCGGCTATTTATGACTATCTTGAGATACAAAAGTACAGGTTCGGTGAAAAGCTAAAATTTGAGATTGAGGTTGACGAGGATGTAAAGTCAACAAAGATACCGAAGATGACAATACAACCTCTTGTTGAGAACGCATGTGTTCATGGGATAGAAAACAGCAAAGGTGAAGGCAGGATTGTGGTCAAGGTTTTAAAAGAAGGTGATATGATAGCAATACATGTTGAGGACAATGGCAAAGGCTTAGAAGATGATAAAATAACAGAACTCTTGCGTTCTGTAAAAGGACTTTCATCTGACAAGGTAAGTAGTGTGGGACTTAAAAATGTTTTTAGAAGACTTGAACTTTTTTATAACAAAGATTTCAGCTTTGAGATATTAAGAAGCCAGCTTGGGGGATTAAAAGTTGTGATAAAAATTCCTAACAAGAGGGACTTTGAATATGCTGTACAAAGTGTTGATAGTTGAAGATGAGGTATTTATGAGAGAAGGACTAAAAAACCTAATTGACTGGAAAGAACTTGGGTTTGAGATAGTGGGCGAGGCAGAAGATGGTCTTTCGGCATTTGAGTTTTTGAAAAAAATGCAGGTTGACGTGCTCATCAGCGATATCAAGGTTCCGCTATTAAGTGGACTTGACCTTATTGAAAAGGTTAAAAGGGAAATAAGAAACCCTCCTGAGATAATAATCATCAGCGGGTATGCAGATTTTGAGTATGCAAAAAAAGCTATCCAGCATGGAGTTGTAAATTACATATTAAAGCCTATTGAAGAAGAAGAGCTTGTTGATACGCTTCTTAAAATAAAGTCAAAACTTAAAAAAAGGGAGTTAATTAAGGAAGGCGAGAGTCTACTTGCACTTGAGAGAAGCTTTAAAGAAAAGATAGAAAGTAACAATATCAAAATAGAAAATGGAGTTTATGTTGGAATAGTCTATTTTAAAGAAATGTCGAGCTGGCTTAGTCTTTATTTTGATGAGGGAATAGAAAATATATTGTCAAGGATAAAGGGTTGTTTTGAACAACTAAAAAAAGAGAGACTTATGTATGAATTTTCAGAAATTGATGGCAAGTATTATGTAGTTACAACATCTGAAGAATATATAAAAAAGGCGTATCAGAGCATAAAAGAGATGGTGGACTTTGCGACAGAGATTGTATTTGCTTTTTCAAGAAGGATTACAAAATGGGCTCAATTTTTTGATGCTATATACGATGCAGCATACTCTTTAAACTTTGCACTTTTTTATAATCAAACAGGAATTACATTTTATAGTACTAGTCTGCCCAGTTCAAAAGAGCTTTTGTACTCGAAAGAATATGACAAAAATCTCATTTTGGCTATCGAAGAAGAGAATAGCCAGAACCTACAAAAGATAATTAAAGAAATGTTGGAGGATAGTAAAAAAGGAAGATATCAGCTTGACTTTTTGAAAACATATTTGAGCTTTGTAGTGGTATCTATAAGTTCTTATTTTAGCAGGATAGGACTCAATTTAGAAGATGAGATAGAGTGGTTTTCAAGCTTGAGGCTGGAATTTTCAAACGTTGAGGATATAGAAAAAAATATGCTTAAGTTTTGCGAAGGGATACTTAACAAGTTCAGACAGTGGAAAACAAGCCTATCTAACGGTATCATGAGTGAGCTTGAAAAGTATATAAAAGAAAACTATAACAAGAACCTAACGCTGAAATCTGTTGCGCAAAAGTTTTATCTAAATCCTGTATACTTGGGTCAGCTTTTCAAAAAGCATTATGGGATGTATTTCAACTCTTATTTGCAAAAGATACGCGTTGAAGAGGCAAAAAGGCTTTTGATGTCAACAAATATGAAGATATACGAAATTTCACAGGCAGTTGGGTACAACGACACAGACTATTTTATCCAGTGCTTTACAAAATTTTGCAATATGACGCCTAATCAGTTTAGAAAAAAGTACAGAAAAGTATAAAAAAGGCTGGGATTTTTGCAAAAAACATTTTCCCAGCCTTCTTTTGTTTTATGTGAGGAGGAAGATTTGTTACAAGTTGTTCCTAACTTCCCACGCTGCCAGAACCATATTTTGTAATGTTGGCAAAATTTCTTCTTCCTTTCTGGTCTTAAGACCGCAGTCAGGGTTTATCCAAAGTCTGTCTTTGCCAACCTTTTCTATCATCTTTAAAATAAGCTTTTTCATCTCTTCTTTTGAGACAATCCTTGGTGAGTGAACGTCAAAAACTCCTGGACCAACTTCAGCTTTCAATTGGCTTTTGTTGATGCTATCAAGCAAAGTAAAATCAGATTTTGCAGCTTCAAAAGTTATAACATCGACATCCATCTTTGCAATTTCGTCTAAAAGTTCATCAAAGTTGCTGTAACACATATGAGTGTGGATTTGTGTTTCTGGTTTTACCTTTGAACAGGAGAGCCTAAATGCCTTTATTGCCCAAGACAGATACTCACTGTGCTGGCAGCGCCTGAGCGGAAGCTTTTCAATCAGAGCTGCCTCGTCAATCTGGATAATCTTTACACCTTCTTTTTCAAGTTCGAGAACCTCTTCTTTTATTGCAAGAGCAAGCTGAAAAGCAACATTTTTTAATGGTATGTCTTCACGCACAAACGACCAGTTGAGGATTGTCACAGGCCCTGTCAAAATTCCCTTAACAGGTTTTTTTGTTAGGCTCTGTGCATATTTTATATACTCAACTGTAATTGGTCTTTTTCTCTTTATGTCTGAGAATATAATTGGCGGTTTTACACATCTTGTACCGTATGACTGAACCCAGCCGTTTTGAGTAATTAAAAATCCTTCTAAATTTTCACCAAAAAACTCTACCATGTCATTTCTCTCATATTCGCCATGGACGAGCACATCAAGCCCGATTTCTTCCTGAAGCTTTATTACTCTTTCAATTTTGGATTTTATAAAGCTTTCATATTCTTCAAATGTTATCTCACCTTTTTTGAGTTTGCTTCGCGCTGATCTTACATCTGTGGTTTGCGGGAAAGATCCAATTGTTGTTGTCGGAAGCTGTGGGAGCTTCAAAACCTCTTTTTGAAGCTTGATTCTCTCTTCAAAACACGGTTTTCTTTCAAAGTCATCGTCTGTAAGATTATTTACAGCTGTGCTGACATCTGATAGTTTGTTTTTATTCAGCTCTTCGAAAAGCTGAGCGTTTTGAAGATAAATGCTGTTTGCAGTAAAGTTTCCTTGAGAAAATAAAAGCTTTAGCTCAGACAGCTCTTTTAGCTTCTCCTCAGCAAACGCTAAAAATTTCTTTTTATTGCTGTCAAGCTGTATTTCAAATTTTAAAGAGTATGGCACAAAGAGTAAAGAACATGATGTTGAAATTACAATATTTTTCTTGTCAACAAAGGATGAGAGAGTATTTAAAAGCTCAAGTGTATCTTTGTAGTTATTTTTAAACACATTTCTGCCATTTACAACTCCGGCAAAAAGGAGCTTTTCCCGTGGGAAACCAAATTTTTTAATGAGCTCTAAATTGAATTTTCCATCAATAAAGTCAAGTCCGATTGCGTCAAAGTCAAGAGAAATTATCTTTTCAAAGCAGTCTCTGACGTCTCCAAAATAAGTCTGAAGAAGTACTTTTAGCTTTCCTTTGTGAGAAAGAAGATTGCGGTAAAAATTTTCAAAAAGCTCTACGTCTTTTGTACTTAAGTCTGTGACAAGTATTGGCTCATCTATCTGAACAAACTCGCAACCCAACTCTTCAAACCTTCTTAGTATTTGAATATATACATCAAGTAGCTTTTCCCAAAAAGATTTGTCGTATATATCCACATTTGATTTTTTAGAAAGCTTCAGAAAAGTAAGAGCACCGATTATTACTGGTTTTGTCTTGATTCCTATCGAAAGTGCTTCGACAAATTCATCAAAAGGTTTTGTTGATGAAAGTTCAAATTTGGTGTTTTCAGTGATTTCAGGCACAAGATAATGGTAGTTTGTAAAGAACCACTTTTTCATTGGCAAAGCTTTAAGATCAATGTTTTGGTCTTGATATCCCTTTGCCAGCGCGAAGTAAAGCTCGAGATCATCTGAGAAAACCGCCTTGTATTCCTTGGGTATTGAGCCTACTAACATTGCATGGTCTAAAAAAGTGTCATAGAACGAAAAATCATTTGATGGTATCAGGTCAACACCATACTCTTTTTGAATTTGCCAGTGAGTTTTTTTCAGTTCTTTTGAATTTTGGATGAGCTCTTCTTTTGAAATCTTTTTGTCAAGATAGCTTTCTACCCATCTTTTTAGCTCTCTGTTCTGTCCTATTCTTGGAAAACCAACAACCGAAATCATCTTACGCTTTCTACCTCCCAAATAAAAATTTTATTTGCCGTCAGAAAAACAAATGGGTCTTTACTGCCAACAAAAAAGGCACAAATTGTGTCAAGGCAGTAAAGACCCATTGCTACCATTTTCAAGAAACTCGTGCTTTTAAAATACTTTTTTAAAGAAGCAAAAAGCTTTGAGAAATAAGGTATGGCAGGGGTTAAAAAAGGACAAAACACCCCCCTATGGTCTTTACCACCTTGACTGTGCTTCCCACCGAAGACAGTACAAGGCATCTCAAGCAGGCAGGTCTCCTGGCTCGCACCTCATCCAAAACCCTCTTTGGCCTTCCCAGAAGGCAAGCTCCACTTTCAAAAGAGGAACTACACCTTCCAGTGGCAAAAGTTTATTGAGGGCTTGTCAGTGCTCACAGTAGCGGGGGCTGCAGCGGATTTTCACCGCTTTCCCTATTAAGCAGCCAAATGGCAGCACCTGCTTGATAGGTAAAAGGCCTGTTGCAAATATTAAGTTTTTTTATTTGTATTGCATATTTACAATGAAAATTGACAATTGCATTTATGCAATGCATTTTATATCAAACATGTTAATTGAAAAGTCAGGAGTTGTCAATATATTAAAAAAGATCAGTGGTATATATTCCTGTGATTGCAACAACAAATGAAACTTTAAAAACAACATTGAAGTTATTTTTATAGAGGAGATGAGTAAGCAAGTTTATGGATTTTTCAAAGTTTTATCGTGTTCACCAATATTTCTAAGAATTATTCCATCTTCTTTGTACTGCCATGTCAGTCTTATTCCCATCGTAATGCTTGTTTCAAATATATCTTTTGTCCCTTGGATTTTTTTAGTTCGCAAAGAAGGATGGTATTGATTTTGTAATAATAGTTCTAACTTTTTCTTTAGTATCTTTTTTGCATCTGGTGGCAATTTGTTTACTTTTTCTTTGAAAAGTTGCGAGTAGTAAATCTTCATTCGTCATTCAACCCCAAATCATCAAATAATTCTTCCAATGAATTAGCCACCAAGAGTTTGCCTTCCTGAATCTCCTTCTCTACAGTTGCTTCTTCTCTTTGCCACTTCTCAGAGTAAAACCACGCCTGCTCTTTTGGAATAGCTATTACAGGCGTTAAAATTATCCTACCATCCTTCTCCTCTATTTGTAATAAATCACCTACACGCAAGTTTAGCTTCTTCAGAATTTGAGCTGGAATTGTCACCTGTGACTTTTTCTTTATTTCAACAATCACCATTTCTCACCTCTTAAAGTTAAAAAGTTGTACTTTCTAACTTTAGTATATTCTCACTAAATATATTTGTCAACTTTGTTTGTTGTAAAATTAAATGCAACAGGATAAGAAAATATTAAAGCAATAGCTTCAAGCCATGTATGATATTAATTGAAAAGACAAACCCATACACAGGAGGTTTGAAGCTATTGGTCTATGATGATAATAACACAAAGAGAAGAAGATTTAAACGCTCAAGTGAAGCAGAAAGAGAGGTTATAGAAAAGCTTTCAGAATTAGGATATGGTATAAGAGAAAGTAAGGGAATTGGGAAAAGTGCAAGTAGTTAATGCTGCAGAGGAGAATGATTTGTTTTTATAACTTTTAAAATGCTTGAAAATAGAAAGCTGTTCAGTATCTACTTTATTTGACTATTTTTTCATCTGATTAGTAAACCATAATTTTAATACAGGTTGACAAATCTCAATGCAGGAAATATAATAAAGTAAAAATAACATTGAATAACAAAACAGAAAGGAGAGGTCATTTTTATGAACACAAAAAATATTTGCTTGGTTTCGCTCTTTGCAGCTTTGACTGCTGTAGGAGCCTATATAAAAATTCCCATTCCTTATGTACCATTTACTCTTCAGCTTCTGTTTTGTGTATTAGCAGGACTTTTCTTAGGTCCTAAACTTGGAGCACTGTCACAGGTTGTTTATGTAGCAACAGGGCTTATTGGTATTCCAATCTTTGCAGAGGGTGGAGGTCCATTGTATATTTTTAAGCCGACCTTTGGTTATCTTATTGGCTTTATATTGTGTGCATATATAGCTGGTTATATATCTCATTTGAATCAGAGTAGAAGTATAAGCTTAAACCTTATAGGTTCGCTGAGTGGTTTGTTTGTTGTATACTTATTAGGAGTTAGTTATCTGTATGTGATTTACAATTTTTATCTAAAAATTCCGAAAACCATTAGCTGGGCTTTATACTGGGGATTTTTAGTATGTGTGCCTGGAGATATATTTTTATGCATCGTTGCTTCCATTGTTGCAAAAAGATTAAAACCAATGTTAGAAAAAATTTTACTTATAAATGCAAGATATTTACAAGAAATCAAAGAATAGTTTATCCAAGGAGAGGAAGAGAATGAAGGCTGCTTACATTGTTGGAACAGATACTGATGTTGGAAAGACATTTATATGTGCTGGACTCTGTTGGGCTTTAAAGGAAAAAGGATATAACATAGGATATTTCAAGCCAGTACTAAGTGGTGCTAAAAGAAGAGGAAAGATGCTAATACCTCAAGATACAGAATTTGTAGTTAATTTTGCAAAAATAGAGGGGGATATTTACAGACTCACACCATTTATATTTGAAAAACCAGCCTCTCCTCATATAGCCGCAAGTGATGAAAATATAGATATTAATGTTTATCAAATAAAACAAACCTTTGAAGATTTATCACAGAACTATGAATTCGTAGTAATTGAAGGTTGTGGTGGATTGGCAGTGCCACTGAAAGAAGAGAAAAACCAATTTTATATGCAATATCAATTGATAAAGGAAATTTGCAACAATGTTATATTGGTTACAACAACAAAGCTGGGTACAATTAATCACACTCTCTTGACAGTTGAATTTGCAAAAGCTTACGGACTTTGTTTAAAGGGGATCATAGTGAATATGTATAAGAATGAACCAGATGAAGATAAGGTAATAAATACAATAGCAAAGTTTACCAATATTCCAATATTAGCCAAAGTAGACTTTATAAATGATTTTCCAAGTGATGTAGATGAGAATAAATTTAAAAATGTTTTTAAAAAATGCTTTGATGATAGGGCAATAATGAAGATAATGGGGGTTTTTGAATGTTAAATGAATGGCAACAAAGAGATTTAAAGTATATTTGGCATCCGTGCTCACAAATGAAGGATTATGAAGAACTACCGCCTATCGTTATAGAAAGAGGCCAGGGAGTATGGCTATACGATGTTGAAGGTAATAGATATCTTGATGCAATTTCTTCATGGTGGACAAATCTTTTTGGACATTGTAATAAAAGATTAAATGATGCTCTCAAAGCTCAAGCAGACAAGTTAGAACATGTAATATTTGCAAACTTTTCACACAAACCAGCTATTGAATTGTCTCAAAAATTAGTTAAAATAACCCCAAAGGGATTGGAGAAAGTATTCTTTTCTGATGATGGTTCAACATCTGTTGAAGTTGCACTTAAGATGAGTTTTCAATATCATCAACAGAAGGGGAATTATACAAAGCTCAAGTTTGCATGTTTTACAAACTCATATCATGGAGAAACCTTAGGGGCATTGTCTGTTGGAAGTATAGATCTGTATTCAAAGATATATAAACCCATTATGAAGGAATCCATAAAAATTCAAGGTCCTGATTGTTTTAGATGTAAATACCACAAAACAAGATATAGCTGCAATGTAGAATGTTTTGAAGAAGTAGAAAAGATTTTAGAAAAGCACCATAAAGAGATTTGTGCTGTGATAATTGAGCCTATTATCCAATGTGCAGGTGGCATGAAAATTTATCCACCTAAATTTTTAAAGCTATTGCGAGAGGTCTGCACCAGCTATGATGTTCATCTCATTGCAGATGAGGTAGCTGTTGGATTTGGTAGAACAGGAAAGATGTTTGCATGTGAACATGCAGGAATAACTCCAGACTTTTTATGTTTATCAAAAGGTTTGACAGCAGGTTATATGCCGTTGGCAGTAACACTTACCACTCAAGAAATTTTTGCTGCGTTTTATGCTGACTATGTGGAATTAAAAGCTTTTTTGCATAGTCATAGCTATACCGGAAATCCTCTTGCTTGTGCAGTTGCTTTAGAATCATTAAAAATCTTTGAGGAATACAATGTCCTCAAGAAAATAAATGAAAAAGCAACCTACCTTGAAGAGCTTGCCAGAAAAACTTTTGATAACCATAGGTTTGTGGGTGAGTATAGGCAATTTGGATTTATCGGAGCAATTGAGCTTGTTGAAGATAAGGCTACTAAAAAGGAATTTGATTGGAGAAAGAGAGTGGGATATCACATTTATAAAACTGCTTTGAAAAAAGGGTTGCTTATTCGTCCTCTTGGAAATGTAATATATTTTATGCCTCCATTTGTTATTGAAAACGATGAAATTGATTTTATGGTAAGGAATACTCTTGAATCAATAAACCAATTTTTTGGACTGTAAGTTGCAAAGAGAAATCAAAAAGTTGAAGAGGGGCTATCCAAGAAGATTTTGGACAGCCTCTTTGCATTTATTTATAGTTATCTAATTATTATGCATATTGGTTTGAAACTTTAAATCCAAGGATTCCAACATCTCAATCTTCTCTCTTATTCCCATTCCCCTTGTTGTAAGATAATTTCCAACCATACAACCATTTACGCCACACTCATATGCCATTTTTTCCATATCTCCAAGCGCATTTTCTTTTCCACCTGCAAGAAGAATTGTCTTTTTTGGTAGCACAATCCTAAATAGTGCCAGGGTGATAAAAATTTCGTTTTTGTCTATGATCTTTATATCTTCTAAAGGCGTGCCTTTTATTGGGTTTAATATGTTGATTGGAACAGAGTCAACATCTAATTCTCTTAGTTCAAATGCAAGTTTGATTCTTTCAATCATGTCCTCACCCATTGAGATTATTCCACCGCTACAGATTTGAAGCCCTGCCTCTTTTGCAATTTTTAAAGTCTCTATCTTTTGCTGTTGAGTGTGGGTGGAGCAGATATTTTTAAAATATGTGCTGGATGTCTCTAAGTTATTGTGATACTTTACAACTCCAACTTTAAGTAGCTTTTTTGCCCTTTCTTGAGTAAGAAAGCCGAGTGATGCGCACAGAAGTATGTTATAATTCTTTGAGATGTGTGAATAGATGTCTAAAATTTTTTCAAATTCTGAGTCATCAAGCTTTTCACCACTTGTGACTAAGCAAAATCTTTTTATTGGAAAAGATATTACATACTCAAGATACTCTATTACTTCATCAAGCGCAGCAAGATCTTTTATTTCAATTAAACAACTGTGATGGATAGACTGGGAACAGAACTTGCAATCTTGCGGGCAAAGTCCTACCTTTGCAGGATAAATGGAGCAAAGCTCAATAGTATTTTTAAAATAATGTTGGTTTATCGTACTGGCGAGATTTTTTACCAAATCTGCATCATGTTTTGCGATTTCATAAAGTATGATAGCCTCATTGAAGGCAATGTCTTTGTCATATTCAATTATCTTTTTTTCAACTTCTTTGACAAATTGAACTGATTGAAGAAAATTCAGCAACTAAATCATCTCCAAACGAAAATGTTTAATTTTAATGATAGCATAGAAATTACAAATAGTAAACTATAAATTAAAATACGGTTTACATAGAAGCACAAAAAATAATTGTTCCAAAGAAGAAGATACGAAAGATGTCTAACAATAAAAATAAACTCGTACAAAAATTGTTTTTTACTGGTGCAAGGTTTTTGAAGGGAAAGTTGCCTTTTTAATTCCAATTTAAACCACCTAAAAACCCAATTAAAATGGCGGAGAGAGAGGGATTTGAACCCTCGGTACCCCTTTTGGGGGTACACACGATTTCCAGTCACATCCTCAACGCTTTATTACAGCTTTCTATCCATATCCTGCCAGCAGCTTTTCTAGAAGCCTTGATTTTTCTAAGCTGGCAGAATGGTTTTACTACAAATTATTGGAATTTACCATTTCGCTTTAAGTCGTTTTTTAACTGTCGTTAGAAAAATGTTAGAAACATAAATTGGGTTAGGCTATTGGTTTTTTAAAATGTCCTCAAAAGTTTCTGCCACTTTGCGCCGCTTTTCATCAAATACATGACTGTAAATGTTGAGTGTGGTGGTTATGGTACTGTGCCCCAGTCTGTCACTGATGTGCTTGGGGTCTACACCATGTTTCAGAAGAAGTGAAGCATGGGTGTGCCTGAGGTCGTGAAATCGTATCTTTGGCAGTCCATGCTTTTCTATTGTCTTCTGGAATACTTTAGTAATATACTTTGGGTCCTGTACTCTTCCATCTTCAAATGTGCACACAAAACCTTCATTATGATAAAGTTCCTTTAGCTTTTCTTTGTACTGCTCTTGTTTTCTCCTCCACTGCTTGAGTTCCTCTATTACATTGCTTGAAATTGCTACTATCCTGTAGCTACTTTTGTTTTCTCCCTTTTCTTTGATGTACAACTGCCTGTTTATCTTCATAAGTGTCTTGCTAACAACTATATAGCCCTGCTCTAAATTTATGTCATCCCACTTCAGTGCAGTAATCTCACCAATCCGCATTCCTGTGTAAATTGCTAAAAGCACAGGTACCCAGATATTAGTGTTTCGAAAAATATCAAGTGCTCTTTTAATTGTATCCTCATCCCAGATTGAAGGCTGATAACTTCGCTTTCTCGGTGGGTCTACATAATCAGCTGGATTTTTTTCAATCATGTTCATTCTCACTGCATAATCAAGAGCCTGATGAATTATACGGTGGTGGTATAACGCAAGTGTTGATGAAAGACCCTTCTCACCTGTGATGTGCTGATAGTACTTTTGTAAATCCATTGCTGTCAGTTTGTTCAGCTCTACATCACCCAGAAAAGGTTTTATGTGCAGTGCAATTGAACTAGAGTATGATTGAAAGGTACTCAGAGAAACCCTGTTTTTTGCTACCGTGTTGAGCCATAAGTCTAAAAGTTCACCAAAAGTCTTCTGCTCCAGTAGCTTATTTTTGTTCTGGTAGATGATGTTTAGAATCCTTGGTAAAGCTTCTTCTGCTTCGGCTTTTGTTTCAAAACCACCCAGCCACTTTTGTTTGCGCTTTCCGTCAACTACACCAATATCCACAACAATATAATACTTCTTTCCTTTTTTTGCAATATGTCCTCTCATATTTTCAGGTGCCTCCTCTTAAATATAGCAATTTCGTTTTCTATTGCAAGTGGATTAATGTTTTCAAGATCGTCATAATTCATACAGATAAATGCAAAATAGTCAGCTTCGAGTTCTTCTCGGGTAGTTTTTATAAATGCATTGGTCATAAATATGAGACGATTGTACTCGTTTGTATGGGAATTGAGCAGATGGTATAATTCATGCAATAAAACAAATTGTCTGCCTTTTTCTGAAACCTTTTCATTTATCACAATGTACTTATCACCGTCGTACGCAAATGAAAAACCCTGAACACAGCGGGGTAACTTCCATACAAGACAAAATATATTTTCCATTGCTGCAATTTTTTCTGGGTCACGAGTACCGTATTCGGCGTCAACAAATTCAATAAAAGAAATTACTTTTCTCACAAGTTGCTCGTGACTCATTTACTTTTCACTCCTCTATCTTGTTATTTTCCTGTCTTTTTTCTTTAGCTTTAAGTCTAATCGCAAATGTTATAGCTTCTACAATTGCCTGTTTTACATCAGGTTCGTTGACAGGTATTCCCTTAAAATTTAAATTTTCTGCTTTCCTGATAATTTCATAAATGTCCGGTGTTTTATCTTTTTCCTCTGGGACAAGTTCTTCGTCACCAAGAACTATCTGATCCATACTTTCTTCTACAAGTGTGTTCAGATCAACTTTCAATGCTTTGGCTATTCTCAGAAGATTTCCAAGTGAAAGTTCGCTTTCTCCTCTTTCTGCTCTCATAATTGACGTGGGATTTACACCTGCATAGAGAGCTAGCTGATTTATTGTCCATCCTTTTTCTTCTCTGAGTTTTCTTATTTTTAGTCCTAAAGCTCTTGCGATTTTGTTTTTTTTTCCCATGTACTCATCCCCCTTTTTCACTTTCTATTTTACATTGCATTTCAGCAGTAATACAGTATTATTATGTTTTTGTATTGCGGAAACGCAATGCTTGTGAAATAGTGAATTAGTATCTAAAAAATATATTGCATAAAATCGATACTTATGATATAATACCCTTGAAATTGCAAATACGCAATTGAGAAGGTGGATTTGATGAACTACGAATACATAAGAGAATTTATAGCCAGAGTTCCGACCTATAAATTTGCCAGGTTAATAGGTGTCCACCCGAGCACTATATTCAGGATTAAACAGGGAAAGCAACCAAGCCCGGGAGTGATACTTAAAATCCTCGAAACAAAACCACATGGTTTCGAAATTGAAAGATTTCTAGGTGAAATAAAATGAATGTTCATGAACTAATTAAAAAGATGGAGGAACTAGAAAAGAACATAGCAGACATTAAAAAACTTCTTCTTGAAATGACAGAGAAAGAAACCAGAGACTTTCTAACTGTTGAAGAACTAAGAAAGAAATACAGGGTAGGGAAGAATTTTTTGTACTGGTTGTGCAGGAATAATTTTGTGGAAAACAGATACTTGAATAGAAAGTACTACATAAGCGAAAAGTCATTCATCGAGTATTTAAAGAATACCAAGAGGCAGCAGACCAGTATAATTAGTGATAACAAAATCAGCAATAACAGAGTGTTACAAATAGAAGAAAAACTGCAAAAATACCTGGAAAGTGTGAAATAGCAAAACAAACGGGGGGAGGAGAATACCATGGCAAGAAAACTCAGCCAGGAGAAAATTGATGAAATTCTAAGACTCTTCTATGAAGAACACAAAAAGAGAGTAGAAATTCAAAAAATAACAGGAGTTTCAAGACCAACAATTAACAAATATATTAAGGAAGACCCGCGTTACTTGGAAGAAGTAGCGTACAGACTTTTAGAAGCCAAGAATCGTAGAAAAAAACAGTGGAAAGATTATCAACGTAAAAGAAGAGAAAAAGCAAAAAGAGAATTGTGGGATGAGACTTATGAAATTATGAAGCGTGAACATGCGCAGGCAGTGGCTGAACTTTCTTATCACAGATGGCCGTCTGTGTCTACTTTGTATGAGTTTGTCCGTTCGTGTTACAGATGGGTAAGGGGGAAGTTTGTGCGAAAAGACTGTCTAGAAGATGGTACCCTTGTGCCAACAACACTGCCCAAATATATCAGACCGGTACATACATTGACAGAAGGTTTGAAACGAAAAAGAAATACTGTCATCAATACAGCCAATAACGCTCTTGCGTACTAAGGTGTTAAACATGATACAGATAACAAGGCATGCTATAAAGCGTTTTCGGGAACGTATCATGCCATCTTCAGAATATGAGGCAGAGCTGCACATTTTAGAAGCTGCAACCCGTGGTATTCTCCTTTCCCGGAGAGGAAAATACAAAGCTGTACAGTACGGCCCTGCCGTACTGATTATATACGAGAACGGTGGGATAACCACCATTAAAACTGTCGAACATATAAAGTTTTCTGGTTGGTGGAAAAAGAAAAAACGGGGATAGCAGTGCTGTGCTGCAAGGTGGCACCTGAGTTCGTACACAGGTAGCGTCCCGCACACGAAATCAGGAACTGAACGCTGCAGCATTGCTATCAATGTCCTGTTGCGGTGGGCGGGGCAACGGGGCAAAAATACGGTAGGCATGGTGCAAAGCAACATGCCAGACTGTGGCTCTGGCGTTGTGGGTTCGAGTCCCACTGCCTACCCCAGAAGAAACCGGTATAACAATACCTTACCATTTATTTTGGGTGCGGGCACAGGAAACGATAAGGAGGTGAATGAAGATGGCAAAAAGAATTTTGGCAACTGTATTAGTTGTTGCATTTCTATTTGCCTTTGTATTATCTACCGCAGCTTTTGCAACACCTGTCAAAATTCCCGAAGTTCCGGAAAAACCAACAAAACCAAGTCCAGCACCAATCGTAATCATTCCAGTACCGCCAACAAAACCAGCACCAGTACCAGTAAAACCTATCAAGCCACTACCGATACCAACTAAACCTGGTACACCAGTATACATCTGCAACTGAGATTTTTCAGTTCACAATTGTGATTCACGCCCGCACCCGCTTGAGCTAATTTAAACAGGACGCAGTTTGCCAGTAGAAAGTTTGCCGCTATGCCAGGGTTATTATGCCCTGAGATAGCGGCTTTTGTTTTTTAGAGTCTGTCAAGGGGGGGGTGAGATTTTGAATGACATAAATAAGATTGTAAAACCGGTTACTACGGAAGAATTTGCAAATATGCTTGCAAAGTTGTTTGTAAATTTACTAACAATCGTGCAGGGCTTCATCAAACCCATTACCGGACTGGGAATTGCAATTGCTGTACTCTTGCTTTTGCTCGGTTACATCTTTCACGTTCAGACCGCAAAAAAAATGGGAGCTTCTATACTAGGTGGTGTTGGTCTTGTGGTAATAATCTACTTGCTTGCACCATATATACTCGGGGTCATTTACAACACCTTTGGAAAATAAAACAAATGTAGGGGAGGTAAAATCCATGAACAGGAAGAAAATCCTTATCGTGTTGCTTAGTTTGGTTTTATGTCTTACTGTTTCGACAGTTGCACTTGCAAATGCATCAAAAGGTGACCTGCAACAAGTTATTGGTACCGAAACTACTTCAACCTTTGCACAGAAGGCCGCAAATGTTGTGAATGCTATAAAAGCACCTGTACAGATTGCAGCTGTGACAATTGCGCTTTTACTGGTTGTATTTCGTGGTTTAATTTTAACCGCTGTTCAGGATGAACAACAGAAAGCAAGAATTGGAAGAGCATTTCTGTGGACTTTCATAGGTTTGGGTCTTGTATTCTTTGGTATACAAATCGCTTCAGTAATCATCAACAACCTTGCAACTGCTGCAGGAATTAAATAAGAGTCAGAACCCACAGTGGTTAAATCACTGTGGGTTTCTTTTTTTATCTGAGATAAAAAAATGAGAGAGTGGTGATGAAAATTGCAGAGGCACAGAATACCATACGAGTTCAAATTTGAAAACAAAATCGTGGGAGGTCTTATGACCTGGAGACAACTATTTATTCTCGTTTTACCATCTCTTTTTGCCGTATGGCTGTTTACTGAGTTAAAAATACCTTTTCTGATAGCATTCCTAGCAGAACTTTTTATTGTTACAGTTGGTGCAGTTTTTGCATTTGTCAGGATTGAGTCACGCGAACTGCATGTGTGGTTAAAAGAAATTTTCGATTATCAAAAACGCAAAAAAATTTTCCTCCCATAGGGAGAAAGGGGGACAGCAAATGTCAGACTGGTCGTTGGTTATACTGGGGGCTGTGGTGTTTGCACTTGCTCTGTTTTCTAACAAACTTTTTCAAGGCAAAATTCCTTCTGGTGGGAAGAAAGAAAAAACATCTACCCCTGGTGGACATAAAAGCGAAATAAAAAGGCTACTGGGGATAAAAAACATTATGCCGGACGGTACAGTGGTTATGGATGAAAACAGATATGCAAGAATTTACTATCTTTCATCACAGGACATCGACCTGATGAGCGAATCAGAGCAGGAAGCACTGGAATTAAACTTGATTGCTGCTATGCGTGCTCTGGATTGTCCTGTTCAATTCTTTACAACAACTCAAAGAATAGAGACTTCACAGCAGGGCCAAGAAATTGAAGAGTTTATAAACGACCCGGCGAATATGGTATCAGAGTCACTGAAAAATTACTGTGAACTGCTCAAAAACGCACTGGATAGTTTACAGAGAGAAAAAGAACTGGTTGTACGAAAGAGTTATCTCACTCTCTACGTTCAGGAGAGTAATGAAAAAGTCGCTGTTGAAAAACTGGACCAGCGCGAAAAAAACGTCCTTGGACTCCTTAAAAAAGCAAATTTCAGAATTGCCAGGTTATCACTGCCCGAAGTACTTCAACTGCTCGGAGATGAACTCAATAAAAACCAGGTGTTCAAGATTGAAAATGCGATTAAAAGCGGTGTTCTTGATTTATACACAACATCCAGAAGGGGGATAGTGATAAATGATGAAGTTTATGAAGAAGTTTACGGTCAAACCCGTTAGTTCTAAACAATCAAACATTTCAGAAAAGTCCGAAAATAACAGACTTATCGAGAATGCTACAGGACTTCTCGATCTGATACTTCCTGACTGCATAGAAGAAGGAAAGGATTATATCTACCTGGGACCCGAAAGATATGCCCGGGTATACGTTGTGGCAGTCTATCCGTCAGACATTTATCTTACTTTTTTTCAGACATTTTTCAATATAGGTCAAATTTCAATGTCAGTTTACATTGAGCCTGCCGACACTGGTGATGTAATAAGGAAACTAAGTCGAATGATAACCGACTTGAGAGCCAATATCATTCTTGAAGGGAATAAACCTGTCGACTACCAGAAACTGCAGCAGGCTGAAGACTTTGAGTTACTCAGGGCATCTCTGCAAAGAGGTATTGAAAAAATTCTGTATGTTCAAATATTTTTCACGATATATGCCGACAGTCTTGAAAAACTGAAAGAAAAATGCATAGAGTTTAAAAACAGATGTGAAGCGTACAACTTAAAACCAAGAGCACTGACGTTCCGGCAACTGCGGGGATATCTTGCAACTCTTCCACTTGGATTGCAAAAACATACAGAAAACTACAAGACGATGACCACAGGCAGCAGTGCGTGCTGCGTTCCAACCGGCAACACAGAAGTGTATTACAAAAACGGTATTTTCCTTGGATACAACCTGACAACAGGGGCACCGGTATTCTACAATCAGTTCGACGACTCACTGCTGGGCCCACACGTCGCAGTATTTGGTACAATCGGCAGCGGCAAATCAACGACGATGAAAACAATGCTGGCAAGAAGTGCAGCATTCGGTTTCTGGGCGTGCGTACTTGACCCGGAAGGGGAATATAAAAAACTGATAAATATGCTCGGTGGTAAATATGTTGAAGTAAAAGCAGGCGGTAAAGCAGGAATAAACCCGTTCGACTTAGAGATAGAAGAAGATGAGGGAAAAAGATTTATAAACATTGAAGGCAAGATTTCAGAGATAAGGTTTTTGCTCGGTATAATATCAGAAAGTTTTATGGGTAAGAGACTGGACGGTACTCAGCTTTCTAAAATAGAACAAAGCGTGAGAAAACTTTATGCAGATTTCGGTATCACTAAAGACCCTGAGAGCTTGTACTCCAATATGAAAGTTGATGAAACCGGGAAAATATATGTCGGCAAGGTAAAAAAAGTATTGCCTACCCTCTCCGACCTGCGCAGGGAACTTTCTAATTTTGAAGAAACAAAACAACTTGCAGATGTACTTGAAATATTTACAGGCGAAGGTACTCTGGGCTTGTTTGACTGTCAAACAGATATCGAGATTCAGGAACACGATAGAATAGTAGGGTTCAATTTAAAAGAATTTGACAAAGATCCTTTTCTAAAATTCTTTGCATCGGTGGTTATCATGAACTGGATATGGAACAAGTTCTCGCACGAAAAGATGAGAAAATACAACAAAATAGTGGTATTTGATGAAGGATGGATGTTCACAAAATACCAGTCTACAAATGACTATCTGGAGTCGATATCGAGACGCGGGCGAAAATATCACATATCGCTGATGATAGCATCCCAGACGATTCTGGAATTTTTGCGGACCGAAACAGGCAGGACAATGTTAAATATGTGTCACAGCAAATTTCTGTTAAAGCAGGAACCCGATCTTGCAAAGGAAACAGCTACGTATTTTGGACTGTCGGATGCAGCGGCCCAGTTTCTCATCACTGCAAACAAAGGACAGGCAATACTGGTCAACCCGCTTGAAAAAGTCGCAATTCAGGTTACACCGTTTGATTTTGAGTGGGATTACGTTACAACAACAAAATTTTAAGATTCGTGGTCGTTTTTTTAAAAATTGTGGTATAACCAGTAATAGAAAATCTCAACAGGGAGTAATGAAAATGATACTGCAGCGACTGTTTAAAAGATTCCTTATAGCAATTATCGGGTTTGTAACTACAATATTGCTAACTTCATCTACATGGGTATCGCTACTGAATTCAGTTTCACCCGCTTTGAAGAACAGGGTACTTGAAACAATCAATATAATGCAAAATAATGCCACAAATGTATGGCACGCATTTGTACAGTTCTGTTCCAGCCTAACACAGGGTTTTCACAGATATGCTGACCCTGTCCTGACCAGGTATTTTGGCTACAATCCTGACACGGATGGTTTTGCCGGCATAATAATTGTGGCGATCATGTGTTATTTTCAAGGTTATGTGATAGTATGGATTACAAAGAAACTCTACGAAAAATTTTCTATCTACAGCAGCGACAGAATTGTCAATACAGGTAAATTAAGAGACGGTGTTATCCTTATTCTCGAACCAAGAAAAGATATTTACATCACTTCCCAGCAGGAAGCTCTAAAAGTTTTGAAACTGCTGAGGAATTTTAACAGAAAAACAAAGGCGGCAGCACTTCGCAGGGAAATGTCAATGACTCTCCTGCTAGACGAGAACAAAAAACTTCTCCTTGCACTTATAGACAATATTGGTTCCACAATAACGGTCGTTCCCACCACACACGAAGTACTCTACAGTTACAATGTGTCGTTCAACGGTAAATGCAGGAACGTCATAGTGGCACATACACATCCGGGAATTGCACCTCCTGGTTCGAAACTCTACACATACAGTTATCCATTGCCAAGCCAGAATGACAGAACATACCACCTTGAACTGCAGAGAGCAATTCATCCTGTTAAGGTTATTGACCATTTTGTCCTGCCAGCAATAGATATTGTTTCGCCTTACTCAATAGCTCACGACTCCTGGCTTCCTGTAAAAAGTAAAAGACTAAGACCGTATCCAAGAAGACTTTTCAAAGTTATTTATAACGGTTTTAAAGAAAACAAAACCATGATGCCAACGATGGTGGGTATTAAATTAAAATACCAGGACAATCACAAGATAGAAATAAAACAAGAGGTGGGTGATTATGAAAACGTCCAGAATTAAAACTTTCAGAACCCTGACAGGTACACTGTCAGGGTTGATTTTTTTGTTTCTTTTTAGACTCGGTTTTGCTGCACCGGTGGAAGGCGCAATCACACCAAACGAAAACTCCAATACTGTTGACCCGGTACTTACTGCCAGAAGTCTCATAAGTGAACTGTCAGGGAAAATTATAATAGTTGGTATTGCTCTGGCTGCTATAACTGTACTTGTAATTGGACTCAGATTCATTGTAGCTAGAAGTTCTGAAGAAACTGCAAAAACTTATGACTGGCTCAAATATGTTGTTGTCGGTTGTATAATTCTTACCCTGCTCACAACATTCGTCGGACTTATAGCAGGACTTGAGGAAAAGTTCTACAACACTCTTAAACTACCAGAGACTTCTACTCCGCCTGTCAGCCAAACAACAACTGCAACAGACGGGAAGGAAGATTCATGGATAATCTTAGGCGTGTGCGCTATCCTTAATGGTATAACAGACTTCATAACGTACGCAGGTCAAATAGCAGGGTTCCAGCCCATGAGTAAACTTTTGTTTAATAACTCTGTTTTTACAGCAGAACAATTTCAATTCATGCTCAGTTTCTACTGGCTTGTAACACTTGCTGCAACTGCGTTTATCATCATCATGGTAGGCAAAACAGGTATTCAGATGATCACGTTCGGTTACAGTGCTAGAAAAAAAGCTGATATGATGGAAGAAATTTATACATGGGTTGAAGCTGTTTTGCTTGTAGCTGCGTGTCCGCTCATTTTTGTGTACCTCAACAAGTTTTTTGTCAGTCTTACAAATGTACTGCACGGATATGTAGCACTGGAATACAGCTATATGGGAGACAGTAATATCGCAAACTCTGATATTGACAGTTTTATTTCACAAATTGATACTCAGAATCTACTGAATACTGCAATTGTTAAACTCATGTACGCTTACCTGTATTTCAAAATCAATATGATTTTCCTTATAAGAAAAATAGTACTTGGTGTATTCTTCTTGTTCACTCCAATAGCAGCAATGATGTGGGGTATAAAGAAAGATTCGAACGTTATGAACGTATGGTTCGGTGAAATAATTACAAATACGTCGATGGGGTTTTTCTATGCTTTTTCCCTGCTGGCAGTCCTGCACCTTATAAACTCACTTGATCTTACAGGGTGGCTTTTCACGCTTCTTGCTATGTGGATGGTTCCACAGCTGGGCGGTACGCTGAGAAACATGCTGCAAAACTGGTTCCAGCGTGTAAGCGGTGTGGACGAAGAACATCTTGCAAATCCGTTTTTTACCGGTATTTTTCCGATGATAAAAGGCACCACAAATGCTTTTTCCAGAGCATTTTCAGGTTCCAGAAGCAGTGGGAAAGAAAGCTATGGTTCAGGTTCGACAGGATACGAGTCCGGCAGCAGTCCAGGTAAAACTCCGTCAGGTGGTTCGGACAGAAGCAGTGGTATAGCTGCAGAGGGTGGAATTTCGCGCAGCAAACCATTCGGAAGTGGAGCAATACCTATGGGTGGATCTTCAGGTGTACCTGCTACATCACCACCTACTGTAGATTTCAGCACTGTGTCCAGAATCAGTTCATCACAACCGTTTACAACTCGAGGAACGAGAAACATTTATGCAGACACAGATTTTACAAGAAAAGCTTTTGTACAGAATCTTGCTGCTCTTACAGGTAAAAGTTTGCTGTATGCAACCGGCAGTATGCTACAAAACATAGGAGCAGTTGTTCAGCATGATAACCCCGCTTTTACTGCTTTTGCTCACATAGCAGGTGGGGTCTTGAAATCGGCTGGCGCAGGCACAAAAATGCGACAGGCAATAGATTTAACCACTTTACAGAGACTTGCAAACAACCAGGAGTACAAACAGGATTTTGCTAACCTGTCTTCACTGTCGAACTTTCTAACAGCAGAAGGGAAGGGACACATGTTAACTGAAGCGATAAAAAACGGTGATGCAAGCAGGTTGTCTGTGTATCTGAGTCAAAAAGGTTACACACTAACCGACGAAGAATCGGACGCAATAATGAATCTGCACAGGGCGTTTAAACATGAAAGAGATATCACCAGAAAACAGCTCAATATCAATGAAGTAATAGCCGCAAAAAAACTTGGCCACAGTACTGAAAGTTTTGAAGCATACTTTGCAAAAAGACACCCATACGCAAGTGCAGCAGAAGCGTTTATATTCAAAGTTTAAAACCTGCAGCCCTGCTACTTTGAAACAGTAGCAGGGTTTTTGTTTTTGTGAAAGTACGTTCCCAGTAGTTTTTGCAATCTGGCTGTGGTATTTTCTAAACAAACAGCATACGAAAGGAGAGACATCAATATGCAAAATAACAACCCCAATTTTAATCCATTTGATGTGATGGTGGATATAGGCGAATGCTATGCTAAAGTGGTTAAATTACCCGGGAATGAGAAAGAACTGTGCTCCGATCCAGAATGCATCGAAAATGCTGAGTATGTGGTTGTATACGAAGATGGAGATGAAAAAATTTATCTGTGCAGAAGACATTACAATTTTATCAGGACAAACACTTTTTGCTATGTCATCGAAAATATTCTTGACAGCAACAGTGTAAAAGAAATACCAGTAGTTTTTGGTGAAAACAGGAAAGTAAAAGTCTCATATGTGGGAAAAGTCAGTGATGTATTGCAGGAAACTGAAGAATATCTTAAAGCAATGGGTTTGCTCAATGATAAGGAAACGTTAAATCAGGAAATATTTCTAACGATGCTCAGGTCTTACGACAGAGTCGCATACGCTGATGTAATTAATGACAGAATATTTGCCTACCTTCTGGACGAGTTCAACGACGAGTATATCATCACCGAAAAGGAATGGGAAGAAATCAAGCAAAGATTGGGGGAGTATATACTATGAACGACATGGTTGATATACTCGATAGAGCAAGAATTGCGCTACTTTATCCCAAAAATGACTCAAAAAGAGAGAGAATTGAATATGAAGTGTCTGACAATATGCGTTGTTCAGTCTGCGGGGAGAAAGCATACTACAGACTCTCAAAAACACCGGCATGGTTCTGCACACGGCATTACAATCAGCTTTTAAACCGCTCATTGTGGGATTTTATTGACAGATACCTTGTTGCAGTGGACCCGCTTGCTGTTCTGTACCTTGAGTATAAAGATAAAAACATCAACCTTGAGATATGGTTCACTGAGAAAATAATGAAAGACATTCAGTACTACTTCAGAGATGCCGGGTTTAGAAACTTAAGACTTGACAAGGAAACGTTCCTGTCAGTTGTGAGAAGTTGTAACGGAGTTGCATACGCTGACTGGATTGACAACAAACTCATAACCTTCATGGTACCTGTCCATGATTGCCTGATTACAAAACAGGAATGGGAAGAGATAAAACAAAAAGTGATTAAAAAAGGACTTTTAAAGAAAGTTCAGATAAACAACAAAAGCCCTGATTATGATTTCTAATCAGGGCTTGTTATACTCACGGGGGAGGAGAATACCCCCCACTGTTTTTGCAAACTTTAATAACGCAAACTTTAATCTGGCTAACTACTCAATCTCAGTATACCAGAATAAAATGCGAACAAAAAACCGAACACAGAAAAATTTTTGCCTGTGAGAAAAGTTCCATTCTCACAGGCTTTTTTATTTTATCGGCAGCAAAAATTTAAAAGGGGGTAAGATAACTATGAAATGTGCCGTTGATGTTGGGTTTGGTTTTACAAAGGCAGTAAATGAAAAAGGAAAAGAAGTGATTTTCCCATCCGCAGTAGCAAAAACTTTTCTAACCGATATAGGACTTAAACCAACCAGTGAATACTTCATAACTTATATGAACCAGACTTACGCAGTAGGAAAAGCAGCTACTCATTGCATGATAACAGAAACAAGTTTCTCAGACGACAGATTTGTATCAGAGTTTTCCAAGTTACTCATTCTAACAGCACTTATGGCTCTTGATAGCGACAGAGAAATCGAACTTGGTCTTGGTCTGCCACTTATGTTATACCCAAAACTTAAAGAGAAAGTCAGAGACTATTTTGAGTTCGCAGAAGAGATAATTGTTGACAGCAACAACGTGGCACACACATACCACATAACAAGGTGCGAAGTTTTTCCACAGGGTGTTGGTGCCTTGTTTTCTATCGACTCTAATATTGAAAAAGGAATTTATTGCGTTCTGGACATAGGTTTTAGAACTACTGATGTCATAGTTGTAGAAGTGAATGAAAACAACATCAATCCACTTCTCGAACTGTGCTTTACACTTGACAAAGGTATGTCAATGGCTATTGAAAAGCTCAGCATAATCCTCGAACGAAAATATGGAGTCAGTTACGATACAAATCTTCTGCTCGATATTCATGAGCGTTCGCAGATATCCGTACGTGGCAGAAAAATAAACATCGAAGAACAAAAAAAAGAAGTCTTCAACACTATAGCAAATGACATTGTCCAGTCTATTTCAAGAAAATTACAACGTGGCTTTGACACATTTGATGGTGTATTCGTGGCAGGTGGTGGCGCTTTCAATATCGCAGCTGTTCTGCAAAAAGAGTTTGAAAATGTCCAGGTCATCAACAATGCACAGTTCGCAAACGCAAAAGGATTTTTGAATCTGCTCAGTATACTTGATGAGTAATACCACTGTAAACTTTGATATAACTGAAATGGATGAATGTCAAATGCCTGCTTTGTATTACTACTATGAATTTTTTATTCGATTTTTTACTTCCAGTAATACAAAATAGCAATACAAGGTGTCTCTAACTAAGGTAACAAAAGCTCTAAAACAGTATTACGAAAAGGTGAGTCTGGAATGAAAAAGACTCTGTCAGTTAAAATCGATGAAAAACATCCTATCTGGCAGGAAGAAAACAAGACCAGAGTCATTCTCGACGCACTTGAGCTGTACTACGCAACCAAAGCAGTCGTATCAGGTAGTATTAAACTGAACACAATACCTGTTAATCTGCCTTCCAGTAGTGAAAATCAAAAAGAAAACAACCTTGCAAAGAATAAAAAGGTTGTAAGGTCATTCCTCAACGCCTTCTCATAGTATAAGGCAGGGCTTAAACCCTGCCTTATTTTTTTTGTAGAAAAACTGCAGAAAGGAGAGAAATCAAGATGAGTAATATTCCGAACGATTTCATACCACTTATTGAACACCTCACAAAATGGACAAAAGAACTGGAATTTTCTGTCTACCAGATACGTGAAAGCCTGTTTGAAATCCAGTATAAAGTTAAATTCTACGCAAGCATCATCGAAGATATCCACAATTACAAAATTGACACTACCTTTTTATCGGACATAACCGAAGCAAAATACGAAGACGACATCTTAATAATCTTAATCTACGACGTCCCACCTGTCTACAAAGTCGCTACTCAGTCAGATACACTGAAATGGAAAGAAATGATATATAACGCCCTGTCTAAACTGCCAGAAAAACCATACTTCGAAAAAGCTCATATAGTCTTTGAATTCTATGTACCACACAGCGTTTCAATTAAGGCGGATACAGATAACCGAATGATGAAGACTCTAATAGACGCACTGGTCATAAGTGGTATCATCCCCGAAGACACAATGTACCATATGTCCTTCAGTTGTTTCGGCTTCCCTATAGACAACGTGTACTGCAAAACATTGATAAAAGTAACGCACCCCGAGAACATACATAAAATCATAACAGCAAAACCTAACATTGAAGTAGCAAACAAAATTCCAGTAGAATAATGGCTTAATTGCTATAATTAGTTAAAGTTAATCTTTTACTTTCCATATTAGAAAGCACGATGGAAAAGCATAAAGAAAATCAAGAAACTTATGAAAGTAGGTTTTCTATATGTGAATCCATAGTATTTTTTTGAGCACAATTTGGGATGTTTCAGAAGTTCCAAAAAACTCCGGACAAGAGCAAAAGGGAAAGGTGCAGGGAAGAGTTTCCCTGCACCGAAGTAGCAACCCAGTAGTCATTGCTAAAGAGCACAGACGCCATTAGATGGTATAGCTGCCATAGGCAAACTGGCAGTGTTTAATGGTAGTAACCAGTAGAACATGCCAGAAGCAGGCAACAACATTAGATGGTGGTGATGTAAAGTGCTGGAATTAAGCAAGAGAGACGAAGCATTTTTTGAGATGGTAGTGAAATTCAAGATGGTGTCATATGATATGGCGAGAGAGATTTACAGGAACAAGAAGGCGATATACAACAGGATAGGTAAGATGATAGACGAAGGGATATTGAAGAAAGTGGGTTGGAACAATATAACGCTGACAGAAAGTGGTGCAAGGTTGATAGAAGAGGAGTATGGGTTAAAGTTTGAGCCATTGAGCAACCCGTCGATGCCGGAGATGGTAGGAAGATGGAAGAACGTAGTACGGGTAGGGTTTAGGAGATACATTATGCCGCATTTTACAACCTGCTGGGATTTAAAGAGTGAATCGAGAAAACAGCGTGAACAGCGGGGTAAGAAGGAGATAAGCGACAAGAATAAGGTGCTTGGGGTGGCGAAAGGCTATGCGATATTCAAGGTATCACAGAAAGCGAGCATGAAAGTATTATCTGAGATGATAGACGACATAGACGAACTGGTCGAGCACGATATACACAGGTTTGTTATTTTATGCGAAGGTGAGAAACTAAAAGACTTTTTGCAGGTAGTGACAAAATACAGTACGAGATTGAGGGTGCAGGCATTGCACACACTGCCATTGAGCGAATCGGGACTGCAGATAATGGACGTGATAATAGGGATACCGGAATGGAAGCACAGGATAGCAACAGCAGTTTACAGCAATGCATTTCCCAGTAGAAATAGACTGTTTGATTTTGAAGCAGGCGGAAAGCTAGTATATATTGGGATAGACGGTGAGATGATAGGGAAGAACGCAGTAGAGAACGTATTGAAATCGAGTCCATACAGAGCAGAGATACTGTGTTTAAAAGGTCAGGAGTGGCGGTTTGAAGGGATACAGGCGAATTTGAGAACGATCACACTGCAGGAGTTTTTGAACATAGTCGGGTATGAATCGACACCCAGTAGCCAACCCAGCAGCCAAACAAAACTTGGCGAAATGCAGGTATAGGGGGTTGATAGCATGAAGAAAGCACTTGGAATTGTAGCGATACTGGTAATTTACTACCTGATAATGGCGTATTTGATAGGGATGTTCAGCGGTGCGATATCACAGGACGCATGGGAACAGATTATGGCAGGGAAGAGTCCAAAGATAGTGATACAGACCGACCCGGTAGCAGCGCTGGGCAGTGTATTTCACAGTCCAGCAGTTTTGAGAATCTGGCTTGGTGTTGCTACTGTCCTACTGGTGGTAGCAGGAGTATTCATATTTGCATACAGAGACGAGTTGAAGATACATTTTGGCAAGGAAGTGCCAGCAGATGAGAGGAACACATATGGCTCAGCAGACTGGATGAAGCAAAGCGAAGCAAAAAAGGTATTCAAGTTTGGGAGCGAGCAAAAAGGGATACTGCTGGGGAAGGTAAAAGGACAGAGGGTAGTGCTGCCAGCAGACACGAAGTATAACAAGCACATAGCAATCTTTGGAGCACCGGGAACAGGGAAGTCAAGGACGTTTGCGAGGCCGAACATTGTGCAGATAGCGAAGATGGGGCAGAGCATGATAGTAACGGACCCCAAAGGCGAACTTTTTGAGGACATGTCAGTATGGTTAGAGAAGCAGGGGTACGACGTAAAAGCTTTAAATCTTGTCAACATCGAATGTTCTGACAGGTGGAATCCGTTGGACGCAGTAGCAGATGATATGGATGCGACGGTATTTGCGGATGTAGTGATAAGGAACACACAGGCAGGGATGAGAAAGGCAGGTGGCGACCCGTTCTGGGACAGGGCGGAGCTGAACCTGCTCAAGGCGCTGGTGCTGTACATTAAGGAGACGAGACCGGCGCAGGGACAGAATTTGGGTGAACTGTACAGGCTTTTAGCGACAACGAACATGGCAGGGTTGCAGAGCATGTTTATGAATATACCAAACGACAGGGCATCGAAGATGGCGTACAACATATTTGCACAGGCAAGTGAACAGGTAAGAACTGGTGTTATCATAGGACTTGGCACAAGGTTGCAGGTATTCCAGAACAGGCTTGTCCAAAAAATGACAGAAGTGAGTGACATAGATTTAGAAGCACCGAAGCGAAGGAAGGTAGCGTACTTTTGTATCATAAGCGACACACATAGAGCGTTCAGTTTCTTGAGCTCACTGTTTTTCAGTTTCCTGTTTATCAAGCTTGTGAACCTGCACGATACAACAACAGATCCAGAGATAAGAGCAAGGGAAGTGTACTTTTTGTTAGATGAGTTTCCCAACATTGGTGAGATACCGGATTTTCAGGAGAAGATAGCGACGATTCGTTCCAGGAGACTGCACTGCAGTATTATCTTTCAGAGTTTAGGGCAGCTTGAGAAGATATACCCGCTGGACTGGGAAAACATAATAGGATGTTGTGACACAAAGTTTTTCCTGGGGGCGAACGATTTGAAGACGGCGGAGTATGTATCGGAACTGCTTGGCACGAAATCAATACACACACGGTCGGTATCAAGGCAGGGCGGACTGGAAGGTCTGACAGAGATAGAACGAATAACACAGTCAGTTGGTAAAAGACAACTTTTGACACAGGATGAAGTGCTGAGATTTGAGAACGAGAAAGCGATAGTGATGGTAAGGGGACACAAACCGTTGATAGTAGAGAAAGTTGACATAAGCGAATTGAAGGAGAGTAAACAATTAACCATCCGGGCAATAAAAGACTATTTGAGACCGTGGGCAGCAGAAGTTACTGGAAACACAACTGCAGGGCAAGTTTGCGACGCAGGAGCACAATCACAGATAAACGCTGACCAGTCACAAAATAGATTTACGACACCACCAGAGAATAATGCAGATGGTTCAGAAGGGAACGAACAGAAGGAAACCGGGGAAGACGAATTACTATAAGCCCTGAAGACGAAAACTTCAGGACTTTCTTTTTTTGGGGAGGTTGAGACAGGTGGACAATGTGAGGATACCGGTACTGCCTTATAGAGGCGAAATTTTTGAAGAAGTGAGGTATGCAAATTTTTTAGAGAAGACAGGATATACCACTACACCACTGCCGATGAAGATACTATCGTTTGGGGGATGCAATTATTCATGCACATACTGCAAGAGGAACGGGCACAGTAAGGAAGGCAAATACATCAAAGGCAGCGTGTGGGTGGAGTTTTCGGAAATAGCTAGGAAAGTCAACAAACATTTAAGGCAGGGGTATACGATAAGACTGTCTGGTGGCGACCCGTGTTGTTTTAAAGGAGTCACGAAGGTGATAGCAAGATATGTCAAGAAGAAGGGAGGAAGGGTCAGCATAGCACACAACGGGTCAGACCCGGAATTTGTTCAGCAGTTGATAGACTACACAGATTTCTGGGCAATTGATTTAAAAAGCATAAGACCAGACAGGTTCAGAAGAATTACCGGGACAGGGAACAAAAGCAATGAATACCTGAACAATACACTGATGAGTATAAGCCTGGTATCGTGGTACGATATTCCAGTCGAAGTGCGCACGATAATATTCGATGACACAGAAGAAAGCGAACTGATAGAAATAGCGAAGTTTTTGAAATCCTGCGCTAATCTGAACTTATACTGGACGCTACGGCTATACAAGGGGCAAGCAGCTGGTAAATTCAAGCCACCTGAACTGACAAAAGTAACAGACATGGCAAGACGGATAAAAGAAGCGTATCCAGTGCTCAAAATAGGAATACGCAAAAACTGGAACGGAGAAAGTGGATTATTGACAATATAAGTAAACAAGTTTGCAAGGAAGGGAGAGATGTAAAATGCAAAGCACGCAAATAAAAACAGACAAAAGAATTTATGAACTTCAGCAGGCTTTAAAAACAGGAAGGATTCTACTGGGGGAAGTGATAACAAAAGAGCAGCAAAACGGCAAATGGTATGCGGTTGTGAAATGGAAAGGACTGAGACTGTACTGTGACGAGGCAGAACTTGGACTGCAGGAGCAGGTAAAGAACAAAGCAGATGCACTGCTTGGAGCTTTGATTGAGTTTGTAGTGATAGCACAGGAGAATGGCAGATTTTACATTTCAAGGGTAAAAGCGATGGAGAAGCGAAGAAAAATCTGGGAGAAAGTAAAGGAAGGTGATATTGTTGAGGGCAGGATAACAGGGGTAACGCCGAGAAATGCATTCATAGAAGTGTTAGGCTATGAATTTGCTCTACCGGCAGAAGAAATGCTGTGGAATTACACAAATGATTTGAGAAGACACTTCAAGATAGCAGACAGAGTCAAGGCAAAGGTGATAAGCAAAGACCCACCGAAAATAAGCGTAAAGCAGGCATACCCGAACCCATGGGACACACCACCTGCTGTAACGGTAGGTCAGGTTATTGTTGCCCCAGTAGATGCCATTGCACATTTTGGATTTCTGGTGAAACTCGACGATGGTAAACAGTGCCTGTGTCCGCCGTATTCAAATGCAAGGGAAATACCAACTATTGGGACGAGAGTGGTGGTGCAGATTCAGAGCATTGATCTTGAGAAGAGAAGGATTTTTGGTACGATACAGCGAATATTGAGATAAGGGGAGTGATATAACATTGCAGACGAAACTCATACCGGCAAGGGAACTACTGGACAGGTATGACAAGAGACCGGCATGGCAGAAGAAAGTAGATGATTTTGTGACGAAAGCACAGATTTTGCTTATCAAAATCAAAATAGCTTGGAAAAGAAGACATAGAGTGATATAATATATCTAGTAGTCGGGTAAAATGCAAGAAAAATGTATCTACAGAAATGTAAAAACAAAAGCTCTGGTTTCAAAAGCCAGAGCTTTTTGTTTTTGTAGACTTTAACAGGGAGTGATGTAAACATGGCACGAAAGATTTTGTTTGAGAGTATTGACGATTATTTGCATTTGGCAGAAAAAACATTGAAAGATGACAGATTTACAAACAGAGTTTTAAGAATGTTAAAAAAACTTCCGGCTGGCAGTAAAGGAGTACTTATCAAACCTTTTCCAGTAACTATAGAAAAGTTTCAAAAACCAAAATACAGATATGAAACCTGGCTGACGGGGCATGTTCAGTCGATGATAACAGGTGAGATACTAATGTTTTTAGCAGGTACAGACGGAACTGTTGCATGCAAAAAACCAGAAAACATTTTTGGTAATCCATAGCAGGGAAAATTAAAGCTCTGGTTGTAAAAGCCAGAGCTTTTTGTTTTTTTTGGGGTGAAAAATCAAAAAGCGTGGTATAACAATAATAGCAACCAGAGAAGGAGAAACTACAGATGAGCATGGCAGTATATCAACTTTGCTTTGCTGAGTATACAGAAGTTCTCAAGCAAGAAATTATACAAGAGATTGAGAAGTTCCAAAAGTACTTAAAAGTAACAGACAAAGAGAGCATGAGAAAACTTCACGAGATTGCAAGGAACGATGAGATAAGGAAGCATACCAAGTTTTTACAAGCTGAAGGGTACAGGATCATACACACATTTTTCGCAGACGGTTGGGAAGTAGAACCTGAGAAGATAAACCCCGTTCTCATCCCAGTAGAGAACGATTTACAAAACAACATATTCAAAACAGCACGGTTTACCTGGAGCTCGCCGTACACAGAAGGTTATGGCAGACGACTCAAGTTTCTGGTGTTTGACAATTTCAACGGCAAACTAATAGGAATACTTGGGTTACAGTCGCCAGTACTGGGGCTTAAAGCCAGAAACGAATACCTGGGACTTTCAAAAGGACCTGAAAAGTTGAAAGTACTGAATCGCACAATGGACATATACACACTGGGAGCCCTGCCGCCATATAATTTCCTGCTGGGTGGCAAACTCATGGTCCTTGCAGCAGTTTCAAACGAAATTAGAGAGGTTTATCGCAAAAAGTATGAAGGCAAAACAACAGAGATAGAAGGTAACAACATTGATGGAGACCTCGTCATGCTAACCACAACATCAGCATACGGCAGAAGTTCCATCTATAATAGAGTCAAATACAAAGACAATCTCATCTGCATACCTGTGGGGTACACAGAAGGACAGGGTACACTGTTCATGACCAGCAGTCTGTGCGAGAAAGCAAGAGAATACCTGCAAAGTAAGGGTGTGAAAGTTAAAAGTGGCTACGGAAACGGACCAAACTACAAGTTTCGACTTGCAAAGGCACTGGCAAGACAGCTAAAATTAGAAGGGATTGAAGTTGAACTTGTAACCCACGGTGTGCAGAGAGAAGTATACGTGTTTCCACTGATTAAAAACCTGCAGGAGTACGTCAAAGCACCTGATACAACTGAACCCGAATACTTCGACTATCCGTTTTCTGACCTTGCAAGTTACTGGAAGGAGAGATATTGCTTGCCCAGAAGCAAAAGGAACACCGAATGGAAGGCATGGCGAAAAGAACAGGTGTGGCAGGACATAGCAAAGTCTTTGTGAGTTTTTTAAAAAGCTGGGGGAAATTTTTTAAAAGCGTGGTATAACTTTAAATAGAAATGTATAATTCACTTGGGAATAAGAGATAACAGACAATCATGCCTGTTCAAGAAAATAATCAATAGCGGTTGTATTTGCTTTAGAGCAGGGAGGTGATTAGGGTGAAAAAAAGGATTGTTAGTATTTTGATAAAGGTGTTCCTCGGCTGCAGCATTTTAGTAACGATGCTATCTCAAAAGGGCGCAATTATAAATATATACAACAGGAACCCAAAACTGATGATACTGACGGTAATAACAATTGGGATAATAGCACTCATTGATGGTATAGTCAGGGTTATACTTCCAGTAGACACGAGCACGCTGTTTCTCTTTTACACAATTGAAATACCGCCTCTTATCTTCATTGCTCTGTCTTTTCTATATAACCCTGAGTTATGCAAACTTAATGTAACTTTGCCTCTGGTTGTAGTGCTTAGCATAATATTCATTTTCATGCTTACATTTGATATAGTAGCAGAAAAACGTCAGCAACAGGTAAAAAACAACATAAGGTAAGTTTATCGAAAAGGGCAAAAAGAGGAGGGATAAATGTGAAGAATGTATTTCTGGTTTGGGTTGTTGGTGTACTCCTATCAATACCTATATTCGTTATGCTTGTTCTACTGCGTGGTATAGATAACAATCTGTATTATCTCACTGTACGGGCTTTCAGTTTCTTCCTTGCATTCATAGGTATTGTTGGTTTTGTGTTGAGTATGTATTACTTTTACAAATTTCACAAAAGTAACAGTGATAAAACACAAAAGAAAATTTGTTGAGTATAAGGCGGTGGTAACGCCACTCTCCCCTGACAGAGTCC
The DNA here is from genome assembly GCF_000022325.1 of Caldicellulosiruptor bescii DSM 6725. Lineage (NCBI taxonomy): Bacteria > Bacillati > Bacillota > Caldicellulosiruptorales > Caldicellulosiruptoraceae > Caldicellulosiruptor > Caldicellulosiruptor bescii. The sequence continues at coordinate 2,636,784 of NC_012034.1, read as the reverse complement.
TGCGTGATATGTCTGTCTTGAAATCGCTTTTGATTTCAGGGCAAGTGGGGAAGACCTGTAAGGGCGCAAGTTCCTGTTTCTTGGGGCAGGGGCTATGGCTTTCCCAAATACCGCCTGCTGGGGTCGGGAAAGCTTGAAAGGCGGACTACAAATACCCCAGCCGCCAATACTGTGCAATTTTGCACAGTTTGGTTGACCAGGTCAAGATAATAGCACTGTTTGTTATTAACGAGCAACAGGCGAACACGCCTGTTGAAATAAAAACAAATGATGGGGGTGTATAATCAATGTCCAAGGAAGAACTTATCAAAGCAATGTCCCAGAAGAGCGGTCTCACAAAGAAGGACAGCGAGAAAGCACTGAACGCACTAATTGAGAGTATTCAAGAAGCTCTTTCCAAAGGCGAGAAGATCCAGCTTGTAGGATTTGGGTCATTTGAAGTAAGGCAACGAGCAGAACGAAAAGGTCGAAATCCGCAGACAAGAGAAGAAATCATCATTCCGGCAACAAAGGTACCTGTTTTCAAGGCAGGCAAAATGTTAAAGCAAGCTGTTGTGACAGGATAGGGCAGGTCTGTTTTTTTTCCTGCCCTGTTAATTTTTCTGGGGGCGGTTATTTTGTACAGTCGCAAACAACAGCTAATAACTCTCTTAATTATGGAAATCGGTTTTCTGGCTCTTTGTATCAGCATACTGTCGCTGGTTAACAGAATATACATCGAAAATTTCATGCTCAAAAGTGCTCAGAGTTTGTACATGGTTGGAAAAGCTAGGGAAGCAGATGTACCACAGCTTCTTGGATTGATACGCGCAGAGAAAATAGTAGTGTTCAAAGACGATACAAACTCATACATCATCTTCCCAGTAAACTCAGAAGGATTCCAGCAACCATACAGAGTTGACAAAAGAGTTATCGCAATATTGCAAGTTGATAAACACATACAGGAGTACTTAGAAAAGTTCAGAAAAGCAACTAAACTTTCAAACATTTCTTTTTACAACGCAGTAAGCAACGAAATAACAGGATATGTAGTCGTATATGACCTGATAATAGTTCTCATTTTTGCAATTGTAATGATTATTGCATGGGGAATGATAACAGACACTGCAGATAGTTCAAATGTGCTGAAAAGTGATAAAAATTCATGGTGTCAAAACCAAAAAACGTGGTATAATAAATAACAAAAGGTGCAAACAAGGTCTCTTCCACTCCCCGATGAACTGCAAACTCCCCCTTGCTTAGAAGTTAGCCAACCAGAGTAAGCGAGGGGGAGTGGAAGAGATGTACTACCCAGACGAAGTTACCATTGATGGTATTGAGTGCTACCTGAAATGGAGCAAGCACTCAAAGGAAAGAGAGATAGAAAGGTTATTCATAGTTGAAGACGTAATACGAACACTTGAACTTGCAACAGAGTTATTAGACTTCCCAAGTGCTACCTACTGCTGGGTAAGGAATCATACTCGCCAGAAGAGTGTACTGGTAAGGGTACTGGCAGAAAAGTTATATGTATGCATAGAGATCATCACACTTCTGGATGATATTGCAGAACCGCATGAAGGAACAATGGTTATAGACGTTTGGGAAGAAGAATATGCTGCATAGAGAAGGGTGGAGAAAACAAAAGGGGAAACTCCACCCTTTTGTTTTCTCTGCGATAACAATTGAAAGGAGAGATGATTATGATAAAGATTAGATTTTCCAAAGACTTTGATCCATCCGAATTTGACTTTGAAATGCCATCAAAAAAGCTCGTTTATGAATTTGTGCTTGAATGTATAGAGAAAAACAAAGACAAGATTCCAATGAACAAAAGCGTTGCATATTTTGATGCTACAGACAGAAAAGTAACAGCAATATTCAAGAGAGTAGCACAAAACGAATACGTCATAGAAGAATACTTCCCATGCAATGCTGTATTAGACGTTAAAGAAAAATAGTCCGAACAGGCTAACCCTGTTCGGTTTTTGATAAATCCCCTTTCAATAAGGTGGTGGCAAAAGGGTTGTGAGAGCAACCCTGAATATTGCTTTCCACCCTTTTGCCTTTAATAAGACCTTATGAAAGGGGTAGATAGAAGATGGCAACAGTCAAGTTTGCAGAAGGTTTGAAAGAAGACAGAGAAGTTTTAGAATTTGTTAAAAGACAGATAGCAAAATATGATTTAGACAACCAAACATTTGAAGATGGCGAAACACCACTTTTTTTCTTTGACAGTACTGAAAAAGACATCGCAGCAAGAGTCAGAAGATACCCGAACAACATTTATGAAATTGAGTATTATACGAGAATCAGCGAATATTTCAAAGTCAATGAGCCAAGAGAATTTCACCGTTTAATTCCCGCGGAGGCTCCAACCTCTACAGGTTGGAGAGGAAGCGGGATTGATATTTTTTCAATCACATGATAAAATATACTCGGTGAGTGAAAATGAAGTTAACGTTATCCTGTAAATTTAAACTCTGGCTGTCACAAGAACAAAAAAGAAAACTCATCGAAACTGCAAAAACATATACCAGTGCTATTAACTTTGTCTTAGCCGAAAATCTGAAAGACAAAACAACTAACGTAAAGAAACTACACAAACTCTACTACAAAACCATCAGAAAAAAGTTTTCTCTTCCCTCCCAGCTGGCTATCAATGTCTACCGACAAGTTGCAGACATATACCAAACCCTGTGGGCACAATATAACAACCTGCTGTACAGAGAGCAAAATAGCAACAACAATAGTGGTACCGCTGAAGAATTCTGGAGTAAACCACCAAAACGAAAAACTCTCACAGTAAACTACACGCACGGTCGCACCTTCTCCATCAAGTACGACAAAAATACAGACACCTTCTTCGTATCCATTTCCTCCATCCATGGCAGAATTAAAAACGTTCGAATCACCGGTTGGAAACAACACTACAACTATTTAAAACACGGCGAAATAGGTGACCCTGTGCTTGTCTATGATAAACCATCAAAAGAATTTTACCTGCACATCCCAGTAACCCTGGAAATCGACGAAAAACTGCACAAAGAAATTGCTGGTATAGACGTTGGAGAGAGAAATATTGTAACAGTAGTGTCAACTGCTGGTGCGAGATATACTATACCACTTCCTGACCAGGTTAGACGTACCAAGCGTCACTATCACGAGTTGCGCTCTCAGTTGATGTCAAAAGGCACTCGCTCTGCCAGAAGAAAACTCCAAAAGATTGGCATGAGCGAGAAACGGTTCGTGTCCAACTTTCTACATAAACTCACTAAGGACCTTGTCAGGAAGCACCCGGCAGCACTATTTGTCATGGAAGATTTGAGCATGATCAGAACAAACAGGATAACGTATCGTGGCAATGATAGTGAAGCGCGCCGCCAAGCAGAACAATGGCCTTTTGCCGAACTACAAAACAAATTGGAGTACAAATCAATACTCTACAATGGAATATGTTCAGTCAAAGTTGACCCTTCGTATACTTCGCTATCCTGTCCTGTTTGTGGACATGTATCGAAAGACAACCGCCCCGGACATGGTGAACTATTTAAGTGTCAGCGCTGCGGTTATGAAGAAAATGCTGACATAGTAGGCGCAACGAATATAGCAATAAGGTATCTTGTGGAAGTTCAGCAGATGAACCTGAGAGGGCTGCTTGTCAACCAGCCTAATGTTCCCTGTTTGCAAAAACAGGTAGAGCAAGCTCCTACCTCTATAGGTAGGAGCAGTTGACGAATATACCCTTCCAAGCGGCAGAAAAGTAAAAGTTTGTTTTGCGCCATACTTTCCACCAGAAGATCTGTTAGAAGACTGTGATGACTACCCACCAAAAGAACTTGTACTCAAGTTTGTCTTAGAATGTCTTGAGGACGACGACACACCAGTAGGCGAAGAAATGGCATACTATGATACAAAAGAGTACAAACTAACAGCAATTTTGAAGAGACTCTCAGAAGACGAATACGAGATAGAAGAATACTACCGCTGTGATGCAGTGATAGACAAAAGAGAATTTGAGTAAACTACCGGGCAGGTTTTAGACCTGCCTGTTTTCATATAGACTACTGGGTGGGGAAAATATTCCTTGCCCAGTAGCAGTTAGAATCCAAAAAGGAGATGATTTTTCTTGGATGAGCTGCAAAGAAGACAATGTCTGAGATGTGATTACCTGAATAATGATATCCCGATCAACAAAAAGAAACCAAACTGCAAAAACTTTCTAAACTGCGAAGTGTACAATGTCACAATTAAACTGAAGATGCGAATTCAACATCTGCGTGGCGAAATAGGACCTATGTTTATATGCACTAAAGATGGCTGTACAGTGGAGAATTTTAAATTTTGACATTTAGTTTGCAAATCCACTGTCATGTTCAAAAGGCTTGAAAGCTCAGCATTTTTGAAGACCCGGAAAGTTCAGCCGGGCTTTTCATGCAGCCATCCCCTGCCAGAAGGTTCATAACTTCATGTTTGGGACGGTTCCCAGAGGAAGACCAACATTTGTTCGCTATCAAAAGCAAAGCACATGAAAACAGGTTTTGCCAGTACGGGCTGGGGCAGGTCAGTTCAAAAGCCCGGACAGGAAACACAAAAAGCCAGAAACGCAGCAAAATCAAGGGTTTTTGGCAGTTGCAAATTTGCAAAACAAATAAAGGCTCAAAATCGCATTGCAAATGAGCAGGTAATATATAAAAATACCTTTTACCCAAAAATCGTTCAATGTAGGGCAAAAGCAACCGCTTTCATGGGTGTTTTTTGAGGGTGTATATGCTGAACTTAAATCATTGTTTTTATGTATGTAGATAGAATACTGCCATCAAATAGTGGCAAAAATAAAAATAGTGTGGTATAATAAAATTGCGAAGGACGTTGTAAGTTGTACGAAAGAAGGCGATTAAGATTGACAAGCTAAAGGAAGAAATAGTCAGGAATTATCTACTGGGAATCAAGAAACTTGTAACAATAGGGAAATGGCGCTTTATTTTTAGAAGGAAAAACATAGAGTTTTTGCACAAATGGGGGTTGCTGATAGACGATGTGAGAGATATATTGCTGGATCTGGCTCCAGAAGATTATGTTAAAGGACCGGAACAAGACCATGACAAAGATAGAGAAGGCGATATATGGATTTTCAAAAACAGTAGATATTTAGATGTTTGTATATACATAAAGTTGAGATACAATCCACCAGAAGAAGTAGTTTGTATTTCTTTTCACGAGGATGAACCTCAAGAAGGAGGTGAACAGGATGAATAGAGTATACTGCCCGGAGTGCAAAAAAGATGTGGAGTTCGAACTCGAGAGGAATTTGATCAAAGAATACAAAGGTGTACAGGTAAATGTTGAAGAATATATTCCCCGTTGTGGTGAGTGTAATACTGAGCTGTTCATACCGGACATCGAAAATGAGAATCTCAAAAGACTTTACCAGCGTTACAGAGAATTAACAGGTTTGATTACACCTGAAGAAATCCAGAAGATAAGAGAAAAGTATAACCTGTCTCAAAGGGAACTTGGTCAAATTCTTGGCTGGGGCAAGATGACAATAAACAGATACGAACGAGGGGCTCTGCCTTCTAAATCACACAGTGACATTTTGAAGTTGATTCTCCAGGCTGAAGAGTTTTTCAAAGAAAAGGTTGAAGAAGCTCATAATGCTGGAAGAATAACTACAAAAACGTATCAAAAGTTGATACAAAAAATAAGTGCTTCAGTTGGCGAAAAGAAGAAAAGAATAATTATTGAAGAACTTACGCATCCAGAAGATATTTATAACGGGTTTAAAAGATTTGACTTTGAAAAACTTGAGAACTTGATAAGTTATATTGCTGAAAAGGTTGGTAATCTCTACTTGAGCAGTCTAAACAAAATTTTGTGGTACATTGATTTTTTACATTTCAAATACCGACTGCGTTCGGTAACAGGATTGAGATACATCAAATACACATATGGTCCTGTAATTGAGAATTTTGCATACAACGAAATAATAGCATATCCAAGTGACAAATACACTGTGGAACAATATGAAATGCCTGATGGTGCAATTCAGACTGTAATCAAAAGCACAGGGAATTATGACCTTTCAGTTTTTGATGAAAAAGAGCTTGCCATAATTGATAAAGTTATAAACTTGCTGAAAGACAAAACATGCAGGGAAATATCTGAGATGTCACACAAAGAAAAGGGATGGTGTGAAACACCAAAAAAAGAACTTATATCTTACGAATTTGCGAAGGACATTGAACTTTGATGGATAGGGTATGGAAATGTCCTGAATGTAGAACAATCCATGATAGAGATGAAAATGCAGCGAAAAACTTGAGAAACTATGGGATTGTATATATAAGCGACAAGTAGGGTGGGGACCACCCGAATTTACGCCTGTGGAGATTGGACCTCTACTACCAGGGATTTATCCTCCGGTAGCAAGTCTGGTCGATGAGACAGGAAGTCTCCACCTCTTCAGGTGGATGGTAGTTCACTATTAGAAGGCAATCACAAAGCAGGTTTTGGACTTTTGCAGTACTGAAACCTGAAAAAAAGCCTGCTCGAAAGCCCAAAGCAGTTTTCCTGCCCAGCAGAAAAAAAGTTGTTGCAAACAAAAGTTTTTGTGGTATAATAAAATCAGAAAGAGAATATCAAAGTTTGCCAAAGAAAGTTAGCCCTGAGCTGGGAAGCTGAAGCTTCCTTCTCAGGGCTTTTCGTTTTTATTGCCCCCTTTTTTTGGCGGTTTGCAAAACAAAGTTTGCAGTAAGGGGGTAGTTAGCCATGGATTCCAGATTTAGGGATATACTTAAAAAGTACAGCAGAAAGGGCAGGGTAAAGATTGACTGGGATGCTAAAAGAATTCAGTACCACCTTGAAACAAGCTCTCCATACTACGAAAAAGAAGTCTTTCTTGTATTCAAAGATGGTAGCGTAAAAAAACTTCTGGATTGTGCATTCTTGTACAGAGATATATTAAGCAACATTGTAGGTGGCGTAGAAAATTTACCATGGGAAGTAGAACGATTAGATTTCGGCAGGATAATTACAGCACTAGCTATATTACCTGACAACATACGAGAACAGATAATAGCTATCATACAGCGATACGACCAGATTCGTTATATCCCAAGAAACCGTGACGGTTGGGGTGAAGATGATGTCAAAGTATACACTTTGAAAGAACCCACATTCATTATTACTCCTTTTGAAAAGGCATTGGTAGATACCATGCTTGCAAACAGTCTTCTTTTCAAAAAAATTGGGAAGAAACTGGTATTCCCGCTTGCCCTGCCCATTCCACAACGCAGGAGGAGTAGAGTATCAAATATTTTCAGGAATCTCCTGCATCTGGCAAGGGTTTAACCCCTTGCCATGGAAGTTGGCAAAATAAAGTTTGCAAGGGGAGGTAGTTTGCATGGCAAGAAAATCAAAAATACAAATAGCAAGAGAGGCTGTGTGCAACTACTTGAGAGAACATAGTAATACACGTTACATCATGCTCTTCGATTTATCAGTAATTGCAGACAATGCTGCCGGCAAGGAACTGTTCAAATCCTTGTATGACTACGAACAAATAGTACCGGGAAGGACCTGCTGGATACCTGCTGAAAAACTTGACCAGACAACACTCTGCCGAGGACTTGGCGGTAATTTTCTGGTCGTAGAAAATCCATACTACAGAAACGTTGCAAGGGCTTAGTCCCTTGCCATGGCAGTTAGCCAAATACAAAGTTTGCGGGAGGTAGTTGGCATGGATTCTAGATTTAGAGATATACTTGAAAAGTACAGCAGAGCAGTAATTATTTTAGACGACACTGAAGTGACATACAAGACACACAAACCTCTTTATGAAATACTGGCGATGGCAGCAAAACTTGGCTCAATAGTTATTGCAGTTCAAGATTCGATTTACATGTTTGAAATAACTGAAGAACTTTTACAAGCAGTAGCCTTACTATACTACAAAAACCACTACTGTACTGTAAAAGAAAAACGAGTTACACCAGCCTTTCTCACCTTTCTCAGGCAAAAGCTACTGGCAAGGGTTTAGACCCTTGCCTTGGAAGTTAGCAAAACAAAGTTTGCAGAAAGGAGAGAGAAAAATGCACAGGGGTTATCCATACGAGTACGACTGGTACCCGAGAAGAAGAACTGAGGAGGACACTCGCAGGATTGAGTGGCTCAGAAGCCACTGGAGAATTCCCGAAAACTGGAACATCGAGCCAGTAGAGTTGATTGAGAGATTTTCTTATGTTCCCGGCAGCTACATTGGATACCGCATCTTAAACGAGAAGGGACAGACAGTATACTACGGTGTGCTTCGTCCTGTGAGATAGTCCTCCTCCCTCTTGGCAGTTTGCCGAAAAAAGTTTGCAGGGAGGATGATGAAGATGTACAAAACAATTGTCGTGGGGTACACTTCCGATGGGTACTACGGTCCAATTCAGGCAGGAACCTACAACGATCTGGAAACAGCTATAAGGTTTCCTGAACTTAAGGAACATGTTGATATTATAGCAGTTTATGTGTACGATTGCCAGGGAAAGCTGGTATACCCTCGGAAGTAGTATTCTCTCCCCTTCTCTGGCAGTTTGCAAAGAAAAGTTTGCGGGAAGGGAGAGGGTTTGCCATGTCTGATATGTTGGGAAAAGAAGTCAGAGAAGTAAAAGATGAACTTGTCGCTTTCAAGACATCGACGCTCACCGAATTGGCCAATTTTAAGCTGGATATTGCAAAAGAACTGAGAAGTACCAAATGGCAGACCCTTGGCTTAATGGTTGGACTGACTGCAATATTTGTGACAATCATACTTGTCTTCAAGTAACCCCATGTCCTAGTTTGCAGTAAGGCAGGTGGTAATATGTTTAAGTATGTCGAGTTGCCAAGCAGCGAGGGCGGTACACATAAATGGATCTTCCGACCAGAAGAAATATTCCAGATATACAAAGTAGCAAACAGTAACAAAATAGAAGTAGAGTTTAGAGACGGTACCGGTTTTACTTTTGACTTTTCGACTCCAGAAGCAGCAGACCAGGCTTTCCACGAAATTCAAAAAGCACTTCTCAACAGCTAAAAGGCAGGGTACAAAACCCTGCCTTTTCTTTTATCCTGAAATCCTGACTTCTTTCTTAATCACTACTTCTATCCCTTCCTTCTTCCCAAACTCAAGCACTTTAAAAGCCATCTCACGATAAAACCGGTCCGGGTCTGGATAGTTGAGTTTTCCATAATTCCACCGTCCAAACACTATCCTGTCGACAAAACTGACACTTTCAAGGAGCTCATCTATGTCCTGTGCTATGATATCTGGCGTGGGATAAGGCTCGATACTAACCCATGTTCTGATACCACATTTGTGCATTGCAAAAAGACTTTTAATCCTTTCGCTAACAGGTGCTGCGTTCGGTTCATACTTTCTTCTGAATTCCTCTGACAACGATACAAGTGTTACCCCAAAACTGTTCTCCGGATGATTCGAAACTTTCGCTACAACCAATGTATATACGCCTTTGGTTAATGTCCGCACAGGAATACCAAAAGAGTTGATGAGTGCAATCACATCGCAGGAGAGTTTTATAACTTCTGGCTGATTGTACATAAAAGGATCTGTTGCAAAACACATGTTGATGTACTTGGCTTTTCCCCTGAGTTTTGGCAACTCCTTCTCCAAGAGTTCAATCGTGTTGTCTACCAGTTTTGGTTTTATCCAATCATCATAGCTAATGTTTCTAAAGCGCCTGTTCATCAAAAATGCATAGCAGGGATATTTGCAACCGTGAGCACAGCCAAGGACATGGTTCAGGGCATAGTCGCCGTATTCAACACCGGTTCTGTACAGCAGTTGTTTCCTGATAACTCCTTCCATTTTTATCATCTCCCAGAACCATAGCTTTCAGTTCTTCGCATTCTCCTTTTCAGAAGACATGCTGCTAAAAACTTTTTCTTAATCATCCTTTTTGAGTATTCCTGTTTTCTTTCCTTTGCTGCAGTATACGGCAAACAAAAATCTTTCATTCTTCCCTCACCTCCCCCTGCTTTGTTTCCTGACAACTCTCTCCATTTATTTCGCCTTCTACTTTCTTGATATCAATTCTTACCAGATTTGTATCACCTTCCACTTTATAGGCAAGAATTTTAATCCCCTTAACTTCCTTGTATACCTTATCTGCATAATCGTCTGCAACAATTGAGTACAACTGTCCAATAATTCTAAGAACATCATCATTCAACTTTTTGATAAACATCTTTATTCTCCTCCTTTTCCATCTCAAATTCAATCTCAACCTTTTTAACTTTGAGTCCCAGCTCATCATTGACCTGACGCAGTTCTCTGGCTAACTTTACAATCAGGTCTAATAAAGCAACGTCAAAATGCCGTACTTTGCAGTTGCTGCAAACATCAACCTTCACATTTTTCATCCAGATAGGTACATTGTAAAAACCAAATCCAACTGTTGTACTTTCCTTTCTCAACTCACCAGCACAGTGACAGCAAAACCTTGTTTCGCTCATATCAACATCCCCCAGTAGTTATTAATCACCTATTATGTGATAAGATGGGACAACGGTCATTAACAACCCTGCAACTTCCCGGGTATCCCTGCAGACAATGTATGCGTGATTTTGTTCAATGTCATGGTATAAAACGCAACCCAAAAACTGTAGTTGTGAATTCCAATATCGAATCAAAATTCATCTTTTCCAACTCTTTTCTCAAGTGGTAAAAATATCACCACTCAGAATCTTCAAAATTAACCTTGTACCATCATGAAAACCATTCCTGTAGCTATTGAGTTCCGCAAGATTAACAAGGTATATGTGCCTATCCAACAGCTGATTGATAAGTTCACGCATCCTTTCACCAGCTTCAACAGTTGAAGTCAAAGGATCAATGTTTTCCTTTATCTCCCTGATAAGACTCTCAAACTCTTCTTTTGTCCTGCACCATTCCTGATTGTTCTCAAGTTCCTCTCTGTGCTCAATAACTGCATCATAAATCAGGTTTTCCACAAGCTCTTCTATTATTTGTTTCGGCATTACTCATCACACTCCTCATCTCTCAAATCTTCATCGTCATCAACGTTCTGCATGTATTCTTCTCTGTCAATCACAGTGATGTATTCTTTTTTAATGCGCATGACATTTGCCAGCAGCACACGCAGAGCTTCTACCTTTTCGGGTGTGTCAACAGACTGGTTAATTTTTGAATACACCGGCACATAATTACCGTTCTCATCAACACCCCATTTTGCCTGCTCGCTTACCTTGAAATAAACGTATGGCATTATTCACCACGCTCCTTTACAAGAATTTCTTCAATTTTAGCAATTAATTTTTCAATCTCACAAAGTTTTAAATCCACAATAAAAGCCATCGTATCTGCATAGTTTGCTGCTTCTTTCAGACCTTTTCTTAGCAATTTAGATGCTTCCTTCTTGAGTGTGTCTTTCAAATTGCGCTGTTCCACAGAAACACCATACAAAATATCTCTGATCAGTTTTAGTTCCTGTGTTTCCAGGACTATGCCGTAAAGATACTCTGCTGTTTCACACAGATTCTTGATTATGTCCCTGTCACATTCAACATTAAACTCCATTTCCTTATAACTCCTTACATCTTCAAGTTTTAAAATCATAAAGACCACTCTCCAAATCACAAAACAAATTTTCAAAAAGATTTTCAAAAAGTTCTTCTACTGTTTGCCTTGACATTGTCTATCACTCTCCCAGAAGTTTATTCACAACTTGAGCCTTTTGATAAGCAGATTTGAGCCTTCTGGATGTGCCTCCAATCTCTACAGGACAGCACATCTCTATAAGTCTGTCAAAAATGCGAATTCCAAGCTTTTCTTTCAGTTCTTCAAGACCATAGTTTGTGGTTACAATCAGCGGCTTTTCATCACGATAACGCATATCCACAAGCATGTACAACTTTTCCACAGCCCAGCCAGTAGAACTCTCAGCACCTAAGTCATCTAAAACTATCAAATCAGCGTTTTTAAAATTGTTCAAAACTTCAATCTCCATCTCACCGGTTGATAGTGAATATAGCTGTTTGAGCTTTGCAAGAAAACCTATCGTGGATACTGCAATAACAGGGTAGAACCTTTCAATGAGATGGTTTGCAATACAAAACGCAAGAAATGTCTTTCCCGTTCCCGGTGGTCCATAAAACAAAAGCCCAACGTTTTGCTTTTTCATCTCTTCAAACTGCTGGCAGTAGTTTCTGGCAAGACGATAAAACCGCTCATTTTCAGAGTCTATCTTGAAATTTTCAAAAGTACACGACTCAAACTTTTTGTCCATGAGCGAAAAATTTCTCAATCTCTCAAGCCTCAGAGCTTTTTCTCTTGCTTCCTGAAGCTGCTGTTGCCTTCTGTATTCCTGCTTCTGGCATTCACATGCACACGGAAGTTTTCTCACTACCCCGAATATCTCAACTTCAGTCCAGAGCTTGCTGCCACATACAGGACATACTTCTTCACGCTGTACTGCTTGGTCCAAGTCGAATAACGGGGAGTGATGCATACGGGTCGACATCAGGATCTGGCTGTTTCCCAAGCCTGATTGGTTTGATGATTGAGTACGGGTCATCTGGTGGAAGCTCACCATATTTTCTGTTATCTTTCTTACGCTTTCCATCCGCCTCACTCTCCTTTTTCTTATCGTTGCTGTTTTTCAAAACATTGATTAAATACCCTTTAGGTTTCTCAACTTTTTTGTTTTTAAGTGCCCATTCAAGCCTGTCCAAAGCCCACAAAACTTCAGCATAGCCATAATCATTGTAGAGTTTCCCAATCAATGGGAAATGCTTGTTGTCATGCTTGCCAATAATCTGCTCAAATTGCCTGACAAGCTCAACTATTAACTGCCTGTCAGTAACTTCTGGGAATGATTCATTATCACCTTTACCAGTAGTTTCCTGTTCCTTTAAGCCCGCTTCTGTGTTAACGTTAGTTAACTTATTATCTTTTAAAATCTCTAAATTATCTTGATTATCATTTAGAGTGTTAGTATTATTGTTGTTGATATCAAAGATGTAAATATCTTTGATATTTACATCTTTGTCGTTTTGCGGGCTTTGGTTTTGTGGCTTTGGGGCAAGTTGCTCTGAAGCCTGTTTTTCTGCTTTTTCTGAGTTTTTGTTAGATAATTCCATGTAATTTTTCACTGCAAAATTCCCCTGTAAACTTACACTGGAATTTTCCACTGTATTTTTCCACTGTAAATTTCCACTGGAAATATCCAGTGAATCTTTTGGCTGTGATTCATTTAAATGGCAGTTAATAAATGAATTAAGCCTGTATCGAGTAGGTTCACCTTTTCTACCAATAACAAAATCTATTAATCCTGCTTCTTTCAGCTTATTTCGCATTTCTAACAATGTTTTCTCAGAAATCTGGACAGTGTGAATTAATTCCCGGTTACTTATCGAAAACCAACCATCGCTGCTGGCGTGTTGACTTAAAATCAATAGCTTATACCACAACAGTTGTGCTAGCGGTGGAAGGGCATGAGTTTTGAGCCACTCTTCAAATAATTCTATTTCTCTTTGAATGTCCATTTGTTCACTTCCTTTCATAAACCAGTTGACAGATATCTATTTCTAATACTTCAGCAATTCTTTTGATGACTTTAATTGACGGGTTCGTTTTTATTCCTGCTTCAAGCTCACTAATGTATGATTGTGATACACCTGTTAGTTTTGCTAATTCTTTCTGTGAAAAACCTTTTAACTTCCTTAGTTCTTTGATTTTTTTTCCAGGTATCATCTACTTCACCTCTACTAAGTAATTGTATCACTAAAGCGAAATTATTGCAATAGAAAAATTTTTATTGTCTGCGAAATAGATTAATTAACGTAACACGAATGTGGTAACCTAAATGTAGCTGAAACAAAAAGGAGGTAAGTCTCCAGTGAACATTGGAAAAAAAATAGCTGAATTAAGAGAGAAATATGGACTGACAAGATACAAACTGTCAGAACTTTCCGGTGTATCTCAATCTGCTTTGTCGGAAATCGAGCGAGGAATAAAACAGCCAACTATTACAACTTTAGAGAATATCTGTAAGGCACTCAATATAACCCTTGCTGACTTTTTTGCTGAAAAAGAACCTGAAATTCCACCTGAAGTCAAAAGCCTGATTAACACAGTAGTAAGATTAAGTCCGACACAAATAAGGTTACTGGATAGCTTTTTAAAAACTTTTCAGCCCAGTAAAGTTATATTTCTTGATGATTTGCCACCAGAAGCTGTTGAATTGTTCTCCATTGTAAAGACTCTCGACAGCGATAAAATTAAAATATTGCTCAATATCGCTAAGACATTTGTCCGGCAGGAGAACTGAAATTCTTTTTCCTGTAGTTATTAATTTTTTCAGTATTCACTGAATAATGTATCTACTCATTGAAATTTTAAACTTCATGGATTATAATAAACTCAGAACAATTGGCAGAGGGGTGTTTTAGATGATACAGGCAACGTCGAAGATTACAGGAAGGGGTCAAGTACAATTACCAGCTGAAATAAGGAAAGTTATTGGAGGAGAAATAGGGGATAGTGTACTTTTCACTGTGCAGGATGACGGCAAAGTTGTAATTGAAGTAATAAAGAAGAGAAAACTATCAGAACTTGGTGGGTCTTTGAAATCATCAGTTGCGTTCACAGATTTGGAACATGAAGCTAACGCAACAAAAGAAATATGGGTGAACAAAAGAGTAAAGGGGACACAATAATGAAAAAGGTTTGGATTGATGCAAATGTTATTTTGCGATTTCTTTTGCAAGACCACCAGGAGTTTTTTCAAAAGGCTCAAAAGATTACGCTTGAGGCAGAACAGGGAAAGTTAAAACTGCTTGTTGCTCCAATCACAATTGCAGAGGTTGTGTGGACTTTAGAGTCGTTTTATAAGATACCAAGGAAGGAGATAGCTGATATTCTGAGTGCTTTCATATGCTCTGATGGTATTGAAGCAGAAGAAGGGGATGTTGTTCTTTTTGCACTCAAAAGCTACAAAGAAAGCAACGTTGATTTCATTGATGCGTATCTTTCTCATCACATAACAAAGTCAGGAAACAACAAGATATTCACTTTTGATAAGAAACATTTCTCGAGACTTGATGTAGAAATCTTAAGTATGGATTAAGAATACTGAACCAACCCCAGAAGCCTTAAATAAGCTTGCTGACTTCTTTGGAGTAACCATAGATTATCTACTGTGCAGGACTGATGTGCGCTCTACAGAAAAGCAAGATACAAAAGGCAAATTGCAGACTCCAGTAGATGCAAACAAAGAACCTGCCACCGATGATATAAAAGAGTTGCTACTGCTGGCTCAAAATCTGCAGGTGGATGATTTGAAACTGTTGAAGAATCTGCACCTGCACTCTCGTGTCTTTAGACATGAGTAATGGTGTTATCATTATGTTATCAATAAAGTAAATAAAAAGTCAAAAATATTTCAATCTTCCCTTTGCATATGATATAATATATGCAAGGGGAGATGATAAAAGTGGCACAAGTTCATCACGGAAGAGGATACATTTATTCACTGCAGTATCATGTGGTCTGGTGTGTGAAATACAGACACAAAGTTCTGCAGGGAGAAATAGATACAAAATTAAAAGAAATACTTTTTGAGATAGCAAAAGAACAGGGTTTCGAAATAATAGCAATGGAAACAAATCAGGACCATGTCCATCTTTTAATAGATTGTTCACCCCAGCATTATATACCTGATTTAATAAAAGCTCTGAAAGGTGTTAGTGCCAGAAGATTATTTCAAGCTTTTCCTGAGCTTAAAACAAAACTTTGGGGTGGGCACTTATGGAATCCGTCATATTTTGTGGCAACTGTGAGCGAAAACACTGAAGAACAAATCAAGGAGTATATCAACTCTCAGAAGGAGAAGAGTTAACATGGTTGTTACATACAAATACAGGATATACCCAAACAAGGAACAGCAAATACAGCTTGCAAAGACGTTCGGGTGTGTGAGATTCGTATGGAACTTTTTTCTTGCATGGAGAGAAAAAAGATACAGAGAAGAAGGTCTTTCAACTACTGAATCAGAATGTCGAAAACATCTGAACAATGTTCTGAAGAAACAATTTCCATGGCTCAGGGAAGTGGATAAGTTTGCTCTTGAGAATGCTTTGATAAACCTTGACAACACATACAAAAAATTTTTCAAAAAGCAAACCAAACATCCAAAATTCAAAAGAAAGAAATCACATCACTTTTCATACACAACAAACTTCACAAATAACAATATTCAGGTGGACTTTGGAAAATTAGCTACTGATATTAATCTTAATCGCTGCTGGGGCAGGATAAAATTGCCGAAACTTGGCTGGGTAAAAGCAAGAATCCACAGAACTTTTAATGGTAAAATCAAAACAGCAACTGTAAAGCTATTGCCAAGTGGGAAGTACTATGTATCAATAACAGTAGAGCAAGACAAAATAGACAATCCGAAGATAAAGGAAACACCTGCAAACTTTGCAACTGCTCTGGATCTTGGAGTCAAAGACTTCTTTGTGGACAGCAATAGCAGACACGTTGAAAATCCCAAGATTCTTACGAAGTACGAAAGGAGAATAAAAAAAGTACAGAGAGAACTTTCAAGGAAAAAGCCAGGTAGCAAAAATTTTGAGAAAACAAGAAGAAAACTTGCAAAACTGTATGAAAAGGTGACAAATATCAGGATGGACTTTTTACACAAATGGTCTTCACGGGTTATTTGCGAAAACCAAGCGATAATCTGTGAAGACTTAAAAGTAAAAAACCTTGTGAGGAATCATCATCTGGCAAAAAGTATTATGGATGTATCATGGTCAAAGTTTGTAGAGATGCTGGAATACAAATCTAAATGGTATAACAGGATATTTCTGAAGATACCATCAAGTTTTCCATCATCCCAGATTTGCAGTAGGTGTGGATATAGGAATGAAGAGCTAAAGGACTTAAAAATAAGGACATGGCAATGTCCATGTTGTGGGCAGAAACATGACAGGGATGAGAACGCAGCCAGAAACATTCTGAAACAGGGATTACTCCAGTTAGGAATGGTAGTAAGTGTATAGGCGATGTAGTAGGGTTGGGACGACCCGAGCCGATAAAAGGCAATGCCTGTGGAGACCTGGACCTCTACTGCCGGGGTATTCCCCAGCAGCAAGTCCGGTCGATGAAGCAGGAAGCCTGCGACTTCAGTCGTGGGTAGTTCACGCAAATAGCGAAAAGACTGAGTAAGTAAACCAAAATAAAATTAGAGAAACATAGTAGTATTTTTATGAGGGGAGGAATAAGATGAGTGAAGAATTAAAACAAATTATTCCATTTCCACTTGGAAGATACCAATACTATAAATTAGGGCAAACCACTTTGAGGCAACTAAAAAAAGAAAAGATTATAAAAAAGGTAAACAGGAAAATAGAGGATAAAAAGCCTGACGGAATAATTGTTCTTCCGGGGGGTATTGTTAAAGCTGTTATTGAATACAAAGCTCCGGGTGAACTATCAACAGAGAGTAAGATAAAAGAAGCTATAGAGCAAGAAATAGAAGTTGCTCGGTGTTTATGTAAATTGCTGATTGTTAGTGACGGAACAAAGAGTTATTGGATTAATGCTTTGAATGGAGAAAGGATTAAGAGAAAAAGGGAAATAGAAATAAATGGACGAAAAGAGGAAGTAGAAGAGGAAATTAGTTATGTGTTCGATGCTCAAAAGATTATAGCAGGTACCTTAACCCAGGAAGAAATAATTGAACTTGAAAATTTATTAGATGAGATTGATTATTCTATCACTGAAACAAACAATGTATTAAAGACTCCTAGCATTATTGACCCCACCCCTCTTGCCAAAGAAGTTTGGCAAAAGATATGGATAAATACCGGCAAAGAACCTGAGAAATGTCTTTATAATGTGGTGGAAATCTTTGTATTTAAGTTCCTTAGCGATATAGGAGTTTTGACAGGGGACAACGGATTTGACAAAGTCTATCAGAAAAAAGTAGAAGAATCGCCTAAAGAAGCCCTTAAGTATTATGCCACTGTATGCAGGAAGGCTATTAAGGAAATGTTCCCTCCTGGGGAAGATGGTACTACAATAATTAACGGTACTATCTTTGTAAACGAAGAGGGTGAAGCAAACTTGCAGCAAGCAGAATTGTTTGGGCAAGTATTGGAAAGTTTTAAAAAGTTTGAAGATGAATATGGTTCACTAAAGTATGTAAGTAAAGAGTTTAAAACACGATTATATGAAACATTTTTAAGGCAAAGTGCGGGTATTAAAAGTTTAGGGCAATATTTTACTCCACGAAATGTTGTACGGGCAATGGTAAAAATGTCTAAAGCAAATATGCTACCGCCAGGAACCAGCATATGTGACCCATTTTGCGGAGTAGGAGGCTTTATACTGGAAACAATATTAATTAACGAAAATATATGGAGAGAATTTGAACCTAAGAATGGCAAAATAGACCCTCAAATAACACTTGTAGGTTATGATAAGGGGACTGATGAGAAAGAGGATGAGAGGACTATTATACTAGCAAAAGCAAATATGCTCATTTATCTTTCTGATTTCTTAGCCAAATACCATTCTAAAACTTACCTTGAGGAGTTTGCCAAAAATGCATTCAACAAAGTTTTTAAATTGTTAAGGACAAACTTAGGAACCTTTGGGTTAAGGGAAGAAGAAAAATATGATCTAATACTCACTAATCCACCTTATGTTACAAGTGGTGTGAGTAGTATAAAAGAGATTATTAAACGAGAAAACATGGATGATTATTACACTGCTAATGGCAGAGGAACAGAAGCCCTTGCAATAGAGTGGATAATCAAAAGTCTCAAAAAAGGTGGGCAGGCTTTAGTTATTGTACCTGATGGTTTATTAATGCAGAAAAACATGTTAGACTACATAAAGAAGAAATGTATAGTAGAAGGAATAATCTCACTTCCGCCTAGGACTTTTTATGCAACCCCCAAAAAAACGTATATTTTAATTTTAGAAAAGAAATATGATGAAAACAAAATCCAACAGAAACCTGTATTTTTATATTTGGTAAGCGAGATAGGCGAAACCAGGGACTCAAAAAGATTTAAAATAGACCAAAATGATTTAGAAGAAGCAGTTAAATTGTTCAACTATTTTAAAGTTAACTTAGAACCACCAGATAACTTGAGATGCAAAGTGATGAATTTTGAAGAATTTGATAAACTAACACACTGGATGGTAGATAAGTTTTGGACAGAAGATGAAAAACAAAAATTAGGAATAATTGAAGAAAAAGAAGAAATATCTGCAGAAGACTTTTACAATATACTAAAAAACATGAGAGATTATTTAGATACACAATTAAGAGATGATTTTTTCTTTAGAAAGGATTTTAAAGAAAAAGCACTTAATATTAATTATGCAGTTATAAGTTTAGATAAGTTATTTGATTTTCCGGCTATAAAGGGAGTTACAGAAAAATTTATATTAAACAATCCAGGTAACATACCAGTATATGGAGGTAAAAAAACAGAAACTCCCATTGGTTATATTAAAGATAATCTTCCAGGAGTTAAATATTTTGAAAATTGTTTAGCATGGAACAGAGAAGGTTCTGTTGGTTATGTATTTTGGCACAAACACAAATTTACCACGAATGATCACCATAGACCAATGATCTTAAAAGAAAAATATAAGGATGTTATAAATCTTGAATATGTGAGAATTGTACTTGAAAAAAAGTTACTTAGCTTAGGATTATCGTGGAGCAAAACAGCAGCTAAAGAGAAAGTAAAAAAAATAGAAATTGAAATTCCTGTAAAAGAAAATGGAGAATTTGATATTGAAAAACAGAACGAAATAGTTGAGAAGCATAATAAAATCGAGAATCTAAAGAAAGATATATTAAGAATGTTAAAAGAAATAGAGAATATAGAAATTGAACCAAATTACTAGCCATGGGTTAATAATAGCAAGTAAAAATGAATTAATAGATGGCAAGGTTCAAAGCCCTGCCTTTTGGTTTGCAAGATACGCTTGCAGTTGGTTTCTTGATGTTGTATAATAACCTTGCAATTGTTAGCACCAGTAGCATTAAAATGCGTCTACAAAAATGTAAAAATAAATGTTAGCAAATGTAAGTTTGCCCTGGTTGGATAAGCAGCTGGGGCTTTTGTGTTTTTCAACAGAAAAATTTCTGGGTAGTTTTTAAAAAAGCGTGGTATAAATAATAATAGCAAGCAACGTCTCCACTCCCCCTGTTGCGTTGCAAACTCCCCCTACCGCATTGGCAGTTCACCAAACAAAGTTTGCGGTCAGGGGGAGTTTGGAGATGTTATATCACCCGGACGAAATTATTATTGATGGTGTAGAGTGCTATTTAGATTGGTCAAAGCACTCCACAAAAAGAGAAGTAGAACGGCTATTTACGGTAGAAGATGTAACAGCGACTCTGGCGCTTGCTACAGAACTTTCAGATTTCAAAAGCGGAACAAGGTGCTGGGTCAGGAACCATACCAGAGGCAAGTCAGTGCTTGTCAGGGTTGTAGCAGGCGGACAGTGGATTAGTTTAGAAATAATCACACTACTGGACAAAGTAGCAAAACCCAAGAAAGGCACCGAGGTAATAGACGTCTGGGAAGATGAGGAAAAGTAAATAGGCAAAAGGGCAGGATTGGTGGTAGAGAAAGCAAGCATACCCTGCCCTTTTGCTTTCTCTACGAAAAAAAAATGAAAAGGAGAGATGATAGATGAATAAAGAACCCAGAATCACGTTTTCAAAAGATTTTGACCCTGAAAAATATAAAGATATTGAAGACATGCCCACTCAAGAAGAAATTCGTCAATTCGTGCTTGAATGCCTTCAAGAATATGAAATAGCTATAAACGACCATGAAGCATTTGTCGGCGACGGCAAGACAGCAATAGTCAAAAGAATCTCTGAAGATGAATATGTAGTAACATTTTACTTCCCATGCGATGCTGTAATTGACGTATACGAAGAAAGAGAAAAGAACTCGAACTACAAATCAGTGCGAGAGATAGTCATGGAAAACCGAAGAAAAATGCAAGAACAGCAACAATAACCATAAAGCCCTGAGGATTACTCAGGGCTTTAGTTCAATAAGAAAGGTCCCGGTGGGTTTGTCCCTGCCGGGGCTTTTATCATTGAACTTCAAATAATTGCCTTCCAGAAGATGTTATAACGGTCTTCATAAAGTCCGTTATAAAACTTCAAAACAACTCCGTTATAAAAAATTATAACGACGTTATAAACTGCCAACTTGAGTAGCAAACCGAAATGCAAACATATTGGACAGATGTTCGCTATCGAATTGTCCCACCTTGATGGAAATGTTCCTCGACTGTGTTTCCACGAAAAAGTTGAATTCAAAGCCCGGAGCAGACACAGGACAAACCCCAGAACCCCTGTGGTATCTGCATTTTGCCACAGCAGGCGAACCTGAAAAGAGCTTTTGAGCTGGGAAAAAGACTCTACAGCTACAAATACCGCATAGAAACACTTTGGAAACGCTTTCAGATAAGAAAGTGAGCAGGCGACAATTTACAGCACGCTTGGGGCTTGCTTGAAAGCTCTTTTGGAGTTCTGGTAGTATCTCAAAAGTCTTGGAAATACTGAACTCGCAGGACTACCCTGAGCCTGAAAAGGGCTTTTGCTGTGGCTACTGGGGTCAAAACAGGCAAAAAGGCAGGGAAAAGGTCTGTAAACGATTACAAAGGAGTATGGCAGTGTTTTTGGAGAAGGTCAACAAAAAAGCCAGTCCAAAAGCCCAAACACAGCTTGCCCAGTAGTTTAAAATCCAGGAAAATACGCACATTTGCAGGGGTTCTAAAAACCTGCTTTTTTTATGTCGAATTTTTGAAAATCGTGGTATAACCATATAACAGAAAAGTTATTTGCAAAAACAGGAGAAAGGAGAGAAGAGCCATGCAGGAAAATCAGCTGTCTATTTTCGAAAACCATGAGTTTGGAAAATTGAGAGTTATTGTCAAGGACGATGGCACTGTTCTTTTCAATCTTCATGATGTCGGCTGGAGTTTGGGGTATACAGTAAAAAATGATAGAGGGCAATTGTTTTTAAGAAAGAACAAATTGATTGATATTATTCAAAGTCTTGAAATTCCTGTGGTTTCACTAAGTGACACCAAGGTTGAACTTACTACTGCACTCGATTTTGAACAATTATACATTACTGAAGATGGATTGTATGACCTGATATTGGAAAGTCGTGCATCCGGGGCAAGGAAATTTAGAAAATGGGTAACACAAGAAGTGTTACCTTCAATAAGAAAGACTGGTGTATACGCAAAAGACCCAAAGCATCTATTGGCTCTGGCAGTCTTAGAAGCTAACAAGATTATACAGGAGCAGGAACAAAAAATCAAGGAACTTGAACCAAAAGCAGAATACTATGACAAACTGGTAGACAGAAACCTGCTTACAAATTTCAGGGACACAGCCAAAGAACTAAATATCCCAGAAAGAAAACTAATCAACCTTCTGCTCCAGAAGAAAATTCTCTACAGAGACGCAAAAGGAAATCTCAGACCCTATGCGGAATACAAGGAATACTTTGAGCTCAAAGAGTGGACAAAAAACGGTACTGCCGGTGTCCAGACACTCGTTAACCCAAAAGGCAGAGAATTCTTAATGCGACTTTTGAACAGAGAAGGGAAAATTATAGAGCTTGAGTTCGGAAAAGCAATCCGCTGAAATATGTATTGCAAAACCTGTAAATTGAGTGTATAATAAAGCAATGTAGGAAAACTACGGGAAGAATGTGTCTACAGAAATGTAAAAATAGAAAGTACCACAGCTTTTTGCTGTGGTTTTTGTTTTTTGTGTGGTATAATAGAAGTGAAAGGAACTAAAACTCTCCTCCCCCTGCTGGAAGTTTGCTAAAAGAGGGGGAGTTTGCTGATGCGTGATAGTTTGCCACCACAGGAGCATGATTCAACTTTTAAGTTTTTGTTTGAAAATGCAAAAGATATCCTTTTCCTTGTCAGGGACGTAATAGGCTACAGCTGGGCAAAAGATATTCAAGAAGACTCAATAGAACTTGCGAACAAAGAATTTGTAGATGAAGACTTTCTGCAAAGAAGAGCAGACGTCATAGCAAAAGCAAAACTAAAAGACAGGGAAGTATACTTCTACATTATCATCGAAAATCAATCGAGAGTCGATGGGAATATGCCAAAAAGACTTTTGGAGTACATGATTTTGCTATGGGCAAAGAAAATCAGAGAAGGTGTAAAGAAACTTCCGGCGATAATTCCAATAGTAACATACAACGGTCTTGATAAGGACTGGGATATACCACAGGAAATAATCAGCGAATTTGATATTTTCAAAGACGATATTTTCAGGTACGCTCTTGTAAACATTTCAAAATTAGATGCAAAGGCTCTGTTGCAAGAGGAAGAGGATGTCTTGAGCCCGGTAGTGTTCTACTTAGAACAAGTGCGAGATGATACAGAAAAGTTAATTGAGAGGCTAAAAGAGCTTGTACCAAAACTGCAAAACTTCAGTCAAACCAATATGGAGAGGTTTTTAACATGGGCGGGAAATGTAATACGTCCGAGGTTTCCAAAAGAGGAAAGGGAGAAGTATGATAAGCTTGACCAGGAGCTAAAGCAGGGGGGAGTGGCGAAAATGGGTGAGTTTGTATCTAATGTTGCAAAACTACTGGATGAAGCACAGATGAAAAAGTACAACGAAGGCGTTATTAAAACAAGAATAGAAATAGCAAGGAACATGATAAAAGAAGGGGCAGAGGACATCTTTATAGCAAAGGTGACAGGACTTACAATTGAAGAAGTGAGAAAACTCAGAGACGAAACTCTATCATAAAAAGTTCAGGTTCAAAAACTTTAGCCACAGGTAGTTTTTTGGCACAAAACACCTGTGGCTTTTGTTTTTCAGGAAGGAGTTTCTCCTGCTTAAGGATCTGCGCACCGCAGAATTTCGCCTGTTGTCAGAAGATTCAGGAGTTTTGCACCATCGAAAAGCCCAAACTTGTAAGCATTTAGCTCAGCCATACTGTTCATGTAGAAAATTTTATCCATAAGTTCGTCCAGAAGACTGTGCTGATGTGGCGGTACAAGCTGTTTCAAAGTTTTCATGATTTGCTGTATTTCTTCCTGGAGTTTTTGCCACTGTCCATTCTCTTCAAGGTCGGCATGGTGCTCATACACTCCATCGTCAACTACCACCCCCCTGAAGAGGCGGTGGCTTGCTGGCAAGGGTGGACTGCCGGTGAGTCTGCCTGCTGGCAGGTAGTTGAACGTGGGTGATGCTGTAGCAGAACCTGACGTTCCGGGACGACACTCCCAGTTCCGGGAGACAGCGGTGCAATCCCGCAGCCTTACACAGGGTGCTACAGCACGCCTCAGGGAGACCTACCACCTTCCTTTTGGAAGGTGCCCAGATCATAGGGCTCCTGAACAAGGAGGGAAAGAATATTGGTAATCTTCACCGTTGACAAACATGGAAGACCAGGACACCCAACAAGAAGATTTGATATGGTAAGAAAACTGGTAAAGCAGGGTAGAGCAAAAATCATCGGTGGTGGAGCTTCTGGCAAACCACCGGTTGTGATGTTCCTCGACAGGGAGTTTGACTACTCCAAAACGATAGAAAGACGTCTCTTTGTAGTACTTGACCCGGGATACCACCACATAGGCTTTGCAGTATGCGAACTTCGCTGGGGCGTATTGATTGTCTACTGTATAGGGGTTTTAGAAACAAGAATCCCTGAAATTAAGGACTTGATGACTAAAAGAAGGGGATACAGACGAAACCGCAGGTACCACTCAAGGTGCAGAAAAAAACGAATGTCCAAAAGACATAGTAGGGTCCTGACAAAATTCAAAGCACCAAGAAATGTAAGGACAAAGGATAGAACAAATGCAACACTTAGACATGGCATAGAAACCCACCTCAACCTTTACAAAAAACTCTTAAAGTTCTTTCCATTCCCAGCAGAGCAGGTTGTGTTCGTTATGGAAGACAACATCTTTGATGTCAGAACAATGACATGGGGTAAAACATATGGTACAGGGTATCAAAAATCACCCAGAGTTCCAGCAGAGAAGAAGTGTATTATCTGCGGTACAGAAGACAATCTGCAGAAGCACCATTTGATACAGCGTAAATGTGGTGGTACAGACGTTCAGGAAAACCTGGTGTACCTGTGCAGGGACTGTCATGAAGATGTCCATGCTGGAAGAGTGTATATACCGGTGGAAGGTGTCAGGCAGTGGCGTGCACTGGGTACGATGAATGCGATAATAGGTCAACTGCGTGAAATACCATGGCTGAAGTTCGTACCTGCATCTGACGCGGCACAGATGAGAAAAAAACTGGGTCTTAAGAAAGGACATGCAAACGACGCTCTGGCAACAGCAGCGGTCTTTTGCAGCTGTACAGAAGCTGACAGAACACACATGATTGAGCTAACCCTGGTAAAGTTCAGAAGACACAACAGGGCAAGAATACATGCTGTAAGAGACAGACTGTACAAGGTTGATGGTAAGATTGTGGCGAAGAACAGACGTAAGAGGACAGACCAGAAAGAACCGTCCTTTGCAGATATATCACCATTGCCACCGGAAATTCAAAGAAAACTCAAGGTATATCCCGGTACAAAGATTCTTAACCCGCTGCGAAAAGAAACACCGACCATAGCGGGTGATGTATGGATTCACGAACCAACAGGCAAGAGGTTTGTAACAACAGGTGTGGTATCCCAGAAGTATTTGTATTCGCCACAGCTAAAAAAGATAGTGGGAAAAATGTACGTTCAACCAGAAGAATGCAGGCAGGTACTCCATAACGAAGGAATGGTTGTTATGTACAACAGTCTATACCACAGTTAAGAACCCACTTGTTGCCAACAGCGCATTCATCTCCATCTTAAAGAAGATGGAGTCTTCTGCGCTAGTTTGTGATAAAATATCAAAAGAGTGGACTGGTTTCCCATCAGAATACTTAAAAAGCTGGCTCAAAAGTTTAGTACTTGTGAGAAATTTATGTGCTCATTACAGGAGATTATATAGAAGAACTTTTGCATTTCCACCAAAACTAAGCAAAAAGCAAAGGATGTATGTCGAAAACAATAACTCATTGTTTGCAATTTGTTTTGTTATGAGATATATGCTTGAATCATCAAGTTGGAATAATTTCGTAATAAATCTGGAAGCACTTTTTGAAGAATATAAAGGAAAGAAAGTAGATATTTCTCTTATTGGCTTTCCAATCAACTGGCTTCAGATTCTTCGTTCACCAGTATAAATACACAAAAAAGTAGTTGACAAAGTACAAAGAAGCAGACTAAATAACCATTACAATTTCAAATTAGGATGGTATAATATATTCAGAATCAAATACCAAAAATGTATCTTTTAGGTGTTTATACAGAGTGTCAAATTTTTTAAAAGCCAAAAAAGACCAAGTTTAACGCCAACAAATGTTCGCTATTTATAACAAACTCAAGGCAATTCAAACTTTTTCAAAACCATGGCCAGCGGCGGGGTAGCTCGAAAGCCCAAAGTGGACTTTGGTACATGACTCAAAGCAAGAATACAACTGGGTTTGCGGGAAGTAGTCAAACCCGATAAGGGCTTTTGAGCCGGGGTTTGGGTGGTAGAGCAAGCAATAAAATGGGAAAGAGAGATTGTAAACGATTGCATAAGGACAAGGTGGGTAAAAAATCATATCAGTTGCAAATTCAGCCATCTCAAAAGCCCAAACAGGACTTTCGCCAGTAGTCAAAACTCTTGAAAAACCTGCATTCAAATTGTGTTGAAAAAACTGAAACTCGGATGTATAATAAAAACAGTTGAGGAAACCATATTCAAAACCTGTCTACAAAAATGTAAAAATAGAAACTGCCGCAGCAAAAGCTGTGGTTTTTGTTTTTAGTAGCATAACTGATTGGTTTTGTGGTATAATCTAAATATAAGGCAATATGCCCCCTGGAAGTTTGCCGTAAAAAGGGGGTTTGCAGATTGTGAAGTTATCAAGAAGTTATGATGTGGGATTCAAAAAGCTCTTTTCAGACAAGATAAATGTTTGCTGGTTTATAACTGAAATAATACCGGAACCAAGACTCAAAAACTATACACAATCGGATATTGAGATTGTTGCAACAGAGTCTATAAACGCTCAGTGGAAAGCACGACGCTCTGACATGGTGTACAGACTCCCCTATTCGTCATCGTGGATATACTTGCTGGTGGAGTTTCAAAGCAGGCCAAATAAACAAATGCATTGCAGAATCTATGAGTACGTATTTCTTATTCAAAGGAAGTATCAGATAGACAAAAGACTTCCTGTGGTTGTGCCAGTAGTTTTGTATAATGGGGTAGAGAAATGGCAACCTGTAACGCAATTTGCTGATAACGTTGAATATGCAGAAGATTTTCCTGAGTATGTCCAGAGATTGAATTATATTTTTATCGACGTAAGAGATATACCGGAGGATAAACTGCTAAATGGCAACAACGTGCTTGCTGCTGCCCTTTATATAGACCAGGTTGCAACAAACCCGGACAGTGTTGTAGAAAGACTTCTGGAACTGGGCAAAAACATCAGAATTCCGGACGAGCAAAGAGAAGAGCTGGCAGAATGGCTTTATCATGCAGTACTGAAAAGTTATAAGATACCCCGGGAAGAAATAAACGAGTTGTTTGCAAAATCAAAAATTTTGGGGGTGGAAGAGATGTTTCAAAGTACTGCGATGAAAATTAAAAAAGGACTTGCAGAAGAAAAGAAAAAAATAAGACTGGAAAGCAAAATTGAAGGAAAGATTGAAGGTAAGATTGAAGGAAGAATGGAAGCACAACTTGAGATAGCAAGGAATCTGATACTTGAAGGAGCAGAAGACAGTTTTATAGCTAAAGTGACAGGACTTGATATTGAAAAAATAAAAGAGCTTAGAAATCAGCAACAGAAATAATAGATTTCAAGGCAGGGTTTAAACCCTGCCTTTTGTTTTCAGGAACAGGGGAAAGTGTAGCTAACAGGTGTTCGTTATTAGATAGTGATAAAATCCAATTGCGAAGGATCTCTCAATTGTGTCTGCAAAAAGCTGAGTCCAAAGCTCAAACCGGGCACAGGAGTGCGGCAAAAACACAGATATACTCTGGGGTTGCATGCACCAGCCCAACCCGGAAAGAGCTTTTGAGCCCACCAGTAGTACCAGAACAGGCAACAGGGTGGAGAAGGTGATTGTAAACGATTACATAGAGATGCGACAAGAGAAAGTCATATCAGTTGCAAAACAGCTGATTCAAAAGCCCAAACAGGGCTTGTGCCAGTAGCTAAAACCCTTGAAAATCCTGGTTTCAGACTATGTTGCAAAATCTGAAAATTGAGTGTATAATAAAAACAAGTAAGAAAACTGTATTCAGAATGTGTCTACAGAAATGTAAAGATGAAAATAAAAAAAATGAATTTTGTTTTAAAGGACATTGACCTTTAGAAAAAATGAGAGTAAAATAGTAAATGGGATATGTTTAAAAAAATTACGAAAGGGAAATATAAAAATTACAGGCATGCCTGGTGATGAGAGGTATGATAGCTCATCTGCCGGGGGCAGAAGGAGCGGAGAAGTCGTCCTCAAAAGTGAGGGCGACTTCGGTTTTTATGAGTATATGAATTGGCTTTTTTCTGAAGTTCGCGGCGTTTGTTTTCATACTTTACGCAGTATGCAGTAACCAAAAAATAATGATTTTTTCTATCATCCAGGACAATAACATAATCTACCCGGGTACACCACATTATTACCCTGTTTTTCTTCTCTCTAAAACAACGTAAATATGGACAGTGAGAGCTTGTACAGTTATCAATTATATGCTTTATCCATTTTATTCTTTTACAACGTTCATCATCATAAATTCTTTTCCCTTTATATTCTTCAGTAACCAAGTGTTCAAAAGTTGTTTCCCTTAAATTATAACTTAAACTTTTAGCTGTTTTTATAGGCTTTCCGTTATAATAAGTTGTCTGATTCGAAAAATCATCGAGATATAACTGATGAAGGTAATTCAAATATTCCTCTAAAGTCTTGAAATTGTTCTCAATTAAAGCAGGCAGATTTTGACAATCTTTTTTTTTCAAAATTAATCCCTCCTGGGTGTCCAAACAAAAATGTTGAATTTTTCTGCCTTACGTGGTGTAGAATAGTTAAGAGAAGTTTTTGAAACACTAATGAGATAGTTTGTAATTTCAACTTTTGCTATACTGGTATTTAATTCACGATTAAAATATGAAATAGCACCAATAAACAAATCAGTTAGCTGCAACAACTCAATTTCATGAGATTCAACAATTTGTATCTTACGGACTGTTTCACCTGCAAAGTCCAGTAAACTTCTATTTAATATGTCCCGCAGTAAACTTACTTTTTTGACACCCTGTGTATCTTTTTTATCCAGATAAATTGCATAATGTCCACCAAGCCTAACAATCTCCCTCAGAAGGTAAAAATACATTTTATAATACCAGTCATCATAGTCTTGATTATATTTTGAGTGGTCCAAATATTTTTTCCCCTTTACTACAACTGCCCGAAAATTTAAATAATCAACCGAAAAAAATAAATCTATGAGTTCTTTGTAGAGAGATATTTTATTCCTACTGATTTTTGTCCACTTTATTTCGCTGAAAGGGTTTAGACCATGTTTTGTTTTTATGTTTCTAATTTCCTTATTGACTAATTTTACCTGTTGTAAAGGACATGAAATAGCACCAATTACCATTGTGTCTATATGATCTTTGGGCAAATGACAACTTTCATCGCAGTAGACATTTATAATTTCCATTGGCAAAAGTATTTCCCCCTTCATTCAAAAGTTTTCCTACTTCTAATTATATCATAGTAATGCTATAAAAAAGCCATGATAGTCACTGATAGGTAATATTTTCAAAAATCTTAGCTTTAAATTGTATTGCAAAAACTGCAAAGAAGGTGTATAATAAAACCAGTTAGCGAAACTGCACTTAAAACCTGTCTACAAAAATGTAAAAAATAAAAATCAAACCGCAGATTTTCTGCGGTTTTTGTTTTTTCGGGGTGTTCAAAATGCCAAAAAGACCATCAAGGTTTTGTATTCGGGAAGTACTTCAAACTCTAAAACTGCTCCTGCCAGAAGTTATCCTATTCCTCTTAATGCTTGCAATGCTTGTAATTCGAATTCTTGTTGCTTTGCTGTATTGAGTTCTTGCAAAACAGGCATAAACCTGCTACAATATACTTAAAAGAATTGCCAGAAGTGTAGCTTTTAGGTGTTTATATAAAGTGTCAAATTTTTTGTTGTTGCAATTTCAAACTATAGTGGTATAATATATTCAGAATCAATTGCCACAAATGCATCTTTTAGGTGTTTATACTGAGTGTCAAACTTTTTAGATGAGTAAAACGAAGGTAAGTAAAATCAAAAGGAAGTTAGCCACGGCAAAAGGTCACAATTAAAACCTTGCTGTGGTTTTTTGTTTTTCAAAAGACCTTGCTTTTTTGTTAACAATGTGATATCTTTAGTTTTAGAGTTAACTCATTTGTTAATGAGGTGGTTTGTTTGAAAAATGCAGAGCTTTACAAAAAGATAGGGCAAAAACTGCAGGAGGCAAGGAAAAAAGCTGGACTTACTCAGGAACAGGTAGCAGATTATCTTGGTGTTAATAAGGTTCAGCTCTCATACTACGAAAACGGCGCAAGAGAAATCAGTATTGAAACTTTGCAACAGCTTGCCGATTTATATGGTTATACTCTTAATTATTTTCTCGATGACGAAAAGTCTACTGACCCAGCAGTAAGTTTTTCATTCCGTGGAGAGGAACTGGAGAAAGAAGATTTAGAGGTTATAGCACTGGCAAATCGATTTTTAATCAACCTTGAACAGATGAAGATGATGCTGGCAAGTAAAAAGGAAGGGATGAAAAAGTGAACTTGAAAAAAGAGATGGAACTTTTAGCTCTTCAAACACGAGGAAGCTTGGGTATAGGAATGTTTGACAAGATAAATATATTTGACTTTTTAAGCAATGTAGAAGGTATATCATTGATGATAGTCGAAATGAGCGATAAAATTTCAGGAATGGTTTTGAGGCGTAACGATGAGAGTTTAATTGTTATAAACTCAAAAAAAACTCTGGGACATCAGCATTTTACTGCTACACATGAGTACTACCACCTCAAGTTTGACAAAAACATCTCCCACCGTATTTGTCCTATTAAAAAATTTGAAGACGAATATGAAGAAGAGTACAAAGCTAATCAATTTGCAGTAAATTTTCTCTTACCAGAGCAGGCAGTAGAATTTGTCCTATCCCGAAGAGTTAAGGATAGAAAGATTGAACTTGATGATGTAATATTTTTAGAACAGTATTTTGAAGTTAGCCATCAGTTAATGTTAATAAGACTCAAAGAGCTTGGATATATCAATAAAGGCCAGTATGAAGAGTTTAAAACAGATGTTATCAAAAGAGCTTATGAACTGGGTTATTCCACAGAGATATATAAACCAACAAATGATAAAGGGATTAAGGTATATTCAAAATATCTTGAACTTGCAACAAGATTGTACGAACAGGGAAGAATTTCTACTGGAAAGTATGAGGAGCTTTTAATTGAAGGTGGCTATGCTGACATCGTATTTAACGTACCAGAAGAGATAGAAGGTGTAGCAGATGAACTTGAAGATGCCGGTATTTTTTGATACTGATTGTCTTTGTTCTTTTTCGTGGGTCAATAGATTAGATATCATTGTCGAACTTTTTGGAAACAATGTTTGTATTCCTTCTATGGTTTTTAAGGAAATTGAAAGGCTTAGATATACGAAAAGTATTTTTGTTTATCAGAACATCAAGAGAAAAATAGAAACAGGAGAGTTTAAACTTGTAAAATTAGATCCTCTTGATACTTTGTACTCTGAATTTTTGGAACTTGTAGACCCGGCTAAAGAAAAGCCGGTCGGAAATGGAGAGGCAGCAGCAATTGTCCTTGCTAAACAATACAATGGTACTCTTGCAAGTAACAATCTTAAAGATGTGCTTCCGCATATTCAGCCAGACCAACCACCGCTGATAACCACAGAAACCATTCTATACCTTGCATATCAGAGAAAACTCATAAGCTTTCAAGAAGGACAGCAAATATTAGATGAGATGAAACTGAGAAAAAGGAAACTCTCAACTTATAGCTTTTTTGAGCTTCTTGACAAGTACAAAGAAGTAGAATAAATAACTGTTGCAATTTCAAACTACAGTGGTATAATATATTCAGAATCAATTGCCACAAATGCATCTTTTAGGTGTTTATACTGAGTGTCAAACTTTTTAGATGAGTAAAACGAAGGTAAGTAAAATCAAAAGGAAGTTAGCCACGGCAAAAGTTAGGAAGTAAATTGCCGTGGTTTTTTGTTTTTTAGCAGACAAAATTTCTGTGCAGTAAATTTCAAAACCATGGTATAACTATAATTAGAAGCAGAGATATAAAAGCAAAGGGAAGGTGAAACTTATGCCCAGGGAGTTAGTTTTTGCAGGTGTAGTCGGTATAATTTCCTGCATACTTATTCTTATGTTGCTGCCATTAAAAGAACAACCTCTTTATGGTTTCCTCATCATTGTTCTATGTATTGTTGTAGCAATATGTCTTGATATACAAAGTCGTGTTTTTCGTGAACCTCTGCAAGGTAACAAGAATAGAAAAAAGGAGAGTGATTAACCATGAAAAAACTTTTGAGCTTTGCAATCATCCTAAGCCTGCTTTTGAGCTTTGCCTTCCCAGTAGCACAGGCAATCAAAAACTTCAAGCAGCCAATCTTCCCTTGAAATTTGCAGTTTTTTAGGGTATTATTAACAATAAATTGGGAGACTAAAAAAGACTCTACTGCTTTTTCTTTTACAAGCTTTGTGGGAAAATAAAAAAGCGTGGTATAACTATTAATGAGAGTTAAAAGAAAGGAGAGGATTTACCATGAAAAACACATTTAAAAAGTTAACAGTACTTTTGTTTTCAGTTGCATTGATATTTATGACAGCGTGTGGTAATAGCCCGGCACAAAGGACTTCACAACCAAAATCTACAGCACAGCCAAAGCAAACTGTATTGGCTAAGCTTGCACAGACAGCACCTGCAATCACAACAGCAAAAGGTTTTACAGAAGCTCTTCTGTCAAGAGCAAGGATTGAACCTGCAACATTTGAACAAGCAAAGACTCTTGGGATTGTCCCAAAAGAGGTTGAACCAGACAGCGTACTTACAAGAGCTCAAGCATCATACATCATGTGGAACGCTATGAAGAAGATTGATTATCTCAAGGTCAAGAACATACCAGTTTCAACAGCAGTGTATGAC
Source organism: Caldicellulosiruptor bescii DSM 6725 (assembly GCF_000022325.1). Lineage (NCBI taxonomy): Bacteria > Bacillati > Bacillota > Caldicellulosiruptorales > Caldicellulosiruptoraceae > Caldicellulosiruptor > Caldicellulosiruptor bescii. The sequence continues at coordinate 2,603,437 of NC_012034.1, read as the reverse complement.
CTGTGGGAGAGTTACCTTTCAGGAAAAGACGTTGTGCTCAATCCCGGTTACTGCACCATGGCAGCATACCAGTTTTTCGATTTTCTGCGATACGAAATTTACTATGCTAATGGCGAAAAAGACATAAAATTTGTGTACAACCCAATACTTTTGAATGGCAAATGTGCAATGGACAACTACGATACTGTCAGACAGCTCATACAAACATTCAAGAAAAAGTATCCGCAAAAACTTAAAATTGCAATACCAGAAAGACCAAACATCAAAGTTGTCAAAAACGCCAAAAGAGTATTGAGATACAAAATAAACAAAGACGGTTCAAAAGTGCCATATGAAGTTGCACAGGGAGATTTATACTATATACTCTTCGAACGCAACAAAGTTCCTAACTACTACTGCTACATTTTGGAAAACGGCGAAAAAATACAGTACAAGCCGGTCGTACTCTTTTACACAGGTTACAAACCTCAAAGAGACTTGAAATTAAAAGACTACACAGACACAAACGACAAATACATTTTAAACTTCATCATGCCAAAGATAGACCTGCGTTACAACAAATACATCTACGACTGGCTCAAGAGCCTTCCCAGAAGATACAAATACTACGACTACAGAAGATTTGAAGCTCAAGGATATATTGAGGATATAAAGAGCATACCACAGCTTTACAAAGAACCAGTTCTCAGAATGTTTGACCTTGGGATATATATCTGGGATAAGTCTCCTTTCTACTATCAGAAGGTGAGAGCAAAACCGGGAAAAACTTTGACTGAACAGGAAGCAAATGAGCTTTTGAACAGGCTTTTTGACAAGAGCAAAAGAGATGTGTTTGACGAGTTCAGCAATCGAGCAGCACTTTACATGACACCAGCAGGAGATGTTATATGCGGACTTAATAACCTTGGCAAGGTGGACAATATCAGAATGGACCCGTGGGACTTTCAAAGTGTCCTGAGCGAACTTGACGGTGCTATCTTTGACACACAAACTGTAACTTTGAGACTTCTGCCCGGTATAGCTAATGAGTTCAAATGTCGTGTCAAGGAAGACCCATTTATCAAAGATGGTGTTGTTCCGCTGCTTTCGATGGCATTCGCAAGTAGACTTGGACTGAGACTCAACGACTCATACTTTTTTGGGCTTTACTTTACACTCTTTGGTACACCCGGAATACAAGGCAAAACAGGTTTGCCCAGTATTTCATGCTTGCCATGCGACTATCTAGTTACTCCCAAGTCAGTTGAATCTCAGTATTATCCTTGCCCAGAGGCTTTTAAAGATGTAGCTAGAAAAACTCATAGGTATTACCGTATAGAGAATACAAAAGCGCTCGTTCCAGGAAAACCGGGTGTTGTAATACAGATTGGGGATTCTTATGACTATATATACGCATATAAATGGGTCGATGAGATACTTTTTGATTATAGAACATACTACGAAAAGCCGGAGATACCGGGTGCGAAATTCATTGTTTTAAAACCAGACCCAAAATACAAGTAATGGGAGGTGCAGTTATGAGTTTAAAATCAAGATTTCAAAGAGCTGTTGCTTTTTTGGCAACAGCTCTACTTCTGTTTTCTTTATGTTTTGTGCATCAAAGTGTAACAGCAGATGTAGGGAAGTACGGCGACCCAGACACAAAAAAAGTACCAGCGGATACAATCAAGAATTTTTTGACCCCTGTAGCTCTGTATAAGATTGAACACGGTATAGGTGGATATGGAAAGAAGATAGAGGTAGACGAAAAAACTGGCAAAGAAACGCTTTACTACGTATTTCCCCTTAACAGAGAGCTATCAGCTCTGCACAACGGACTTCCCATATACGGTTCACCAGAAGACATAAAAGCAAACTTTGACTATTCAGAAAGACCTGGTTTTAAAGAAGACCCAAACGGAGCATACTGGGCGGTGAAACAGGGGGATATATACGTTCCTGCAAAACCGAACACTCCTGACGCTGTTCGTGGATGGTTCAGATACGCAGGGGTGTCTGACTTTGGTTTGCCTCTTACAGAAATAAGATTTCCGCCAGATGTGTCTTACAGAGCTGTAACGAATAAAGTCAAAATCTTAAGAGATCCGTGGAACGACTCGATTGCTAGAGACATAAGCGAAGTCGCACGAGCGTATTATGAAGGGAACAAACCAAATAACTTAGACCAGATGTTTGAAACATGGCTCAGAGACTATATGTATACTGATATGAAAGGACAGACACTCAGAGATGCACTTTTGCAGGCAGGTCTCAACCCTGATAACTATGGAGAACTCAAACATTATGTCATGCCAGTAACAAACCAGAGTGGAGAGGCAGCGGCTGTTGTTTTGATACTGCAGTATCCGGACAGACAAATAGTTTACAGAACTTATGAAAGAGTAGAAAGAAACAATCCATATAATTTTACGTTGACCACAATCCCCGGCTCAGGTGTTCCTGTATCAAGCAAAATTTCATACAAAGCTAAAATCAAATTTGACAGGAATGTTATCTATACAAAATACCATCCCACAGTGTCAAGAGAAGCAATAGACTCAAAACGACATTCGTATGTGAAGATAGATGTCAGGATCTGGGATATTGGGTATTACAGAAAAGTTCCTATTTATGAAAAGAAAACAGAATATGATGATGAAGACAACCCTTACACTGCAGTGGTATTAAAAGGTTACAATCTTGAGTTTGTACCTGCGACAGAAGTCAGATACAAAGACCCATATGCAAGAGTTGTAAGGTACAGAAATGCAGGAATTAGATACGAATACCCTTACAAAATTGAAAATCTACAAGTTGGTTCAAACTCTATAAGTTACACAGTATATTTCATGTTTGAAAAAGCAGGAAGGTCAAACCCAAATGAAGAATCATATATTACGGCTATAAACTATAATTCATCAACAGACAGCAAAATATTTTTCCCGTTTGAAGTAAAAATAGACAATCAGTCATTTGAGGTCAACACACTTGTAAAAGACAACGTGCCCATAAACACGTTCACAGCCACTTTAGTAGACCCACCCGGCCCTGACAGAACAAAGATATACAGAGTACTGCACTTAAGAGAAAAGAGAACAGAGAACTGTGTGCTGACAACTAACGGGCAGTTGAGCTTTACTGCACAAGTAAGTTACTTAAATGCAACACCCCAGATTGGTATTTTTAGAACAAGCGACGCAAGCCTTACATGGTCTATTGAGAGAAATATATATCCGCAGTAGACAGGGAAGGTAGAACACCTTCCCTGTTATTTTTTTATACATTTTGTAGAGGAGGTGAAAAGGGATGCTAAAAATGTTTGCAAAACTTCACACAAACCTTATTAAACTTAAGAAAAACACAAGAGGCGAAGGTTTACTTGTTTTTCTCGGACTCATTGTCATCATCATAGTTATTCTTGGCATAATATATGCAGTCGCTCCCAATCAATTTCAAAGTATCATTAACCGGGTATTCCAAACAATCAGCTCATGGTTTGGCGGCTAATGAGAGGGAAGTCTTTTATGACTTCCCTGCTTTTTTTATGAGGAGGTGAAAGGAAAAACATGAAACTTCTGAAAAACACAAAAGGAGAAGGGATACTGACGTTTATAGCAATGCTGCCGTTTGTAATACTAGTGCTTCTTCTGGCAGTGCAGGTTGTTATAATAGGGTATTCCAAGATAGCGCTGCAGCACACCGCAAAAGTAGCAGTGGAAAAAGCAATAAGAGAAGAAGAAAGCAAAATAGTATCGACGGCTATACAGACTGCACAGTCAACAGGTTCAAGTCTTTTATACCAATTTTCAGGAAGAAGCACAATAACCCCTGAAGGAGATACCTCACCAGGAGAAATATTTACAGTGAAGATAGAATACAACTTTCCAAAGTTTAGCGTGATAACATCCATATTCAGAATACCAGCTGATATGACAGTAAAAGCACAGGCATCAGCAGTTGTACAGGAGGTGCCATAATGCCAGGTCTTAAAAAAACAGTCTGGCTTATAACCACCTTTTTTATTCTCACTGGTATTTTTCTGGGGGTTTTGTTATCCGAAAGGCGTCCGCAACTTCCCCAGCTTGTAAGGACACAGCAGCAAAAAACAGAAGCAACATCAAATCAAGAAGAATGGAAAAAAGAATATGTGAGAAGCAAATACAAGCTTGTTCCCGCATACGACACAACAAAAAGGTATGATATAGAGATTTTAGTCGCAAAAGGTGGACACAGTCTGGCAAAAGCAGAAGATATGGCAAAAATACTTGTAGCTGACTTACGCATAGAAAACAACTGGGTAGTGTTCAAGCAAAACAAAAAAGAAATAAAACTCATGCTCGAAAATCCAAAAGCTGTAGGTTGGGCAGTAGCAAAGGACAATGAGCTTAAAAAAGCAGAGTTTAGACTCCCCTACCCTGCAAGAAAGCTGGACGGTAAAATTTACGTGCCCGTCAGGTCGGTGTTAAGACTTTTCGGTTATGGAGTGAGATTTGAGAAAAATACAGGGCTTATATACTTTGGCTATGGCTTGAAAGTGGACGACATGTGTCTTGTGTTTGAAAGGTTTGTCGACCAGAAGTAAAGGAAGGACTGAAAAAGATGATATATATAGCAACAGGTTTTGCTGAGTTCGATATAAGGCTTTCTTCAGAAATAGAAAATTCAAAAGTGATATTCTACCGGGACTTTTTAAGACAGACAGATGACTATTCAGTAGTGGTAATTTCGACATTTTTCGACAGGCATACAAATAAGGAAGAAGACCGATCAGAGTTTATAAATCTCTTGTTTTCGTTGCGTGCAAGAGACAAAAGAGTAATTTTGCTCGTTGACGAAGATGAAAGAGAAGTTTTAACAAGTGCACTTGCACTTGGGATATACGATATAGTTATGTATCCTGCTGAAGTTTCAGATGTGGTTTACAGAATAAAAAATCCAGCAACTTTTTCAAGCGTTAAAAGCCTGTTTGAAATGCTCAAAGTTGTTGAGCATGTAGGTTTTGAAGATGTCCTGAAGGTAAAGGACACATTCAAAGAGAGGTTTAAAACAAGAGCAGAACAAGAGTGCGCAAAACAGAGTAACATGGAAGATATAAAAGAAAAAGAAGTAAGTGAAGAGGTAAAAACTACTGGCAAGGACACTTTCATACAAACAGGCTATGAAGAGGATATAAAAAGGATCTTAGCAGGGGTGCTGAGATTTCTGGGTGTAAAGAAGATACCATCTGATATTTACGAAATGCTTGTTTTACTTGAAGACTCAATAGCAGACACGTATAAAAAGTGAGGTAAGAGTATGGGGAAAATAATTTCGATATTCAGTCCAAAAGGTGGTGTGGGGAAGACAACTCTGACACTGGCACTTGCAGAGGTTTTGCAAAAAGAAGGTAAAACACTTGTTATAGAGTTTGACTTTTCACCGGGAGATTTTACGACTTTGCTTGATGTTGACAAGAACAAAAACATAGAAGTAGCCTGTGTGCATGGATTGTTATCTAGCATTCAAAAACCACAGAACAAAGAATATTTTGTTGTTGCAGGCGGTTTTCCTGAAGTTCATGAGAAGATAGATCCAAAACAACTTAAAAAGATTATCAATGAAGCTCAAAATGAATTTGATTTTGTGCTTTTTGATATTCAGCCAGGGCTTGTTGAAAGAGCTGTTGATGTGTTAAATGCAAGTGACAGGGTGATTGTAATAGTAGAAAACAATCAACAGGTTATTTTGAGGTTTGCAAGAATCATAAGATATCTTTCAACGAGGATGGTTCTTTCGAAAATTTTTGTTGTGGTAAACAAAGCAAATAAAGGACAAAAAATTTGTCTGCCAGAAGATATAACAGGGGAAGTAATCCCGTGGTGTGGCAGACTCCAAGAACCGTGGGATAAAAAAATCGTTTTTCACACAGAAAAACTGAAACAAAAACTATTCGAACATGAGTTTACAGATACACAAAAGCTAATTGGTTTTATGAATGAAACGCTCAAAAAATACAATATTGAAAATACACAGCCAAAAGAGGTGGAAAGCGAAGTGATATATATCATGACAGGAATACAGAGCCTTGATGACCTTCTCAAGAACAAGTTTGCAGATTTTGTAACAGAGGATATTGCAAAATCAAAAATACAGGTTCTGGTGTGTGAAGATAAGCAAAAGATAGATGAAGCAGCAGAAATCAATGGTTTTAAGATAGTTTTAACATCTCCTGAGTTTGAGAAGTACGCATACGAAAAAGGGTTTGAATATGTATTTGCAGGTGCAATTGAAATTCCTAAAATTACACATGCAATAGAAGATTTAATTTCGAGAACGACAGCAGAACCTGAAAGAAAATTGATTAAAGAATTGAAAAGTGAACAGATAGAAAATCCAGAACAGGTAGTTGAACCAGAACAGATAGAAGAAAAACCCGACGAAGATTCATTTTCCAACCCAGTAGAAGATTCAGAAGAAGAACTTTTTGCTCAAGATTTGAAGCAGGAAGTTAAAAACATAGAAGAAAAAAGTACTTCGACAGAACAAACAGAAAATATGCAGGATGTAGAAGTTTTTATTTCAAATCTATCTTCTGCCGTCACTCAGCTAATATCTACAGAGGTTAGTATGTTTTTAAAAGAACACAGCAAGAACATGAAAGATAATCAAAAGTTAAAACAGGAAATAACAAAGCTACTGGAGGAAAATCAGAAATTAAAAGAAAGAATGGCAGAGCTTGAGGAAAAACTCAAGAAACTGAGCAAAATAAAAGAACTCATAACAAGTTTGGCAGGTGGTTTGTTGGATGAGTAAAGTTATACTTTCTGTACTGCTGATATTAATACTTTCATTTGCAGCAGTATATGATTTTAAAAAGCGTGAAATACCAAATATTGCAGTGGTGCTTTTGCTTTTTGTTGCAGCAGTTAAAGTTATTCTAAACAGGAACTTTGGCAATGTAATTATATTTGCGATATATACTCTTTTCCTTCTTGCAACATACTTTTTTTCAGAAAAGAGAGGCATATATCTACTGGGAGAAGGGGATATAAAACTTTTATCAGCACTTTCATTATATTTTGGGTTTGATTTTTTAAAGGTTTTGCTTCTCACATGTATATCTGGATTTGTAGCAGGATTTATAGCAGGCATTGTGAACAAGACATATCTCGAAACATATGTTCCACTTGCACCGTTTGTTTTTGCAGCAAGTATTATTGTTGAGGTGGTTAAAAAATGGTGCTCATAATCACTAAAAATCCACTTACAGTAGAAGTTTTTTCAAAGACAGCAGGTCAAAACTTTGAAGTTGCGATGTCTTTAGAAAGTGCTTTTTTGAGAGTAAGAAAAAAGAATTACAGCGCAATAGTGGTAGATGAAAAGGATATAAGCAGTTATTTGTTTTTGAGTGAAAATGTAATGTCTTTGAAAACATTTCTTGCAAAGAGAGAAGAAAAACAAAAACACAGTGTCAAGATAAAAACTCCACAAACAATTGCAATAACAAGTTGTAAAAGCTCTGCTGGAAAAACTGAACTGATAAAAAAACTTATAAGTGTTCTATCCATGTACAGGATATTGATTTTGGACATGAACTTTTACGATGGGGGGAGTGATTTAAGTTTTGAGTTTGAACTGCCTGTTTTGCCCCACCTTGGCTGTTTTTTGAAACAAAAAGGAGATTTGAAAGAAAGGTTTTTTGCGTGTGTGTATCACCTTTATGAGAATGTGGATATAATTCAAGCGCCCCCAAACCTTTCACTTATACAGGATTTGAGAAAAGAGGATTTAGAAAGAATCATTTCTTTTGCAAAAGAGAATTACGATGTTATTATCTTCGAAATTCCGCATTTATCTAAAAGAGAAGATTTAGTTCATACTGCTCTTAAAAACTGCGACAAAAAAGTTGTGGTAATTACCGGTCTTAATGTTGAACTTGAAAGATTAAAACACATTAACGCAGATATTGTTATATCAAAAAACAGTGTACCGGAATTTTTTAGTGACAGGTTTGAAGTAATCACTTTTAAAAGTTTTTACAAAATACTGAAATGAAAGGAGAGAGTAAGATATGAAAAACAGGGTGATAAAACTTGCTGTGATACCTGCTGTGCTTGTTGCACTGCTTTCATACATTTTTATTTCAAGGCAGACAAATATGATTCAAATACCTGTTGCAAAAAACTTGATTCATCAGGGGGAGATAATAAACGACAATGATATAACTTTTCTAAAACTTCCGTCGTATGCACTGCCACGGGGTGTAATTAAAGAAAAAGAAAAGCTTGTTGGCAAACGTGCAGGTGTAACAAGAGTTGCGGGTGATTTTTTCTATGATGATGTAATAAAAACCGTATATGTGCAGGTTTATGAAGATGAGACGCTGATTTGTGTAAACATCCCAGAACCGCTTACCCAGTTTATAACAGAAGGAACAAAGCTAATAATCGCAACAACATCTACATCAAACTCTGGAGTACCACCATTTGCTGTAGAAGACGCAGAAGTTGTATCGCTTCTGTCAAAGACAACAAACAATATGGTGAGCGGTTCAAACACAAGATATGCAATTGTAAAAGTAAAAAAAGACCAGGCAGTACAACTTGCGTATGCTCTAAAAAACGGGGATTATACTGTTGTCATCCAGAAGCAGTAAAGGAGAGATAAAAAATGCTCATTTCGATATTCAGTCCCAAAGGTGGCGTAGGGAAGACCACAGTAACCCTTGCTCTTGCTGAATCACTCTCAAAAAATCACAGGGTTTTAGCTTTAGAACTTGATTTTTCGCCGGGCGATTTTATATCACTACTTCCCTCGCTTGACCCTAAGAAAAATATTCTGACATACAAACACGACATTCTGTCAGCAGTACAAAGACCACAGGGGAAAAACTTTGATGTTGTAGTAGGGGGATATCCGGGTGAAGACAGGTATATTAAAAGAGAAGACATTACAAGGTGCGTGGAGATTTTAAAGTTCAAGTATGAATATGTTATTGTCGACATACAACCGGGTATTGTTGAGCTTGTAGTAGACGTTTTGCAGCAGTCAGACAAGGTACTTGTTGTGGCAGAAGAGAATTTTATAACCCCTGTGGCAAGAATAAACGCTCTTTTGGACTGGGTGCAGGTAAATAACCTTAGCGATCTTAGAAATTTTGTTTTTATACGCAACAAAGTTACGAACAAAGAACTTGTATATATTGACAAAGTAAAGCATTCGTTAAAACTTGTGCATGACGTGCCGTTTTACAAAAAACTCAAAGGATATGACGACAAAAGACTTCAAAAGAATATAAGAAAGCTTGCGGGGGTGTTGCAAAATGGGACTTTTAGAGAGAATAAAAAGTCATTCTTCAGAAGAATTTTCAACATATGACGAACTTTTAACATATGTCAGAAACAAAGTTCTGAGTAGCAGTCTGGATGTTGCAGGTAACCTTGACCTTTTAAAAGAGTTAACAAAACAATACGTCGATAAGTACTATGCAGAAAACTATTTAGGACTTGCACAGCAGCATATTTACGATTATGTTTACAATATGTTATTTGGACTCGGACCAATCGAAAAGCTTTTAAAGTCCCCAGATGTAACTGAAATATACGTGATGGGGACAAAGATATACTATATAGAAAACGGACTCAGAAAAGAGTTAGAGGAAAAGTACCCAAACGAGGCTGAAACACAGCGCGTTATCGAAAAGATAGCAGCAACAGCAAGACAAACAATAAACATTCAAAACCCTGACATTGACTGTGAGCTTTACGATGGTTCAAGAGCGTTGTTAGTCATTCCCCCAGAAAGCGTTCAACCCTATATCACTATCAGAAAACACACATCAAAATTAAAAACTCTTGAAGAGCTAAGAAGCGGTTATATAAACTTTGAAGACTGGATGATAGACTACTTTAAAAATGCTGTGCGCAGCAGAAAAAATATAGTGGCAGTAGGTCAAACTAACGCTGGCAAAACTACTTTTTTAAACGCTCTGACATATTACATTCAAACAAATCACGTTGTTGCAGTGCTGGAAGACACCCACGAGGTCGAACTTCCTTTGAGGTACGTTTATTATTTCAAAACAAGAGAAGGAAACGAAGAACTAAGACCTATAACGTGGAGCGACATAATACTAAATTGCCTCAGAGCAAACCCCGACAGAATATTTATAACAGAAATACGAACCCCGGAAGCAGCGTATGGTTTTCTGGACGCACTGAACTCTGGACACAGGGGAAGTCTCACAACCATACATGCAGGGTCAACTTACCTTGCTCTGCAAAAGCTTGAAATGAAATTAAAAGAGTTCAATCCCAACCTAGATGTTCGTAACATGAGGATTTTAATTTCAAGTACAATAGACGTATTAGTATTTTTGGACATTGCAGAAGATGAAACTGGAAACATTCTGGGAAGAGTTATTAAAGAAATCGCAGAGCTAAAAGGGCTGAATAGCGATGGGACTTACAAGCTTGATTATGTATACAAGTACGAACAACAGGAAAAGAGGTGAAAAGTTTGCTAAGTCTACTTTTAGGAATCATAACCTTTTTCGTTCTCTTTCTGTTTTTAGCGTACTATGAAGAAAAGGTGTATGAAATCCGTAAAAAGCTTTCAAGACAGCTAATAAGACCTGATGAGAGTTTACAGAAGTATACTTTTTTTGGGTTTCTTGGTGATATATACGACAGGATTGACAGACAACTCAAGAGCGCAGAAGTAAAAATCTCAACCGACGATTTTATAATGTACTACCTGTACTTTGCAGTTTTTTGTTTTGTACTTGCAGTGATTTTAAATCAGCTAACATACTTTGTAGTTTTAATTGTAAGTTCTTTCATAGTGATAAAAATTATTCTTGACTATATGTCTACAAGCAAGAGGTTCAGGTTTGAACAGAGGTTCGGGGAGTTTACACAAAATGTTGCAATAATGCTGAAAGGAACACCAAACTTAATGGCTGTGCTTTTTCAAGCTAAGGAAGAAGAGCAAGACTTGAGACTTAGAAAGGAAATCGAAACAATTTTAAGTGAAGTACAGTCAGGAACCACTTTAGAGCAGGCACTGAAAAACTTTAAAGAGAGGAACAACTTTTCGAATATAGTCAGCACGTGGGTTGACAGCGTAATATTTGCAAATTTGTCGGGTGCGTCGATTTCAGATGTCTGTATGAATGCATCAAGAAAAATAAACGATAAGCTCTCCCGTGCAAGACTTATAAGAAAGAAAACAGCAAGACTCAAAAGTGTAATGATTGCAATAGTTAGTATAATTTTAATTACCCTTGGCATGGTTTTATTTCTCTTCCCAGAAGCCAAAGAAAGTTATTCAACTGCTGGCGGGAAAATAATCCTTGCGTTTGTGCTTTCTTTAGTTATTGCAAGCACGTACTACATGCTCAAAACTGCAGATGACGTAGCAAAGAGGTGAGGAAAAAGGTGAAAATCACGCTCAAACCACTGAAAATTAAGAAATACGTAAAAAGGTTTGAGAAAAACCAAAAAGCAAAAGATATTATAGAAAAGCTTGACAGGCAAATAAAAACTGTATTTGGAGTGGACGTTGAAATACAGAGTTTGAAGCGAACACTATTTGGGTTTGCGGTGCAAGACGTTTACGATTTCATTTCAATTGTCTTTACGTTCTTTTTAATTTCTTGTTTGCTTTTTGCATTGTATACGAGGATAAGTATTTTGTTTGGGCTTATTTTTCTGCCATCAGTAACGGCAATGCCGATTGCGGTTTTAAGTATAAGAACAAAAAAATTTAAAAATCAATTTAAACAGGATTTGCTTGATACAATAGAAACAATGATACAGGGATTCAAGTGTGGGCTTGTGGTTGAACAGGTTCTTGAGTACATTTCTGAGTCCCAAGAAAATTTGGTAACACCATTTATAAGAGAAATAAATTTAAGACTTCTGGCAGGACAGAGTCTTAAAGAAGCAAGTCTGAAAGTAAGCCAAAAGACTCTGTGTAGCGAATTTGAAAAGATGTGCAGGATATTTAACTTGCGCTCTGTTACAATTTCACATATATCCGAAGCTCTTTCTATGCTCGCACAAAACATATACGAAGAACAGAAAACAGAAATAGAAACACTTGCAGATAAGCTAAATGTCAGGTTTACTTTGATTATGCTTGTAGGTTATGTAATTCCATTTTTGATACTTGTAACATATCCGCTTGTTATGATGATGACAAAATACAGCTTTTTTGGAGGGAGCTAAAATGAATTATATAGTATTTAAACTGCTGGGACTAAATTTTGTAATTGAAGCGATAGTCATGCCAGCAGTCCGATTTATATTCAGGTTTAGAAAGATGGGAATATTCTTTTCATACTTCCCAGCCTTAAATAGAATTGTACAGGACATAAAATGGCGGGATTTGAAAACATTTAAGAAATTAGATTGTATTGCTGAAAGAGAAAAATTTAAAGAAACAGTAAAAGAGGCGGTAAAAAGTTCTCTTGCAGCTATTAATAAGGCAAACATTAAAAGAGACAAAGTGATTATAAGAACCAACAGGTTTGTTCATTCTATAATGGAAGAGCTCAGGCAAGAAGGAGTTTTAGAGTTTGAAAAGGTAAGGAAATATAAAACAAAAAGGCAAGTATCAGAAAAACTTCAGCTTGTGTCAACAGCAAAAGTGTATAAATATTTGTTGAACAAAAAGTTCTGGCAGTGGATACTCAGAAAAGAAGAAATCTGTGTATATGAAATTCACCTACCACCTATAGAGGTGGAGACTTCTTGTTAAATTTTTGTTAAAATGAGGGGTTATAAAAATGTGGAAGTTTATAAAAGCTCAGAAAGGTGATGCAAATCTTATTTTAATGTTATCAATGATGTTTCTTTCTGCGATGCTTGTTGCGATTACTTTTTTTGTAATACTTCTAAGTAGTGAAACGCATCACATAAACGACATATGTCAACTTGCAATTGAAAAGACAGCATATATACTTGTAACACAAGGAGGTGATACATCATCAGACAATGAAAATGTTTTAGGTGACAATCTCATAGTTGAAGAAAGGTTAAGGGAGGAATTATCTAATCTACTTTCTGCACACAATATGAATTTAGTAGCGGCTGATATAAGTTTTAACGGAAAAGAAGTAACAATTACAGGGACAGTAAATGTTCGGACAAAAAATCCTTTTGGAAATTCCTCAGAGAAGAGTATAAACTTTAAATACAAAGGACGATTCAATAAAAACTATGGTATGTAGTAGAAAGGAGAGATTTTAAGATGAACGAATGCACATTTTTTGGAAGGCTAACAAAAGACCCTGAAGTCTTTACAACACAGAGTGGTAACAAACTTGTCAGGATAACAATTGCTATGGACAGAACAGTCAAGGGAGAGAAAAGGACTCAATTTATCCCATGCATAGCTTTTGGAAAGAATGCAGAACTACTTGAGCAGCACTACAAAAAGGGACGTGAAATTTTGGTCAAAGCAAGAGCTGAAAATGCAAGAGGAAAAACAAAAGATGGTGTGGAATATCCCACTTTCAGGTTTGTGATTGAGCGTTTCTGGTTTGCAGGTTCTAAACTTAAGCAGCAGCATGAACAGACTGCAGTAGCAGAAACAGTAGAATCCGAAATTTCTGAGGATGAACTGGAAAAGGAACTGGAAGAGTTCTTTGAAGAAGACCAAAACTTTGAACCACCAGTAGAAAACGGTGTTATCCCAGCAGAAGAAGATCTGCCATTCTAAGCAGGGTTTTTAACCCTGCTTTTTTTGTTGTCCACTTTTTTAGAAGGGAGTGCAAAAGGTATTATGCAAAAAGCACTGAATCTGCTTTTGCAAAACATGAGCGAGAAAAACGCAACACTACTTACTCATTCGCTGAACGTTGCAAAACTGTGCACTATAATAGCAAAAAATCTGGGAATGGACGAAGAATTTTATTATACCGCTGGACTTTTGCACGATGTCGGGAAACTGCTTGTCCCCAATGCGCTTTGGGATAAGTCCATTGCAATAAGCAGAGAAGAGTTAGAAATTTTCAAAAACCACAGCAAATGGGGAGCAGAACTTCTAAAAATGCTGGGTTTAAATGAATTTTCTGTGATTGCACTGCTCCACCATCAGGATACATCTGATTTGCCACTACCTGTGCAAATCGTAGCTGCTGCTGATAAATATGAAGCTATGACAAGCCTTTGGCGACAGTATAAAAAACCAGTTTCCCACAAAGAAGCAATTGATGAACTGTGGAATATGGGTATATTCCAGCCAACAGTCATAGAAGCTCTTGCTATTGCTCAGATGGAACTCATAACAAAAAAGGAGAACTAAAGCCGGAGGGGGAGATATGAGAGGCTATACCCACTTGGCTTTTGCCCTTGCAGCAGCCAGCAGTATACAAGTGCTTGCCCACAGGAGTGCTTTGTCTCTCGAAGTAGCAGTGGCAGGAATATCAGCACTCCTGCCTGATATAGACCATCCAGATTCGCTACTGGGAAGGAAAATAAAACCAATTTCATGGCTTATAAACAAACTGCTTGGGCACAGGACAATTACACATAGCCTTGATTTTGCGATTGGTCTTTGTGTAGTTGTGCTTTTAAGCTCCAATTTTAGCTACTGGGCGTGGATGTTTGTGCTGGGGTATATGTCCCACCTGATACTGGACAGTCTAACACTCAGCGGTATAAAACTTTCTATGCTTCGACAAAATTCGACAATTGGCTTTAAACTTGTTAAAACAGGCGGAGTTGAGGATACCGCAATCTTTATCGTTTGCTTGCTCATTTTGAGTTTTCTCATAACAAAACATGCCTGAAATACCATTTATACTGCTGCTTTTTAGCACATCCCCTGAATAGGGACGTGTTTTTTTATTTTCTGCGTTTTTAGGTGCTCGTTGCGGGGCAAGATAAACCGGTTTCAAGGGGGTATAAAAGGTGGCGTATTTTAAAATCGAAATTCAAACAAAACCTGTGCCGAAAGCCCGTCCCAGACTGGGTGCAAACGGCAGGATGTATACACCGAAAGAAACAAGAGAATTCGAAGAACTCATTGGCTGGACTACAAGAAGTGTTGTTAGAAAACCTATTGAAAAACCTGTAAAGGTTAATATCGACGTGTATTCAAAGACGAGAGCAGATTTTGATAACATAGCAAAAGCTATTCTGGATGGGCTTAGTGGCGTGGCATTCATTGACGACAGACAGGTTGTAGACCTGCGAATCAGAAAATTAACACCGGTAAATTGTGAAAAAATTGTAATCAGTATTAGAGAAGCAAGGAGTGTTTTAAAGTGCAAAACTTCAGACTGAAAGTATATATCTGCTCCCCATACAGAGATAACCCGGAAGAAAACAGACAAAAAGCTCTGCAATATTGCAGAAAAGCTTTTGACGAAGGTTATCTGCCTATCGCTCCACATGTGTATTTTCCCCAGTTTTTGGATGAGAACACAGAAAGAGAACAGGGTTTGGAAATGGCTTTGCAGTTGCTTCTGGAATGCCAGGAGCTCTGGGTGTTTGGACCTGAAATAACAGAAGGCATGAAAAGAGAAATAGAGTTTGCGAAAAAGTTCAAGATACCAATCAAATGTTTCTATTTCAGGAAAGTGGAAGAGGTCAAAGAAATCCTAAAAGGGAGTGTTGTGCAGGATGCGCAGAAATGACACACCACAGATTTTCATAACGACTTTTTTTCTCAAAGAAACTGTCAACTACCACCCCCCTGAAGAGGCGGTGGCTTGCTGGCAAGGGTGGACTGCCGGTGAGTCTGCCTGCTGGCAGGTAGTTGAACGTGGGTGATGCTGTAGCAGAACCTGACGTTCCGGGACGACACTCCCAGTTCCGGGAGACAGCGGTGCAATCCCGCAGCCTTACACAGGGTGCTACAGCACGCCTCAGGGAGACCTACCACCTTCCTTTTGGAAGGTGCCCAGATCATAGGGCTCCTGAACAAGGAGGGAAAGAATATTGGTAATCTTCACCGTTGACAAACATGGAAGACCAGGACACCCAACAAGAAGATTTGATATGGTAAGAAAACTGGTAAAGCAGGGTAGAGCAAAAATCATCGGTGGTGGAGCTTCTGGCAAACCACCGGTTGTGATGTTCCTCGACAGGGAGTTTGACTACTCCAAAACGATAGAAAGACGTCTCTTTGTAGTACTTGACCCGGGATACCACCACATAGGCTTTGCAGTATGCGAACTTCGCTGGGGCGTATTGATTGTCTACTGTATAGGGGTTTTAGAAACAAGAATCCCTGAAATTAAGGACTTGATGACTAAAAGAAGGGGATACAGACGAAACCGCAGGTACCACTCAAGGTGCAGAAAAAAACGAATGTCCAAAAGACATAGTAGGGTCCTGACAAAATTCAAAGCACCAAGAAATGTAAGGACAAAGGATAGAACAAATGCAACACTTAGACATGGCATAGAAACCCACCTCAACCTTTACAAAAAACTCTTAAAGTTCTTTCCATTCCCAGCAGAGCAGGTTGTGTTCGTTATGGAAGACAACATCTTTGATGTCAGAACAATGACATGGGGTAAAACATATGGTACAGGGTATCAAAAATCACCCAGAGTTCCAGCAGAGAAGAAGTGTATTATCTGCGGTACAGAAGACAATCTGCAGAAGCACCATTTGATACAGCGTAAATGTGGTGGTACAGACGTTCAGGAAAACCTGGTGTACCTGTGCAGGGACTGTCATGAAGATGTCCATGCTGGAAGAGTGTATATACCGGTGGAAGGTGTCAGGCAGTGGCGTGCACTGGGTACGATGAATGCGATAATAGGTCAACTGCGTGAAATACCATGGCTGAAGTTCGTACCTGCATCTGACGCGGCACAGATGAGAAAAAAACTGGGTCTTAAGAAAGGACATGCAAACGACGCTCTGGCAACAGCAGCGGTCTTTTGCAGCTGTACAGAAGCTGACAGAACACACATGATTGAGCTAACCCTGGTAAAGTTCAGAAGACACAACAGGGCAAGAATACATGCTGTAAGAGACAGACTGTACAAGGTTGATGGTAAGATTGTGGCGAAGAACAGACGTAAGAGGACAGACCAGAAAGAACCGTCCTTTGCAGATATATCACCATTGCCACCGGAAATTCAAAGAAAACTCAAGGTATATCCCGGTACAAAGATTCTTAACCCGCTGCGAAAAGAAATGCCGACTATAGCGGGTGATGTATGGATTCACGAACCAACAGGCAAGAGGTTTGTAACAACAGGTGTGGTATCCCAGAAGTATTTGTATTCGCCACAGCTAAAAAAGATAGTGGGAAAAATGTACGTTCAACCAGAAGAATGCAGGCAGGTACTCCATAACGAAGGAATGGTTGTTATGTACAACAGTCTATACCACAGTTAAGAACCCACTTGTTGCCAACAGCGCATTCATCTCCATCTTAAAGAAAATGGAGTCTTCTGCGCTAGTTTGTGATAAAAATCGGTCAAAAGGTTAGAGTTAACAAAGTTCCATATACTACTGGACAGGGTAGATATACAGAACCATCCGAACCACGAGAAGGTGTTGTAATAGCAAAGTATCCCAGCTTTTTCGTTGTCCAACTAAAAAGCTACAGGGAATCTTTCAGATATACAGACCTTCTGGATGGAACAGTAGAAATCACAAGAGAAGAAACCGATGCTTTTAGCTGGCTTAAAGCATTAAGGGGGTAATGAACCATGTTTGGCTACAATCAGGAAAAAGCAAAACAGGTAGCAAAGGCATATGTCAAACACAAAGCAAAGTCGGTTTTAGTGAAGTTCCTAATGAGCAAACCTGGATTAATAATAGCAGGAATACTTCTGCTGATTTTACTGATTCTTGGCTCCATACAGGCATTTATCGAAGCAGGAGAAATCTCCAATAGACTCGACGATGAGCACAATCAAAAACTGCAAAAAGACGTTGTTGACATCGCAAGGAAAAAGTCAGGCAACTTACTGGATTACTATGGCACAGACGAAAATCTGGCTTTGAATGCAGCGTGGGTCATGAGTTATTACAAATACCTGCAGTTCATGAACAAAGCAGACATAACAGAAGCCAAGGACTTTGACGAAGTAGCGAAAGAGCTGGCAAAACAGGGCATTAAAAGCGCTGTCAATCAGATTCTGCCACAGTGGTACATCTACCGCAAAGTCAAGGGTGAATTATCAGACCTGGCTGAGCGTATGAAACCAAGATTCCTGTACATCAAAACAGAACGCAAAACTGTTACTACAAAACTTTTGCACTACTCAATGCCAAGAACATATTCCTACACAGTTTCTAAAGAAGTCTACAACCCTGAAACAGGAAAATATGAAACCCAGACAGAAAACAAAAGCCAGACTGTTACCGTGAAGTGGACTGAAAAAGTTGAAATTACCGAAACACAACCTATCTGGCTGATAGTTGCTGCTGACACAATCAAACAGCGCTATACATTCAGCTACGATATCAACGAATACAAGCGCACATACCAGAACAATGTGCCCCAGAAAACACAGAAGACAAAAAGCCAGGACTTAAAGTTCGATTTTGACCCAACAAAATTCATTGAGAACAAGAACTGCTTACATGCATCCGACCTGGGTATCAAATCTACATTTGAACTCAAAACCAATTTTGATAAAACAGACAAAGACATGAAACCTTCCACCAGCAGTAAAACATTGGAAACATCCTCAGAAACAGAAGAACCCGCATTTTCTCCAGAAAAAGGAGCAACAAACATAAGTCACACTGATGGAGAAAAGAAACTTGAAAAAGAAGAAGTACTGCAGGTAATTGAAACTGTCCCCGAACTCAATGGGCAGAACTCAATTGGTAAGGAATATGAAAGGCTTGAGGAGATGATAAAAGAAGACAACCCTGGTGAGAATATTGAACTTGCCAAATCAATGATTATCAACACCGCAATGAGTTTCATAAAAGGCACAAAAGATTTGAACTGGGTATTCAGTGACATAAACGATTACATGAACGTTGGTGGATATGTAAACTGTTCATACATTCCCGCACAATTCCTGCCAATGTTCCAGGAAGCAGAAAAACTGATGGGTATCCCATACTGGTTTTTAGGGGCAGTATCGTTCAGGGAAAGTTCATTCAATCCCAGCGCAAAAGCAGAGAACTACGATGGCGTAGCAATAGGTCTCATGCAGGTACAACAAAAACACTGGAATAGCAGGGTAGAAGCATTCAAAAATGCATTCCCGGATGTAACCATCACAGGCGACATAACCAATCCAAGAGACCAGATTCTAATAGGTACATGGACACTGTACAATAGTTTCAAAGAAATGGGAATAGACCCAAAAACAGTGGACTGGCAGGGTGATGGATGGAAAGAACAAGTAATCCCTGCTCTTGCTGGTTACTGGATGGGTGTTAACGGTGCGAAACAGTGGGACGCACCTCGAAACTTCGCAAAAACAAGGAGTGAATACGCACCGCCGCTCATCGACCAGGCACAGTTATATAAGTCTGTAAGTGAAATGCTAACGAACCCGAACGTGGCAAAACCGATCGCAGGAGAAATTTATATCACGAGTCCGTTTGGTATGCGATATCACCCAATTTCCCACGAATGGAAAATGCACACCGGTATAGACATTGCAACAACTTACGGACAACCCGTTTTTGCTGTTCAGAATGCAGTAGTCAAGTTTGCAGGTTGGATGAACGGATATGGTAAGACTATTATCTTGCAATCAGGGGAGTATGAGTTTTACTATGCACATCTGGCCGAGATAAATGTTCAGGTAGGGCAGGTGGTAAAGAAAGGCGATGAAATAGGCAGCGCTGATTCAACAGGATATTCTTCTGGTAACCACCTGCATTTTGAAATTAGAATCAATGGTACTCCAGTGGACCCACTCACAGTCCTTGGCAACCTTCAGTAGGGCTGCAGAATGCAACTTCTGCAGCCTTTTCAAAAAACGAACTTGTGTTTGGTTAGTTTTGAGTGTATAATAGAAATAGCAAACAATTGTTTGCAGAAAGGAGTGTCTGCTTATGCAGGTATTAACAGAAAGACAGCAACAAATACTGAATGCTATAACAAACTACATTAACGAAAAGGGTTATCCACCCACCGTTAGAGAACTTGCTGATATGGTTGGTATTAAGTCTTCATCTACTCTTCATGGACATCTGCGAAGGCTCGAAAAGAAAGGTTATATCACAAAAGAAAAAGGAAAGCCACGTACAATCACAATTAACGGATAACAAAAATATGGAAGGCTGGAATAGTAGAACACCTGGCTTCCAGTACCTGCTGGAAGCCTTTTTTTCTTTCAAGAGGTATGAATTTTTGCAACAAAAGAATCATTTCGTTGCAAATCATACACCAAAATGATATAATCTCCCTGTATAAAATGTCTTATCCGCAACAAAATTTGCAAATAAATTCGCAACAAAATCGGAAGAACTACATCATGCTTGCAAACTTCTTCAGGGGGTAATTAAAAATGCAGGAATTTCACAACTGGCTTCTGGGAAAAGGTAAAATGGAAAGTACAGCAAAAACATATATCAGAGCCGTAGAAAACTTTTTAAAATGGTACCAGGAAAGCTACGACAGAGAGTTTGACGGAAAAGTTCTGCCTCTGCACATCAGAAACTATAGAAGCTATCTTATGACCGTTAAAAAGTTGAATGCTAAAACAATCAATAACAACTTGTCAGCAATAAAATCATACTGCGACTTTCTCGTAGAAAAAGGACTCATTGAAACCAACCCTGTTTTAGATGACTACTTTATTGACGTTCAAGAGCCTGGTGTATCTCCTGCCAAGTTAGAAAACAAAGACTTCAATAAGTTGGAAGAAGCTGTTGTTCACTATGGCTCTGCAAGAGATATTGCTATATTCTACACTCTTGCTTACACAGGTGTAAGGGTTTCTGAACTTTGCAACATCCGGCTTAATGACATCGTCAAGGATGAGCTGATTATTTATTACGGCAAAGGCGGTAAACAAAGAAAGATTCCTTTAAACAGGACTGTCAGGGAAGCAATTGATAACTGGCTTAAAGAAAGAGGCAAATATAAGTACTCTCACCTTGATTACCTCTTCATTTCCGAGAGGGGAAAATTGGACAGAAGCACAGTGTACAGGATAATCAAAGAATACTGTCGTATAGCTAAGATAGAACCAATAGGACCACACCAGCTGAGACATTATTTCTGCAAGCGAGCTCTTGAGAAGGGATTCACTATCACAGAGGTTGCTGCACTTGCTGGGCATTCGAGAATTACTACTACTCAGATATACATTAATCCTTCCATGCTAGAGTTAAAAGAAAAAATAGAAAGGTTGTAGTACTTTTCAATTTGCCTTCCAACATGATAAAATAATCCTAAACCTTCGACAGAAGGAGTTTTGAAATGGACCAAACCGCAAAAGGAAAAGCCTTCGAATATGCTTGTATCATAGAGTTCGAAAACTACTTGAAAAATGAAATCCAACAAAAAGTTGTTATCCAGGAAACAAGAGCTCTTAAAACTGCTGAACGATTATTTTTAAAACAGAGCGATGAAGAACAAAAAAATATGTTGAAGGCTGCTAATGCAGCAGCAAAAATCATTTCTAAATGTGAACCACATTTAGTTTGTAAAAACCACACGAATGAAATAATTCTCAGATTGCAAGAAGATGCTGCAGGGCAACGTGGTGATGTAAGAGATATGTTAGCTATAAGAATTTTAGAACCTGCAACAAAATGGGAGATAGGTATAAGTTGTAAACACAATCATTTGGCTGTTAAGCACCCACGTCTTTCCCCAAAATTGGACTTTGGTAAAAGATGGCTTGGCATTCCTTGTTCTCAAAATTATTTTGACGAGATAAAAAAAGTTTTTTCCGAAATTGAAATACAGATGAGAGAGAAAAAATGCTGGAATGAAATTGAAGAAAAAGAAGAAATGGTATATGTCCCTCTTCTAAATGCTTTTGTCAAGGAATTGATAAGGATAGAAAAAGAGAATAAAGGACTTGAGGAAACCATACCTTCCAAGTTGCTTAAATATTTATTAGGAAAAAATGACTTTTACAAAGTAATTTCTCTTGAGAATACAAAAAGTACTATGGTTCAAGCTTTCAACCTTAACGGCCTTTTAAATCAACCTTGCTGTGATAGAAAACCTGAATTTAAAATTGGTCCGAAATTAAAACTGCCTACTAAATTTCAAAACATATACTTCAAAGAAGACTCTAAGAATACTGTTCATGTAGTGTGTGATAACGGTTGGACTATTTCCTTTAGACTCCACAACGCTAGTTCAAAATTAGAACTCTCTTTAAAATTTGACATCCAACTAGTAGGTCATCCCCAAAAACTTTTTTCTCACATTGAAAGTTGGGAGTAAAAATTGTAACTGTGGTATAATAAAGATTAGGTAGGTGGTTTTAACAATGCTCAAAAACGTTCTTCGATACCCTGGTGGAAAATCAAAAGCATTAAAATACATATTACCTAACTTGCCTGTTGGTTTTAGAGAATACAGAGAACCAATGGTTGGTGGTGGAGCAGTTGCCCTTGCAGTAAAACAACTGTACACTAATGTTAAAATAAAAATCAATGACCTCAACTACGACTTGATTTGCTTTTGGAAACAATTAAGGGATAACCCTGTACAGTTAATAGAGGAAGTTAGTAAGATAAAGGAAAACTATAAAGACGGACGAAAATTGTATGAATTCCTTACATCTCAAAACGGTGGTGGTGAATTTGAGAGAGCAGTAAGATTTTATATTCTCAATCGTATTACATTCTCAGGTACAGTAGATTCGGGTGGATACTCTCAGCAATCTTTTGAAAATCGCTTTACATGGAGTGCAATAAATAAACTTAAACAGGCAGCTGAAATTATCAAGGATTTTGAAATATCCCATGGAGATTACGAAAAACTTTTATTTGAACCGGGCAATGAAGTATTTATTTTTTTAGATCCACCTTACTACAGTACCACTGAATCTCGCCTGTATGGAAAAAATGGAGACTTGCATTTAAGCTTCGACCATGAAAGGTTTGCCTTCAACATAAAAAAATGTCCTCACCTGTGGATGATAACGTACGATGATTCACCTGAAGTCAGAAAACTATTTAAATTTGCCAATATTTACGAATGGGAATTACAGTACGGCATGAACAACTACAAACAATCAAAAGCAGAAAAAGGAAAGGAACTTTTTATAACCAATTATAAATTGGAGGAACTACGTCAAAAAGAAAAATACGCACTTGGTCTGTAGGCAGGGTCATCTCAAGCCCTGCCTTGTTTTTTGTCTAATCAAAACAATCCTTCTAATAATTTTATCAGCAAATTTAATTTGTCTTCTGGCATTCGTAAAGCAATAGCCAGAAGTTGCTTCAACTCAGGCGATAAATCCATCTCTGGTTTTGGAATATTCGTTAATCCTAGCAGATAATCAGTACTCACATCAAAAAACTTTGCAATTTTTATTAGCGTATTTAGGTCTGGACTCCTCTGTCCTTCTTCATACTTTGCTATGGCACTTTCTGATAACTCAAGCATCTTGGCAAGTTCCTGCCTGGACATCTTTTTTTGCATGCGTAGATCTTTTAAGATTCCGCCAAAATTCATTCAAAACTTCACCTTCCAATAAATTTTATATGGACATTATGTCTTGACAATGGACAAAATGTGTGGTAAATATCCAGAGTCTGCACAATATATCTATTTTGAAGAGTCTTCTTACGCTCAATTAGTTACAGAAACGACAGACAAGACTGCGTATACCGACAAATGTTATAAGCAAACGCAATCAATTGACATCAATAGCAATCAATTGATATCAAATGATATCAACATAAATCAACGAGAACATTCTGATATCAAATGTAATCAAATGATATCAAATGATAGCAGTTGTAATTCTATTAACAGTTTTGCTTTACCGCTCCTTTGACACTTCTTCTAAGAATCTGCAAAGATATTCCAATTCTTTTTCAGAAAGTTTTTTGGCATACACCAACAGTTCCTGCAGTTTAGGACTTTCCATGTGTGGCTTTTCTTCTCCTCCAAAAAATTCAACCAGTGTAATGTCCAGAGCATTACAAATCTTTATAATCACATCAATAGTCGGATTTCTCTCACCATTTTCAATATAACTCAGAGTTGATTGACCAACACCAGCTATTTTTGCAAGTTTTGACATACTTAATCCGCATTTTTCCCTTAATTCCTTTATTCGCTTTCCAACATCAAACATAAACCAGCACTCCTTGATTTAGCATCAACATTGTGATTATAACACAATCACTCATAGATTAAACGACCACAATTAGGATTGACATATCAATCACATTTGTGATAAAATTTAAATGAAGAAAAGGGGTGTGAGTAAAATGGTAGGAAAAAAACTAAGAAAATTAAGAACACAAAAAGGATTATCTCAACAGCAACTCGCAAAAATTGCAGGAGTTCCACAGTCTACCATCTGGTATATCGAAAGAGAGAATAGAAATCCCACAATAAAAACAATGAAAAGGTTAGCAACAGCTTTAGGAGTTTCCATAGAAGAATTTCTTGATTCTGAAACAAAGGAGATGATTACAAATGGCTCGCAAAAGAATGATTGACCCTTCAATATGGAGCGATGAGAAATTAGGACTGCTATCCCCATTACATCGGTTGCTGTTTATAGGTCTGTTTTCAAATGCTGACGACGAAGGAAGATTACCCGGTCATCCAAACTACATTAAATCACTGATTTTCCCCTATGATAATGATATCACACCACAGAACGTTGAAGCAATGCTCAATGATTTGAACAGAAAAGGTTTTATCCTGACGTATATGGTTAACGGACAGCGGTACATCCAGGTTGTTAATTTTCTTAAATACCAGAAAATTAACCGACCTACGCCTTCTAAAATTCCCCCACCACCAGTAGAAACAACTGTAAAAAATGCTACATCATGTTTCAGTGAGTCCTCACTGAATACTCATGGAGTACTCAATGAATACTCATTGAATACTCACGAAGTATTCAATGAAAACTCATTGAATACTCATGAACAATTCACTGCCCAAATAGAAAAAGAAAAAGAAGAAGAAAAAGAAAATAAAAATAATAGGGATGTAGTTACTAACGTAACTACATCACGCACTGGCTCTGACGAGCCTACGTGCGTGGCTGAAGAGCACAAGATTTCTACTTCTACCCAGAAGAAAAAACTAGAAGGTAAACAGGAAATGGCAGTTACTTCCGACCCAGAGCAGGTAACCGAAACTGCAGTACTAATCGATACAAACAACAACGCTCTAAATACTACTGGGGAAGATGAGATAGAACAGTTGCTTGAAGACTTTTTCGAGGACAATGATGAAATAGCCGAGAACCAGGACACTGCTAAAACCAAGGAACCCTTAATTGCTACTGGGGAAGGTGAAAGGGAAAAACCTTCAGCCCCAGTAGAAAACCCTGAAATTCTTGAAACTGCTAAATCCAGGGAACGTCTAAATACTACTGGGGTAGAACTGGTAAACAGCAAAGAGTGTAATACAATACCGCACGACCAGACCACTTTTAGAACACAGGACCATCTAATTGGTGATGAAGAAGAAATTGAAAAACTGCTTGAAGAGTTTTTTGCTGACGTGCCCGCCCCGGCAGGTGCACCCACCTCAATCATGCCAGCTAACATTTCGCCACTTGCTGATGTTGATACAACCGCAGTTTATGACTCAGCCGGGTTTGTATCCACCGCACATGTGCAGACAGATTATGATACTGGTACCCTGCCCAGCAGCCAGAAGGGAACGAACACAGGTAACACATATACTGTATCAGATTCCGGGGTTGCAACAGCGATTGTTACAAGCAATACTCCTGGAGTAGAAAATTACCAGGAAGAACCAGTCGAAAAGCCACCGGAACTAACAAATCGTGAACTAATCGGTATTCTCACGCATAAATTTCACGAGATAACAGAACCGCTTAAATACCGTTCTGATTACTCATACATTGGCGGTTTGTACAACACGTTCAATTATTTCATTGTCGACAAAGCCCTTGACAGACTCAGGAGAAAAGTTGAAAAAGATGGACCTATGGACAACATAAAGAGCTATCGTGCTTATCTAGCCCGGGTTTGTATAAATCTCAAACAGGAATGTGTAGTTCCTGCAGAAGCACAAAAACAAAAGAGACAGGGTTTAAAAGTCAGAACTCTTAAAGTTTCAACTGAAGAAATAAAAAAACAAATAGAAACACAGGCTAAACTTTTCTGATCTGAAAGGGGTGTTTTGTTTTGATTCTCAATTTTACGGTGGAAGACTATGTACTTGGCTGTCTGCTGAATAATCCAGAGTACAGAGACAAACTGCTTGTTATTCCTGAAGATGCCTGGACTGTGCCAGAATATAAAGAGATTTTCAAAGTTATGAGAGACATGTATTTCAAGAAACCAAACTTTCAGGTTATAGATATACTACCGATGTTTCCACCAACTGTACAGGATACAATAAGTTTTATTTCTTTTGAAACAATAGTTACGGTATTTTTCAACGAGTATTTTGAAGAATTCATAAACCGTTACAAAAGAAGAAAAGCGAAAGAAGTATGTGAAAGGTTTATTCTTAACGATGGTGACGTTGACAGTTTGGTGGCTGAACTTGACGCTATAAGGAACTATCAAGCATACCAAGTTACCAGTCTTGACATGGACAAGTTACTTGTGGCGTACTATGAACACATTGAAAAGTTATATTCGTCCGGTGGAAAAATCGCAGGTGTTCCTACAGGATACCAGACACTCGATGAACTGATAAATGGTCTACAAAAAGGCACAATGACTGTACTGGCAGCAAGACCTTCTATGGGGAAAACTACACTTGCAGTTAACATTGCTACAAATGCGATCAGAGACGGTTATTCGGTCTTGTACATTGATACGGAAATGCCACCTTTTTCAATCATGAACAAAATCATGGCAAGAGGTGGTGTTGCTTCATATGAAGATCTTTCAAAGGGAAGATTAACAGACGAACAGTGGAAAAAGTTTATCGCCGGTTTTAACTGGCTGAAAGGCAAAAAGTTTTTTTTACGCTCTCATTACCTGACACCACGCATAACTGTCTACGATGTCTTAAGCGAAATCCGCAAAATTAAAGCACAGTACAGGATTGATTTGGACCTTGTGGTAGTTGATTATCTCCAAAACCTTGAAGTAGATTCACACTATCGTAGCAGGTATGAAGAAGTAAGTGTTATTTCAAGAACACTCAGTAATATTGCTCGTTCTGAAAATGTTGCTATCCTGGCAATTGCACAACTCAGCAGGAACGTTGAAAACAGAGAAGATAAACGACCGTTACTTGCAGACTTGCGTGATTCCGGTCAAATTGAACAGGATGCACATGTAATCATGTTTCTCTATAGAGACAGCCATTACTGGAGTAAAGAAGAAAAGGAAAAAAGAAAAAATGACCCCGAAGCAAATATTGCTGAATTGATAGTGGCCAAGAATAGAGATAATCAGCTTGATACAATTATGCTTTACTGGGAACCGGAAAAACAAGTTTTTGTAGAAGCAAAACAACAATAATCAATTAATGGGGGTGCTAAGGATGAAGAGTAACAAAAATACTCCACGCGCATACTCTCCGGAAGAATTAGCAAAAGACCTTCTGGAGTACTTTAAAAAAACAAAAATATGGTACGGTCATAAAGAATTTGACGAGATTGCAGGTCCGCTGGATGGCGGAAAGTGGATATACGCAGTAGTCTATCCACCTGTAGATTTCCTCATGTTAACTGTGAAACTTGCTAGAAACATTGCGTTACAGGGAGGAACAGTCCTACTCATAAATTGTTCCGTTCCAGTAGAAAAAATGTACGAAAAGTTTCTAACATTTTTTACAAGAATCAGCCAGAAAGCACATTCCCTTCAGGGGATTGTGATGAATGGCTGTTGTTTTTCTTTTCTTGTACCATTTTAAGAGTACGGGGTATAATAGAAATAGCAAAAAGTTTTTCGGTGCTATCAGGAGAGTCGAAAAATGACAAAGGCAGAAAAAATTAAGCAAACACGGCAGCAAACTAAAGAAAGAAGAAAAAATCAGATACCTGTGGTATATCAACTAAAAATTAATCTTAGTTCTGTTTCTAAAGAGACAAAAAACAAACTCTCTAAATTGTTTTTAGAAGCGAAATGGCTGTACAACTACATAGTTGCTGACATTGAAAACAGACTTAATAGCAATGCAGACAAACTAAAAGAAGTCGAAATAAAGGTCGGGGAAAATTTTGAGAGAAGAAAAATTGAAAATCTCAGTTCACAGATGAAGCAGGCACTAAGAGAAAGAATAAAGCAGAATTTGTACTCTCTTCATGTACAAAAAGAAAACGGATATAGAACAGGTAAACTGCAATTCAAGCATTGTGTTAATTCAATACCCCTTAAGCAATACGGGAACACTTTCAAGTTTGTCAACCAGCAGAAGACCAGAGTTAAAATACAGGGCATTAAAAAACCTTTGAGGGTACTGGGTGGGCATCAAATTCCCGGAGATAGCGAAATAGCAAAAGCAGAACTGGTAAGAAGACCAAGTGGCATTTATCTTTTTGTAACCTGCTACATAGATAGGGATAAATACACAGGAGCGTGGAAACACAGAAAGAACAGAAAAGGTGTAGTAAAACCAAGGGTATGGCAGACATTTGCAACTGATAGTGGAATTGATTTCAAACCCACTGGATTTATGTTATCAAACGGTCTCAAACTTGAATGGCAGATAAAAGAAACCAGGCGACTAAAGAAGTTGCAAAAACAGTTTTCACGTCAGAAAAAAGGTTCTAAAAGATGGTACAAAACAAAGGAAAAGATTGCAAAGGAGTATGAAAAGTTAACGAACATCAAGTACGACGTAATTAACAAAACCTGTTCATTTTTGTACAGGTACAGGAAGATATGTTTTCAAGATGACAACATCAAGGGTTGGAAGAACGGACATTTTTCCAAATCAGTACACCACAGCGCAGTAGGAACAATTAAGAGAAGACTGAGCGACAGTCTTCGGGTTTCTACTGCGGTGGTTAAAAGCAACGTACCAACCACAAAGACATGCAGCAGGTGTGGAAGTCAACAGGAAATTTCGCTGTCGGACAGAATTTTCAGATGTTCAGTGTGTAGCCTGGAAATTGATAGGGATTTAAATGCAGCGATAAACATGTTGAAGGAAGTAGGGCTGGGCCGGTCCGAACTTACGCCCGTGGAGTGGGAGACCGCTGCCAAGATATTCAGGGGTAATCCCTATATCCTGGTAAGTCATACCACGTAGAAGCGGGAAGCCCAACCCCTGAAGAGGAATCCTATCCCCTTCAGGGGATTGGGAGGAGGTCAAACATGAAGAACTGAGAAAAGTACCCATACATTTTAGTCCTATTGACTGTATAGAAGAACTAAAAGATATTGTTATGCGTTTTGAGGATTTAAGATTAGTCATCGTAGACGACTATCAAGAACTGAATACAATGTATACTTTTTGGGATTTAAATACACGTATCAGACATATAAACATGACTATAAAGCAGACCAGTATAGAGCAACGTTTCGATATCATAACTTTTGATACACCCAAAAAGATACTGCATGACTATATTCATCAGGATGCTGATGTAATCCTGGGTCTGCACAGATTAACGTATCCACAACAGAATATGATTGAAGTAGTCAAGAACAGATATGGTCCAGACCATCTTAAAATTGTCTGCAATTTGTAAAAAAGAAAGGAGTTTTTTAAAAACGCTGATATATATAGTAATAAGCAACAAGTAGATAGAAAGGAGTGCCAGCATGTACAAAGGTTATTTCGACGGCGCATCTAAAGGCAATCCCGGTCCAGCAGGGGCAGGAATTGTTATTGTCAACCCTGCTGGCAATGTGATTCTGGAATATTCAAAAGAACTCGGCATTAAAACAAATAACGAAGCGGAATATCTGGCGCTGATAGAATTGTTGCAGAAAGCTCTGGAGCTGGGTATAAAGGAATTGGAAGTTCAGGGAGACAGCCAGCTTGTGATTAATCAGGTTTTTGGTAACTGGAATATCAATATGCCACATTTATATTCTCTGTATGAACAAGCAACGGAACTGCTGGAAAAATTTGATAAAGTCAAAGCTAGATGGATTCCAAGAGAAAAGAACCAGCTTGCAGATTTACTTTCTAACAAAGCAATAACAAAACCACCACCTAATACCTTCCCAGTAGAAAAACTGGAGCAAATAACAGACCACATTTTCATTGCTCATGGCACAGAAGATTATGCTGTAGATGTCTTGCACAGAGCCTGCACATGTCCTGATTTCACAAAGAGGCATAGAGAGTGTAAACACCTGCTGGCAGCATACAAAGCTGTAGATGCTTCAAACAAAATAGAAACTATGGGGTAGTTTTGTGGTATAACTTTGTTAATAAGTTGGGAGATGAGCAAAATGACTAATTTCCAGCTAGCATACAGGACAAAGAAATCAGCTAAAATTCACAAGATAACAATTCAAGCAAATAGTATTCAAGAAGCACAGGAAAGATTAGAAAAAGCTATTGATTTTGTCAACGAATGCTACGACAAAACAGTAATAACGGTAGAACCGTGGATGTTGTGGAACGGCTGGGGCATGAGTGTAGGGTGTGAAAAGTGTATTTTGTACGGTAGGGAAGCGGCATGCTGGGGGAAAGCTCAGTGTCATGGGTTCAAAAACGGTTGTACCTGCAGGGAATGCGAAAAGAAATACAAGAAAAAACTTGCATAGTCAACTACCCCCGCCTGTAGAGGCGGAGACTTGAAGGGCCTCGTGGTTGACCAGCCTGAGGGACTGACCCGAAGGACAAGGGAATGAAGTCCCTACGTTATCCCTGCCTAGGGCACTCTGGAGTGCGTCCCAAGCTCCAGACCCTGCCGTGCAGACTTAAACAGTCCTGTCGGGGTAGGGACAGTGGTCTGCACACAGCAAAGTAGGGATAACATTGGCGATGGAAGATGCAGGTGTAGTCCAACCTGCACGTCACCCAGCAGAATCAAATCCTGCTGGAGAAGGGAGGAGAACTCCAATCCCATGGTATTTGTACTGAACAGGGATAAAACACCTTTAGCACCCTGTCATGAAGCGGTTGCGAGAAAATTGCTTAAGCATGGAAAAGCAGTAATCCATAGAATCTACCCTTTCACTATAAGACTCAAAGAGCAAAAAGATACATCAACGTTCAAGCCAAACTACAGACTTAAAATTGACTATGGTAGCAGGTGCACAGGAATTGTCATATTGAAGAACAATTGCGAAGTTGTATTCATGATGAAGTTATATCACAGAACAGAGATAAAAGAGAACATGGATAGAAGACGCAGTTTGAGACGTAGTAGGAGAAATAGAAAGACAAGGTACAGAAAAGCAAGATTTTCGAACAGGAGAAGGGATGAGAATTGGTTACCGCCTACACTACTGAGCAGGGTAAGAAACATTGAAACGTGGGTAAAAAGACTTTGCAAACTGTGTCCTGTTACTGCTATTTCATATGAGAACGTCAAATTTGATACGCAGAAGCTAAGAAATCCAGAGATTTCTGGAATAGAATACCAGCATGGTACTCTTCAGGGTTATGAAGTAAAAGAATATTTGCTTGAGAAATTCAACTGGAGATGCGTCTACTGTGGTGCTACAGGAGTACCACTCGAAGTTGAACATGTCATTCCAAAGTCAAGAGGTGGAACAGACAGAGTAGACAACCTTGTCATAGCCTGCCATGGGTGTAACCAGAAAAAAGGGAATAAGACAGCGGAAGAGTTTGGGTATCCAGAGATTCAGAAACTTGTAAAAGCGCCACTAAGGGATTGTGCATTGGTTAACGCAACAAGATGGAGAATATACGAAGTTTTAAAAAACACAGGTTTACCTGTGGAATGTGGAAGTGGAGCTTTGACAAAGATGAATAGAATCAAGTTAGGACTACCAAAAGACCATCATTTTGATGCAATCTGTGTAGGGTATTCTACACCAAATAGAATTTGGCTCAAGACCAAAACTGTTTTGCACGTGATAGCGAAAGGTAGAGGCACAAGACAAATTGCTATACTTGACAGGTATGGTTTTCCACGTGGGCATAGAACTAGAAAGAAATTTTTCTATGGCTTTCAAACTGGTGATATGGTAAAAGTAGTTGTTCCGAAAGGCAAGTACAAAGGCACATGGGTAGGGACAGTATCGTGTAGAAACAGCGGGTATTTTGATATAAAGGACAAAACCGGGAAAAGGATTGTTCAGAGTATTTCATATAAACACTGCAAAATAATTCAACGATTTGATGGGTACTGCTACGAATTAGAACGAATAAGAATCTCAGGCACATTTCCACTCCAACCTGTAGAGGTTGGAGCCTCCATGTGCCAGTAGGGAAGGTGAAAACAGAGAAGTATTTTGCTTTTTCGAACTGGTGTTCGCTATTTAAAATTGTCCCTCTGAACCAGCAGCGTTTTTGTCGGTGCAACCTGCAAAGACCCAAACCAAAAGCCCTTTGCAGACACAGGGTGGTTCTCAGAAACCTTGAGACACCTGTTTTTGCAGGCAGCAGGCGAACCTGCAAAGGGCTTTTGAGCCGGGGTTAAGATACCAGAGCAAGCGATAAGGTGGAAAGGAAGATTGTAAACGATTACAAAGAGTTGGGCAGGGGTGGTTTCATCTGCCGAAAAAACTGACTCTAAAGTTATAGCAAAATTCTCTCCAGCAGCTAAAAAAAATGTTGCAAACAGAATAAAAAAGTGGTATAAATAAATTAAGCAGACGTGTAATAAAAACACGTCTACAAAAATGTAAAAATAAAAACGGAGTAAACCGGCAAGAGGTAATACTACCAGGAGTATACAGTTTGCCAAAAACAGTTAGCCCTGACTTGAGCGTCTAAGCTCGGTCAGGGCTTTTGTGTTTTCTGTCAGTTTGCTAATAGTTGTTTGCGTTTTTGGTTTGCTAAACTCGCTAATAATTTGGTACAGGGTAAAATCCCCCCTTTTTAAACACATGGGTGAACAGGGGTAAAGAGGACAAAAAAGAAAGGGGGGATAATGACAATGAAAGATATAGTCATAGCACTTATCATTTCAGCTACTCTCATAGTACTAACATATGTCGTTGTCATTAAAGCAAAAGGGAATATATACGTAGAAATAAATGGGAAACCACCACGCATTGTTATAAAAAAGAAAAACAGTTGAAAACAAGTTTCAACTGCTTTACCCTGTACCATATTCGAATAAACAAGTCCCTGTTCACCCTTAATTAAATTATATCACACATTCATAAGTTTCGTACCAAAAGTTTTAGGTTTTCCCCCTTTTGGCAGTTTGCCAAATACAGTTTGCCTGCCAGGGGGTGAAGTTTGCAATGTTTGAGCTGAGTTTCGATGAACAAAAAGAATTGATTGGCAGAATAAAGAAAGGGGACAAAGAAGCCGCTGAAACACTTATTATGGCATATGAGCCTTTAATTATATCACTTGCCGCTAAATACAACAAACCCGACATCTTTGAAGACTTGAAGCAGGAAGGTGCAGTAGCAATCCTGCAGGCTGCCCAAAAGTTTGATGAGAGCTTGGGCGTCTCGTTTGTAACCCTCGCAATATACTATATCAAACGCAATATGGACAGATGTACCAACAAAAGCAGAACAATAAGACCACCGTTTAATAAACCCAATACTGAAATCCCGCAGGTGATTTCAATGGAATCTGTTATTAATACTAACAGTCATGCTGATGATGAAGAGCTAAAAGTTAAGGACACTGTTCAAGATACTGCTAATGTTGAAGAGCAAGCAATGTACAATGAAACTCTGCAAAGACTTATTAAAATGCTTTCAGACGAAGAAAGGAAAATTCTGTTACTGCGACTCAAACAATACAGCTTCAAGGAAATTGCAAAGGAGTTAGGACTGACTGAAAAGCAAGTTGCTACAAGAGCACAAAAAATCCGTACTAAACTCCAGTGTCTCCTGAAAGCATCGTAGTGCAGGGTTTGCTCCCCCTTTCCCTGCACCCGGTAGTTGGCAAATTACAGTTGGCTGGAAAGGGGGAAGAGAAAATGGATAAAACTCTCATCAAAATGAAAATAGCAGAGTTAGAGAAAAAGTTAGAAGATGTTCTTGATGTCTTGCATCCAGAAGATTACAGTGAATATCTGGACTACATTGATTGGCTAATTACCAAGACCGACTTGTTTCTAAAAGGAAGAAGCTTTAAAAAGGGTAAAGATTACAAGAAGTTTGGCACATTCAAAAGGGGTGATATTGTTTTAGTAAATTTTGGCTATAATGTCGGGACAGAGAAAAATAAAATCCGGTGGGCCATTGTGATTGATATTAATAACTTACCTACCTTTGGGACAGTTACCGTGGTACCATTAACTACAAAGCAAGGACGCACTGTTAATCATCCTACATGTGTGTTTGTTGGTCACATTCCACCACTACCAAGTAACAAAACATATGTGGATGTAGGAAATATTCGTTCAATAAGTAAATTGAGAATAATGCGTACAGTAGGAAGAGCTAACAATGATGTACTGAATGCTGTTGATGAAAAACTAAAAGAGCTTTTTCTAGGCAAATATTGATTTTAGTCTATTAATGTGGTAAAATACAATTAAAATTATTTTTTCCCCTTAGCGGGAGCACGGTAGCTTAACGCTACCTTCGTTTTTCCCCACAGCGGGAGCGGAGCAGGTTAAATGCCTGCGGTATTCCAAAAAGATCAATACAACAGTTTGCCCAAAATAGTTAGCCCTGACATGAGCGTCTAAGCTCGGTCAGGGCTTTTTGCTTTGTTTTGGGAGTTTGCTAAATTGTAGGTTTGCAGAGAAACAGGTTAGCTCTGGAAATGCTAATAACTTGGTACAGGGAAAATATCCCCCCCTTTTAAGACATGGGTGCATGAGGGTAAAAACACAAAAAAAGAAAGGGGGGATAACCATGAACATCTACGTTGTTGCCATCGTTGCTATTGTCGCTGTTGCTATCGTAGCAGTTGTCGGACTTGTATGTAGAAGCCCTGATGATACGCAGCTAAAGATAAACTCAAGAATCATTGTAATGTTGGTAGATAAAAAGAAAAACAGATGAGATAATTCTCATCCGTTTTCCCTGTACCAGTGCCATTTATAAAGTGCCCTCATGCACCCTCACCTATATTATACCACGCTTTTTAAAAAACATACAGTGCAAAATTGCATCTTGGCAGTTAGCAAATAAAAGTTGGCAGGGAGTGGTTAAGAATGACCATTTTCAATGCCTGCAAAATAGAAGATGGCAAAATCTACTACTTCAACAGATTCGTCGGTATTGTAAAAGGTATAAAGGCGTTTGTTCTTGAACGCTACTGGTGCAGAGAACTTGAGTGTTTTCTGGAAGAATCAGGACTTGTACCAGTTTGGGTTTCTTCCTTGCCAGAAGAAAAACAGGCAGGCTGAGGGCTTATCTCTTTGCCCTCAGCTCTGGAAGTTTACTAATCAACAGTTTGCAAGGGGGTATCCAGGTGAGTTTGCGGAAAAGAAAATTGCAAAAATATCTGCGGGGACTTGTTCTAAGAAGATACAAACTACTGGGTGGTAAAAAGACAATTTCAATGGCTGATACAAAAGGTGTACTTGCGTCGTATTATTTTGATGTGGTAGAAATCAAGACTGGAAAGAAGGTTAAACTGAGAGTAGATACCTTCTATTTTCTCGGTGAAGACCAGGCAACCCCCGAAGAAATCTGGTATTCACTGGGTGGAAGATAATCCTTCCACCCCGGCAGTTTGACAAAACAAAGTTTGCAAAATCCTGTTGCAATGAATAGAAAGTGTGGTATAATAAAAATAGAAGTTAGCCTTGAAAAGTTAGCCACAGGTTGTTTGCCAGGGTCTAAAAAACCTGCAGATACCTGTGGCTTTTGTTATTTTCTGCAGCTTGGCAACTGAATATTCAGTTTGCCAGTTAGCCATTGATAGTTAGCCCTGAGCGAGAAGTATAAAAACTTCTTCTCAGGGCTTTTTGTGTTTGTAAGGTCATTTCAGTTTACAGGTCTGGTTTGCAAATCCAGTCTTGGTAGTTTGCTAAGCAAAGTTTTCAGGGGGCGATCCAAGATGATGTTCATCGACTTCACAACTGCCGATAACTGTAGGAATCCATGGTCTTATGAAATTTGTGTGCAGTGCAATGCATGTGGACGTATTAACAAAGACTCTATGCTACAGGATAGACTAAAAGTTCTGGAAGAATATTTGCAGGAGAGAAAAAGTTTTGACCGGTGGTCTGATGCTCCGGTAGTTTGCCAAATAAAAAAGTTAGCGAGGGGGTAGTTAGCAATGCCAAACTGGTGTAGAAATGTGCTTGTGGTCAGCGGTTCTGAAGAAGATGTAATAAAGTTTGACAGACAATTTTACAATATTCCGCAGGTGTATCCAGGACACAAGAAACCAACCAGAAAACAGTATACTTTCTCAGCACTCCGACCAATACCCGATATAATACTTCAAAAAGGCTACTGGGACCCAAGTGAAGAAGGTTATAGAAAATGGAAAGAGTTTTGCAACAAGTACGATAAGTATGACATCTTCTTTATCGCTTCGCTTGAGGATGAAGAATTTCCCAACGGCTACGAATGGCAATGCGCTAAATGGGGTACTAAATGGGACTTGGTGGATGATGAAGACATTGATGTCAAGATCGAAAAGGATATTGGGAACGCCAAAATAGTATATACTTTTGATACTGCTTGGTCACCAGTAGCACCGCTTGTAGTACATGTTGAAAAGAAGTATCCAAACCTTAAATTTGAACTTGAATTCATCGAAGATTGCGGTGGGTTCTTTGGATACTACAGAAATGGTGGCTATACTGTGTATACGTTTGAAGATTTGAAACGAAAACCGGAGTTGCTTGCTGATTTCAAGTACATTCGCATTCACGACTACCTGTAAAAAAATTGGGCAGGAGAAGGTTCCCTGCCCGGTGTTTGGCAGTTTGCCAAAAATAAGTTTGCGGGAGGTAGTTGGTTATGAGTGATGTAAAAGAACTTGCAAAGATTGAAGGGGGAACAGTGGAATACGATACTGAAAGCGGAAAAGTTAGATTGTCGCCTGAAATTGTCAAAAGATACTTGGTCAGCGGTGACCCATCGAAGGTAACTGATGCAGAAGTGCTTATGTTTTTAAAACTCTGCCAGTACCAAAAACTTAATCCGTTCCTAAGAGAGGCATATTTGATAAAGTATGGTGACGAACCAGCTACAATTGTAGTTGGCAAAGAAACATTCACCAAAAGGGCCTCAAAATGTGAACTGTGTGCTGGCTGGCAGGCCGGGGTAATCGTGAGAAAATATAACAGAGTAAATGAAATCAAAAGGAAACTTATAGAAAAAATCAAAACGGTTACAGCAAATGAAGACGAGAAGAAACTTTTAATAAACTTTGTTGACTACGTTGTAGAACTTATAAAAACGTCAGAGTACGAATTAGAGTACAGGGTTGGAACATTGGTGCAATCGGATGAGGAACTAGTTGGTGGCTGGGCTAAAGTATTCAGAAAAGACTGGGCAGTTCCAATAGAAATTAGCGTCTCGCTACAAGAATATATAAGAAAGAAAAAAGATGGACAACCAACACGAAGTTGGAGAGAAATGCCAGCCACCATGATAAGAAAGGTTGCACTGGTACAGGCGCTCAGAGAAGCATTTCCAGAGCAGTTTCAGGGAATGTATGCCCTGGAGGAAATGCCAGTGGACAGTGCACAACTGCCAACTGAACCTGTTAGTACCATAGAAAACTACTACCAAGAGCCTACTATTGGAACAATTAGTACGAGCTATACTGAACAAGCAAATAGACAAGAAGAAAAAGTTGTTCCACTGTCTGCAAAAGAATCAAAAGTCGAAGAAACACAACAATCTGCTCAGTCTACTGTTATTGAACTCCACAACGTTGGAGTCATCGGTGACCCGATTATTCGACAATCTAAAAGCAAAGGTACTGACTACATGAAGGTAAAGGTCATCGCAGATGAAGGTGAATTTGAAGTGATTATTAACCAGAAAGAAATCATGGAACAGGTCGAAAAAGGATTCATTTTCAGCAGAGTTACAATCAAAAAACTCTCATCCGGTCTGTTGCTTGTAACTTCTGTTGAAGAATAAGGCAGGGAGTTCCCCCTTCGCCCTGCCTTTGGAAGTTTGCAAAAAATAGTTTGCAGGGGGTGTTTTACTTATGCACTACGTTCATTTCATTCTTGTTAACGTCCCAGAACTCAAAGAAGAACTTGAGCTGAACGATTTCGATAACATCAAAGAAGAAATCAGAAATTATGCAGAAGAACAAACTAGTGTCTACTCCGACATTGTCTATGATTGGCGAGAGACTGAGACTGCTGGTAGATGGGCTGACGAATTTCCAGAAAATGTAGTTCTGGGGAGCGAGCAGCCAGAAAAAGTACGAGAAATATTAGACCGTATTCGAAGAAACCAACAAGAAGAAATTGAAAATTACGTGTCAACATTAAAAGAACATGGCTGGATTGATTCGAGTGGCAATTTTACAGTCTCAGTCAGCAAACTTATAGAAGAGGCACAAAAAGGTCTATCTTCTAATAACCATTTGTTTCTCTACTGTTTGTCTAAGCTTATGGCCTATTTATCCGGTGAGTACCTGAGTAATTCCTTTTTCTTCAGCACATATCATGGAACAGCGTACTTGGATGATACTGTCTATGAAGAGGTTTACAAAAAACCTGAACAGTTTGCCTTTGTTATCTTTGATTATCACAATTAAGTTTGAGAGTGGCAGGCATTGCTTGCCTGCCGTTGTTGGAAGTTTGCTTAAACAGAGTTTGCAGGGAGGTTGGCTTGCTATGAGATTTGTTAACTGTACTCCTCATGCAATTAATATTTTGCGTGAGGATGGAAGTATCATGACTGTGGAGTCCTCTGGAGTGGTTGTAAGAGTTGAGACCACACAAGAGATAGTTGGCAACATTGATGGTGTTCCAGTAGTGAGAACAGTTTTCAACAATGTAACATTACCAGAGCCACAGGATGGAGTTGTTTATATCGTGTCCACGGTTGTACTCCAAGCTCTTCAGCAGATGGGTATTTGCAGAGACGACCTTGTTGCTCCTGATACTGGTCCACAGTCTGCTGTACGTGACGGGACAGGGCAGATTGTAGCTATCCGCAGGTTCCAGGTTTTGTAATGCGGCGGCTGCACTGCCCCGCTCATCCTGGCAGTTAGCCAATAAAAGTTGGCAAGGGGGGAGTTAAGATGGAGGATATCAGGAACTATAGAGAATTGTATAACTTTGTAACCGAGCAAGACCCAAACGCTCTGGAAAAACTCATGATCTTTGAAAAACTCTTACTGATGCGATGTGGCTTTGAGTGGCTGTCAGATGATACACAGGACCAAATTGTAGAAAAACTCCATAGTGTCTATGCAGAAATGGCAGACAAGGTAAAACTCAGCGATTTCTTAGGTGCAGTGTACGAATTAATATACGAAGACTTGAAAGGGAAACCTGAAAAGATACTTAGATTTCCAAAGAAACACATTTTGGACAAAATCGATTCTTTCTTATGTGCTGCACGATGAGACAGGTCCAAGACCTGTCTCTGGCTTGGGAGTTTGCCAAATCAGAGTTTGCCCAATAAAGTTTGGTGCGTTTAAAGCATGCAATGCGGGAATTATCACCCCCTTTTAAAGACACGGGTGTGTTGGGGTAAACAACTTCGAAAGAGGGGGTGATAGTGTTGGAAACTATGGTTAAACCTGTACTACTGTCCGTTGTATCAATCATTGCTATTGTATCGGTTTGTTTTGCAAAGGCAAACTTCAAAATCTACTTTAGTCTAAAACCTTTCAGGATACGCATAAAAAAAGAAGTGGTAAGATAATATTCTTACCACTTCTCTTCCAACACCCGCATTTGCCATAAATTTTCCCCAACACACCCTAATATCATTATACCACAAAAAAAGGAGTGAACAATACCATGCTGATGCAAATTCTCAAAGTTG
Organism: Caldicellulosiruptor bescii DSM 6725; assembly: GCF_000022325.1. Taxonomy (NCBI): domain Bacteria; kingdom Bacillati; phylum Bacillota; order Caldicellulosiruptorales; family Caldicellulosiruptoraceae; genus Caldicellulosiruptor; species Caldicellulosiruptor bescii. Next base: position 2,563,436 of record NC_012034.1, on the reverse strand, counting down.
TTGCTACAGTTCTCGACTGGGCTTTATGGTTAGGTATCCTCGGTTTTGTGCTACTGGTGGGATACTGCGTTGTTTTCAACAAAAACATCCACTGGAAACTTGGGAAGTTTGAACTTGTTATTGACTCTACAGAGCAGCAGGCAGACCACCAGTAGCTTTTCTCCCCTTTCTTTTTGGCAGTTAGCCAAAAATAGTTTGCAGAAAGGGGAGAGTTAGGATGGTAGAGACATGGACTGGGAGTTATTCGAAGTTAGTATTGTTTGAAAAATGCCCGAGAGCGTATTATTACAAGTATATTTGTGGTTATGACTATACAACACCTGCTCTGGAACTTGGTAAAAAAGTCCACGAGGAAATAGCAAAGTTTATAACTACTGGGGTGTGCAGTATTGAGATTGCAGAATTCATTACACCACGTGTCAGACAAAAACAAGGTATCGGTACTGAGTGTGTAGAAAAATCTATCAGGTTCCAGGTTGATGATGTCACAGTAGAAGCAGTAATAGACTTGATTACACCAGATGAGATAATTGACTGGAAAACAAACTGGGTGAAAAATGCTGATCCACGACAATTAATTTTATACCACTATGGTGCTAAAAGAGTAGGACTTGCAGGAGTAGGTAATAAAGTTTACTTTCATTATCTACGATACAACGAAGATGAAGAAGTTGATATCAGCACAAATGCAACTGCAAGCACACTGGATTGGGTTAAGGCAACATATGCAGCAATTTTTGAAACACGGTTTGAATACGATTTGACTGAAGATATTGGTGTTTTCAACAAAACTGATAATCCTAAAAACTGTCTAACATGTCCTTATAGAACAGTATGCAACAATGTTAATACTACTGAAGATGCTGTCAAACTTGCAAGAGAAATTGAAGAGTTAGAAGTACTGCTTGAGCTTAAAAAAGAAATGTTAAGAGATTACATTGAGGAATATGGAGAAATACAAACGGAAGCAAATGTGTGGAAACTCACAGTAGTAAATAACTGGGACTTTGATGTGAAAAAAGTCTATGACTACATTAGGAATCTTGGAAAGGACCCGTTAGAATTTCTAAACTGCACATTTACAAGCCTTAAAAGGCTAAAACTTTCAGAGCAGGAGTTGGAAAAGTTGGGTACTAAGAAAATTACTTACAGACTTGCAAAGTCAAAAATCAAAGAGGCAAGGTAGACCTTGCCTCGCTCCCCTTGGTAGTTTGCTAAATACAGTTAGCAAGGGGAGTGAGTTTGCATGGATTATGTCAAGGTTTTTGAGAAGGGGTCTTTCAACGAAGTTGAAATTACAAAACTTAACCTTGATGAGTTGCGGACACTCAGAGCTGATTTGACCATCATCTTAGGTAAAGTTAACTTTTACCTTAACTACGGCGTTTATCCAGAGTACCCAACAAAAAAGTACACAATCAGGGTACTCAGAAACGATGTGTTTGTTCCACGAAAAAACGCAGACCAGGAATTGGTCAGACAACAGCTACTGGAACTTCTAAAATACATTGATTGGCGCATTCGAGACATGGAACTGGATTTGCAGGAACAATTACAAGAACAACATCAGAAAAAAACGGCATAAGGCTTTTGCCTTATGCCAGCCTTCCCTTGGAAGTTAGCCAAGGAGGGTTTGCAGATGATTAAGTTTGCTTTGGTACGTTTAAATCCAACAGGGGCAACCAATTTGTATATACTGAGCAATCCTACCACTATGGATGCAGATGAAATCAAAAAAAGATTAAGAAAAGTGCCTGTAAAGCTTTTGTTAAACTACATTATTGATGCAGAAAAGGGACGACTGATAACACGCTTTGTATTTGCAGTACCCGAATCGCTCGTCAGAAGATTTGCAGCGTAGGAAGGGTTTGCCCCTGCCCTTCCTGTTGCTTGGTAGTTTGCCAATAAAAGTTCACAGGGATTCACAGGGGGTGTTTAAGTTGGAAAGAAGATTTATCGCTTTTGTAAGTCACGATGTAGCTATGTACCTTGTTGAGAAATGTGAAGATGGTTGCAAAGTAGTTCCTCTTCCTCACTCCTCCTTTCCGGTAGTTTGCAAATAAAAGTTTGCTGTAAGGGGGAGTTTGCTATGAAGATTTTCTTTGGAAGCAAGGTTTCAGAGATTGTTACTGAAAGAATTTTAGAACAACTGGAAAAAGGAATTGTTCCCTGGCACAAAAGCTGGCGTGTTGATAGTCGACCAGTTAACTGGGAAACTAGACGTCCCTATAATGGTGTCAACCTTTTTCTCTTAGAACCCGGTGGAGAATATCTGACATTCAGACAAATAAACAAACTTGGCGCAAAACTAAAGAAAGGTGCCAAAGGATACATCGTGGTATTCTGGAAGGTTGACACAGTCAAGCAGGAAACCAGGGACATCCCGGAAGATGAAGAAACTGTAGAAGTCATAGAAGAAGAACAACAGGAAAACACAAAAACAGTCTACTTGCTCCGGTACTATTATGTCTTCAATGTCGACGATGTAGAAGGCTTGCCTGCAAAGAAAAAAGAAAAGAAAGAAATTACCCCGGTACCCTATGATGAAAGAGTTAGAAAAGCATTGCAGGTTGTGACTGACTGGAACACCATATGCCCCATCAAACACGGTAACTATGCACCCTGCTATTCCCCAGCAAACGACACAATTTATATGCCAACCTTCGATAAGTTTGAAGGTGCACACAAAATAGAAGAATACTTCAGCACTGTCTTTCATGAGATAGTACATTCCACAGGACACAAAACCAGATTGGACCGTCACAGACATTCCAGGTTTGGCGACTGGCACTATGCTCAGGAAGAGTTAGTTGCCGAAATAGGAAGCGCATTTCTCCTTAACATGTATGGTTTGGATATACCAGAAACATTCAAAAACAACGTTGCGTACATTAACTACTGGCTGGAACAACTGCAAAAAGATAAAACCATGATTGTGAAGGCAGCTGGGAAAGCAGAAAGGGCAGTTGAATATATTTTGAAAAAAGTCGAGGAAAAACAGGACAAACAGCTGCAGCAGGCAAGTGCTTAAGCTCAAGGCAGGGTCTTCATCCCTGCCTTTTTTTTGGGTAGTTTTTTCTGTGAGCGTGGTATAACGAATAGTAGAGAGAAATTTGCTCAGGGGGTGTGTTATGTGGGCAAGATTGTAAATTTTCAGCAGGCAAAACAAAAAATAATACAGCAAAAGCATGATGAGGAGATAAAAAAGTTCAATGCTTCTGTTAACTTTCTTGTTGAGTTGATAGAAGCTAATATGAGCGAAGACGAAAAACAGAGGAGAAGAGAATTGGAAGAAGAACTTGAAAAAGCTTTGAAAGGGCTGATTTAAGCCCTTTATTTTTTGCAGAAAACAGAACGAAAGGGGTGTGTATATGGTTTTCTACAACGCCGAGAAGATGATAGAAGATTTTATCTACACATGGGGTTGCTGCACTGTAGAACACATCCGAGAACTTGTCCACCCTGCACCAGAAAATAAGATCCGGAGACTTATAAAAGGGCTACTGATTGAAGAACAGGATGGAGTGTTAAGACCTATTTTTTCGCAACTGTCGTATCTTGAAACACAAAGAACATTAAAATTTCTCGACTTTCTGGTCAAATACCTGCAGGACAAGGTAACAGACTACAAACCAGCCCAGTATCCATATGTAGCAATTGTAAGAACAACAAAAGGCAAAAGTGCTTTTGTATGCTATGTAATGGCAGGAGAAGAAACTATAATTAGAGACGTTATCAATACTGCACCACCTGAAAATATTATCTTCATTCTCGAAAAACCAGAAACAAAAGAAATATTGCAAAGCGTAAACTGTAAACTCAAAACATTTTTGAATGCACAAAGCGGTGAGAAGGTGTAAAAAGGTCTTTTCAACTTTCTTCTCTTTTGATAAAATAAAAACAAAGGGAAAGCTGAAGACTGAATGCGTCTACCAAAATGTAAAAATAAAAAACCTTGTTTTCAACTCAGCAAATGTGGTATAATAAAACCAGAAAGGAAGTTCTGCAGGGTAAAAGTATCTACGAAAAAGTAAAAATAGAGTAGAAGTTTGCCAACAGGAAAGTTAGCCCCGGTAGAGTACCATATACTCATCGGGGCTTTTGTATTTTTCGGACCGAGTTTGCTGGTTCAGCCAGAAGGGTCCCTCCTCCCCCGTTCTGGCAGTTTGCCAAACAAAGTTAGCGACAAAAAAAGTTTGAAAGTTAAACACATGGGGGAGGATGGGATTTATGAAAGAGTTAATTGATATCACGATGCAAGATGTTTTGGATAGAGTAAGAATAACAGTGCTAAAACAAAGGGGTAATGAATTGAACTGCTTGTGTCCTTATTGCGATGAACCACATAGACGTGAAGGACATCTTTACATCAACATTGCTAAGGATACATTCATTTGCCACAAATGCGGCAGACAGGGAAATGCACTGCAGTTATACGCACTCCTTACAAATCAGGATACCAAAGAAGCTTACAGAGAACTTGTGCAGGAGATAGCATCCGGTTCACGAAGGTTGCACCATATACAGTACAAACTCCAACACAAAGAAATACAGCCAAGATATATCGCACCGCCAGAAGCTAGAGATAAGGTCTACAGGGAATTTTTGAAGTTACTTACCCTGGATGAAACACACAAATCGGACCTGCTCAGACGTGGATTGTCAGAAACAGCTATAAAAATCAAAGGTTACAAATCATTAAATGTTGAAAAAGAAAGACGTTTACTTATTTGCAGGGTCATGCAGGAGAAAGGTCTAAACCTGGCAGGTATTCCTGGTTTTTACGAACATAAAACTACTGGGGAATGGGACTTTATCCCTTACCAGGGCTATGCAATCCCAGTCAGAAACTTTAAAGGGCAGATAGTTGGGTTACAGGTCAGAATGAATGAGCCAGCACTTTCAAAATACCGCTGGTTCTCTTCATCGAACAGCAAAGACGTTGGAACACCGGCAGAAGCTTCTCTACATGCTGTAGGAAGTATGGAAGAAGGAATTGTTTATGTAACAGAAGGTGCTTTAAAGGCTGATGTTGCTTCATATCTGTCAGGACAGATGTTCATCGGTTTACCCGGTGTTAGTTCTTGCCATAAACAACTGATAGAAACATTGAAACAAATTCAGCCTAAAGTTGTTATCCTGGCATTTGATATGGATTGTGAAGAGAAGGTCGAAGTAAGATTAAATGTAGAAAAGGTTAAAAAGCTTTTAACTGAAAACGGCTTTGAATTCAAACAAATCACCTGGGATAGGCAATTCAAAGGTATTGATGATTACTTGTTGTACCTGAAACAAACACAGAAAAGGAGCGCCTAAAAAGGCGCTCCATATTCTTTTTTTTAGCAAATCATCCAGTAGTTGATGTTAGAAAAATGTTAGAAAAAATCAACTGGAAACCTGATACCTTCCGGCAGTATAGGTCACAAAATCAGCAAAATAAAAATGGCGGAGAGAGTGGGATTTGAACCCACGGTACCCCTTTTGGGGGTACACACGATTTCCAGTCGTGCGCCTTCGACCACTCGGCCATCTCTCCGCTACTATTCCCTTTTCACTTTATCTATTATAAGGCATATTTTGAGTTTTGACAATGGGAAAGTTAAAAGCAAGAAGTAAAAACTCGAAAAGTTATATTTGAATAACAGAGTATCTTTCATTGTTCAATACTTCAAGCATAAATTCTACAGGATCTGGAAGTTGATTTTTAATAAGGTTTTCAAATATTTTTTGAGACATTCCAGATACTAAAAGTACATTTGGTGTTTCTTTAGTTACAGGAATGTTGTTATGCCTAGATGAGACATTCCAGAACACCAAAGTAGGCAACTCATATCCATGATTTTTATACCTTTCTCTTATCGCATCAAAAAGTGGTGCGTCAGGTGAAACTCTTGTGGCTTCGTCAAACTCCATGTCTGAGACAATATATAATTTTTTGGGCAAGTCCTCTTGTGCTAAATTTTTATTTATTGCAATATTTAATATGAGTGTGAAGACTGCTTCAATATCTGTGTTGCATTCCCAGTCTGCATTCTCTAAAAATTTAACTTTCTCATAAATAGTTTTTCCTTGGATTTTTTGTAACTTAGGTTTCGCAGAAAAAGTAATAAACCTATTATGAAAAATTCCTTTATTATTTTCTGCATAATACAATGCTAAACCAACCGAAGCAGCAATTCCAAGAGCATACTGACCACATGCATAAAACATAGAACCTGATGTATCTGCTACAACAAGAGCATTCTCTGATGTGTCAATCTTTGGAATGTTTTGCCACAGAAGATCCAGATGTTTCTTTTCATCAAGTGACATTTTACCTCTATCTATAAGTATTTGTCTTACAATCTGCACAGCAGAGAGTGTATTTGTATTAATCTTTTTCTTTCCCTGAATAACTTTTTCAATGTACTGAGTGTATCTGTCTTTGTCATTTCGCAAAAATGCTTTTCTGTATTTTAGCATTGCTTGTGAAGGGACTTTTTCGTAATCGAATGTATAGTCTTTCTCTGATAGTCTTCTTTCCAAAACATCAATTCTTTTTCTAAGTTCAGCTAAGGTTTTTCTATATTCTTTTGGTGTCATCGAAAGGGCTTTACGAGTCTTCTTTGCAAGTTTTACTGACTCTTTTGAAGAAGTATTTTCACTTTTGAGCCATTTTGCCAAAAGTGAAGGGTTTTCTGATTTTAAGTCTTCAGACAATTGCTGTTTAATAAAAAACCACATGGAGTTTTCAACTGGTGTGTCAATCAGTTCATATAAGTCATCCCACCGTCCAAAAAAAGGAATAAAGACAATGTTTTTTCTGACAATATCCGGATGGGTTTTAGCAAGGTGTTTGAGAACAACTCTAAAAACTCTACGTTCACCAAGTCCTTTTTTAATATCCCTTGTGAAGAATAAATTTTTCATAGCAAGCTGCTTATCTTCATAAAATGCTTTCATAAATAAAGATATAATTCTATCCTCTGGTTGAAATCTCAAACCACCACTCATTGAAAACCAATCAAGATTTGCATTGAGTGTAGATTGAAATGTCAGTGCATTATTTTCTGTGCGAGAAATGTTTGTTGATTTTTCTAACTCGTTGAGAAACTCATCACTCATCACATTTTCCTCCAAAGCATTAGTCTATTTTAAATACATAAAGACACCTCTGTCTTCAAGATGCATGATGGCTTCGAACCATCAGCCCACAGAAAAGTCTGCAGGCCTATCCAAAAAATATTTGCTGTCTGCATCTTTGACAGAGGTACTTTACAAGACCCCTTTTCACTTTGAGATGACATTTGCTGTTGGGGTCTATTAAAAGAATTAAAAAACGAGACACTTTTTTCCTCAGCTTGTATCATCGCTGTTAGTGTCTCTTTATTCAATTTAAATTTATCAAAAAAGAATCTTTATGTCAATACAATATAAATTTTACTTTATGAAAATTAAGAAAACTAAAAAATATATTGCTCAAAAAAATCAAGAATGCTTCTATTTATGAGAAAAGAAATAAAAAGCGATAAATTTGTTGTATTTAAACCGATATTTTCGACAAAAACTCTGAAATTAAGTTCTTGACAACTCTTTAAAAACCCATTATAATATTTACCCCTCTATTTACAAAAAAAAAGAATAGTGATATAATAATAATGTTTTCAAATGTAGTAAAATGGAGAAGTTTTCATACAGTCAGAAAACTAAATATTTTTAGAGGGGCAGTGATGTTAAGGTGGTTGATAAACTTCACCTTCAACAGCTAAAAAAAGACATTGAAGCCCTAAAAGGCGAAAAGGTTTTAATTCGCGCAAATAAAGGACGCAAAAAAATGGTTGAGGTTGAAGGTATTTTGGAGAACACTTATTCAAACATCTTTGTTGTCAAGTTTCCAGTTGACAGAGAGTGCAAACAGTACAGGTGTGTGACATACACTTATTCAGACCTTATTACAAATACAGTTGAGATTATCCTTTGTAAGACAAACACAAAAGTAAATGTTATGTAAACTCAAGGATTTTATCAATTTTTTCTTGTACGTTTTAATTATAATCAAAAATATTGATTTGTCAACTACTTAAAAGGGCTTATTCTAAAGCGAAGTTTTTAGAATAAGCTCTTTTATTTTACATATTCTCAGGACATCCTTGCATATATTTTATTTAGAGATAAGAAACAATTAGTTGGAGGCAAGCTTAGCATTGGAAAAGAAATTTGAAAAGGTTGAGTACATGAACATCTATGGGACAGACTCCCAAAAAGTGATTGTTGAAGGTGAGATTTTGCTTCCAGAGATAAAACCAGATGCTGTGAAAGTGCTTCAGACTGATAGTGAAGTCCTGATTACAAATGTTGAGGTTTTAAACGACAGAGTGGTTGTTCAAGGTGAAATAGAGTTTAGAGTAATTTATCTCTCATCTGACCCGCAGAGGAAAGTTGCTTCTGTTTCAAGTTCAGCAGGGTTTTCAAAGACATTTGATATGTTGGGAGTAAGATCTACAATGGCGTATGAGGTCAAAGATGATCTCATTTATACCTTTTGCTCTCTTTTGAGTCCGCGCAAACTTTCTGCCAAGGCAATTGCAGAGATTACCGTTTTGGTAAAAGCCCCAGCTACTGTTGAGTATCTTGCCGACATTGAAGAAGATTCAATAAAGTATTTAAAAGAAAAAATCTCAATTTCAAATCCTCGCAGCACGACAGAGGAGATTTCAAAAAGAGAGATTTTAGAGATACCTCAAGGTAAACCTTCCATCAGAGAAATATTGCGATGTTTTGCAAGGCTTTCAGACAGGAACATCAAGTTTGACAGGAAAAAGATGACCTTTGATTTAAAAGTGGACTTAAAAACCCTCTACTCACCAGATATTGGTCAAAATCCTATTGAGATGGTTGAACATGAGGTATTAATTCAGCACTACTCTGAACTTCCCGACAGTCCCGATGATGTAGAACCAGTTGTTAAATTTTATATCAAAAGCTTCAGAGTTTTGCCTAAGACTGATGAAATAGGCGAACTTCGCAGGATAGAGTATGATATAACTATTGAAGCTGAGATAACATTTCATGATGTAAAAACCATTGAACCCATTGTGGATGCATATTCGACAGCGTATGAGATAAAAGATTCTAAAAAACTTCTCAACATAGAACAATTTGTTGGGAAAGTTCGGCATATGCATCTTTTAAAAGATACAATTACACTACCTATTGAACCTGAGCAGGTTTTTTCAGTCTCTGGCAGGATAGAGGTGGACGTTATAAAGCCAGAAAAGAATAAAATTAATATAAAAGGTGTTGCTGTTGTCTTTTTGATTTATCTTTCTAAAGACCTGCAGGACATCATAAAAAATACAACATCCCAAATTCCTTTTGATGTGAAATTGGATATAGAAGGGGTAGAAGAGACCGACAGGGCATTTGCAAATATTGAGATAGAAAACATATCATTTTCCATTATTTCTATATCTGAAGTTGAACTGCGGATTCGTCTTGCAATTGAAGTGTGGATAAAAAGAGGGCTATCAAAAGAGATTTTGTCTGATTTAGAGCTTGTAGAAGAGATAAAAAAAGAAGAGGAGAGACTTGCAAGCGTGTACATTTATACTGTCCAGAAAGGTGATACTCTGTGGAAAGTTGCAAAAAAATACAGAACAACAGTAGAAAAAATTATTGATTTTAATCAAATAGAAAAAGAAGAAATTGTGCCTGGCCAAAAACTTTTAATAGTAAAATAGAAACTAAACTGCCTCATTTAGGAATTAAGTTCCAAGATGAGGCAGTATTTTTTATGATTTTACAACAGCTTTTTTGAGAATAATGTCCAAACATTTGTTTATATCACCTGCGCCAATGGTTGCAATGATGTCACCTTTTTTTGCTTCTTTTACTGCATAACAGGCAATATCTTCAAAGTTGCTTATATACTCACAGTCAATTCCAATTTCTTTTAGTTTCAAATAAAGCTTTTCAGATGTAATTCCAAAAACATTTTTTTCACGTGCGGCATATACATCTGTGACAATAACCTTGTCAGCCAACTGCAAGCTCTCAGCAAATTCGTTCAAAAGAGTTTTAAGCCTTGAAAATGTATGCGGTTGGAATATGGCAAGAACCTTTCCTTCAGAGATCTTTTTCAGGGTAGCAAGTGTTGCCTTGATTTCGGTTGGATGGTGAGCATAGTCATCATAGAGGTATATACCATTAAACTCTCCTACCTTTTCAAGCCTGCGCGAAGCACCACGGAATTCAGAGAGAGCTTGTTCAATTGTAATACTTTCTACTCCCAACTTTGATGCAACTGCAAATGCAGCGAGCGCATTATAGACGTTATGAAAACCAGGAATGTTGAGTTTTATATGAGCTAAAATCTCGTCGTTATTATTTTTAACGTCAAATTCATAGTATCCATCACTACAGCTAATATTGTCGGCAAAAATGTCAGTTTTTTCTTTTGTGGATATACAAATTATCTGTGTGTTGAGCTGATTTATAATATCTTTAACATTTTTATCGTCATAGTTTACTACTAAAAACCCTGAAGTTGGAATTTTCTGTGCGAACTTTTTAAAAGAGTTTTTTATTGAATCTATATCTTTGAAATAGTCCAAATGGTCATTATCAATGTTTAAAATAACTCCAATTGTAGGGTTGAACTTTAAAAAGCTATCCACATATTCACATGCTTCAACAACAAGGTATTCTTTAGAACCAATCACAAAATTTCCACCAAGCTGTTTTACAAATGCACCTACCAGAACTGTAGGGTTATAATTTGCTTTTTTTAGGATGTAACCAATCATAGAGGTTGTAGTTGTTTTTCCATGCGTCCCTGAGATTGTAATGACATTTTTAAAATCTTTCATCAAAAGCCCTAAAAATTCTGCCCGCTCATAGATTTTCAGATTCATCCTCTTTGCTGCTAAAAGTTCGGGATTGTCTTTTGAAATTGCCGCGGTGTATATTACAGTTTCATCGCCGTGTATGTGACTCTCATCATGTCCAATATATACATTTATTCCATTTTCTCTTAGCATCTTTGTAGTGGCGCTTTCCTGCATGTCAGAACCTTCAACCCAAAAACCTTGGTTTTTGAGTATTAAAGCGATTGCACTCATTGATATTCCACCAATACCAATGAAAAAATACTTGTTCATTTTAAAAAAACTTACCTCCAGCCCGAAAATTTCAATATTGAAATACTCCTACATTCTATATTATACTTCTTTTTTACTTGACTTGTTAAAATATTTTTTAAATCGAACGTTCACTCAAAAAATTTTTGTATCATTCGGGGGTTATGGTATAATTATTTTCAATAATATTATATTTAATATTGAATTGGTTTTTATTTGTTCTGGAGGTGTCTTTTGTGCAAAAGATTGGAAAATCAGAACGGCTCATTTTTATAACAAGCACACTTGTCCAAAATCCTATGAAGCTTTTTAGTCTTACTTTTTTTTGTGAAAAACTCAGCTGTGCAAAATCCACCTTGAGTGAGGATATAGATTTGATATCACAAATATTCGAGCAAACAGGACAGGGAAAGCTTGAAACAGTCAGCGGGGCTGCCGGTGGAGTTTATTACATCCCTGTTATGAAAAAAGAGGATGAGATAGAATTTTTAAACTTTCTGAAAAATGAGCTGCAAAATCCTGAAAGAATCGTGTCAGGCGGGTTTGTATATATAAACGACGTTGTCTTTAATCCAGAGGTTATAAAAAAAGCTGCGAGAATATTTGTGAGGTTATTTTTAGAAAAAGAAATAGACTACATTGCCACTGTTGAGGCAAAAGGTATAGCTTTGGCATCGTATGTTGCCCAGTATTTCAACAAACCACTTGTTGTTGCAAGAAATTCGAGCAAGTTCACAGAAGGTTCAACTGTCAATATTTCGTACATCTCAGGCACAACAGGCAAGATTGAAACAATGACAATGGCAAAGAAGGCCATTAAAAAAGGTGCAAAGGTTTTGTTCATAGACGATTTCATGCGCGGCGGGGGAACAGTGCGAGGCATGAAAGACCTTCTTTCTGAATTTGAATCAAGCTTGGTTGGAGTTGGAGTGCTCATTGCAACAAAAGATAAAAAGTCTGTGAATGTGGATTACAAAAGCCTCTTAGTTCTTGAGGAACTTAATGCCGAAAATAAGAAAATCACCTTTTCTATCAACCCTCAGGTTATTTCATAAAAATTAAACAAAATGCACCAAATAGAAAGAAAATTTTGTTAAAAATGATAAAGGGAAAGATTAAAAAGTGGAGAATTATATAAAATAACAACACTAAATTTTAACATGGAGGATGGACTTATGCAGGTGACAGATGTTAGGATTAGAAAGATTACAAATGAAGGAAGAATGAAGGCTATTGTGTCGGTGACCTTTGACAACTGTTTTGTTGTTCATGACATCAAGATTATCGAGGGGCAAAATGGGCTTTTCATTGCTATGCCAAGCCGCAAAACGCCTGAGGGCGAATTTAAAGATATTGCTCATCCAATAAACCAGGAGACGCGAGACATGGTTCAAAAAGCTGTGATTGAGAAGTATGAAGCTGTTATCTCAGCAGGAGAATAAAACGATGGCTGAAATTAAAAGGAGGAAAAGGGACTTTAGGTAAAGTTTCAGTTCCTAAAGTCCCTTTTGTTTTTTATGGAACTGTAATGAGATTTATACCCGGTAAAAGATTAACTATGGTTCTTTTTTCCTGACCATTTGGCAAAAGAGTAATTAATGTAAAACCTTTTATCTCAGAGTAGTTTTTGTTGTCCACAACAAAGGTTGTTGAGTCAAGCGGCGTTATTTGCACATTTTTCAATGCAACCTCATAGTCAATAAACTCTTTTACTGTTGGTACCCACAGAAGTTTTTTGCTCATGAGGTTTGAGACTAATCTGAGAGTTTTATCAAACTGCGGCGAGATATATACGTTTTTGTTTCTCACAACAAAAAGTTTATTTTTCTGCATAGGGTGTGCAAAATAGTCATGAATAATACACACTCCATTTTCATTTACAAGTTTGTCAAGTTGATTTTGAGTGAGCATCTTTGGAAGATTTCTGTATCTTACCGAGTTCCACTGGTAAAGCGAGTCACCTTCTCCAAAGTTGTAGTTCTTGAAAAAAATCTGCGGATGCCAAGTGACTTTGTCAGGCTGAAGCATGTTGAGCGTGTCAAGCTTTACGTCAAGGTACGACCAGCAGTATTTGTATCCGTGTTTCAAGAAAAGGTCAAATGAATAGTTTTTGCTACCATGAATAGCACCTTCACTCTTTAAAGCTGCGCATCGTGTGCCGTCAGATAGACTGTGGTCAATCCAGTCATCAAGCTTTAAATAGGTTGTATCTTCCAGTGCTTTTTTTATAAGCTCAACAGTATTTTCTTTGGCTACTGGTGATGCTGTGTGCAACACAACCTCTATTTTCTTTTGTGCCAAAAACTCTATGAGCTTTTTGTATTCTGGATTGTCGAATCCAGGTATTCCTTTTACTGATTTGTAGAAGAATCCCCATGTTATTGGTATTTTATATCCTACAAATCCCTTTTTCATATAAGAAGGGTCTTTGGTATCTGTTGTGCCAAACATCATAGCTTTTATGATTGATATCATATTTGAGTCAGAGTGATGAGAAAAGATTAAAATAGCTTTTGTAGCGTTTGGCGACCTTGATTTTATCGAATATGTGTATTCTGCAGGGAAAATTGAATATACATATGTCTTTTCAAATCCTTTTCTAAAAAGCTGTGTAGTGGTGTATATGTGTTCTTTGTTTTTTCCAATCACAAAATACTTTATATCATCAGAATTTGAAAGAAACATAAATACATTTGCCTTATTTTTCAGGTTATATGTTTCGATTGAATCATAATTGTTTGCATAACCTATGGCACAGTTTTCAAGCTTTAAATAGAAATCTGAAAGGGAATCTGTAACATACATCGGTTTTGCAAATTTTTCGAGTTTGTAATCTCTTTTAAGAATAAAAAGGGGTCTTGACTCAAATTCAACTAAGGAGTATTCTTTGAAAACTTGATGGTCTTCTTTTGCTTTTAAAGTCTCTTCAACATTTACAACATCTTGAGGGGAGGAGACAAATATTCTTCTGGTAAGCTTTTGAAAGCCATTTTCAAACTCCTGCTGAATATAGTTGTTGTAAACCTGAACGTTTTTCAGCAAGAAAGTGTACTTTGAAGGTTTTACAAGGGTTATCTTGAAATTTTCAAACTCACAGCTTATTAAATTGCGGCTTGCCTGAGAAATCTCAAAACTTATATACCTGCTATCCATCGGGATAGAAAAAGAGGTTTTAAATGTTCCCTTGCCAGAAGTTACTTTTATCTTTTCAGGAAGTACCAGTATTTTTGTTTTGTTTTCAGAAAAAATAGAGATTTCTACATTGATGGTCTCATCGTCTTTGAGCTGGGGAGATCTTTTAAATTCACAGTTGTAGTTGAAGGTAAGCCGGGCAGATTGATATTGTTCTTTGAAAGCAATATATGGCGAGGTTATTTTATAAAATGCATCTAATGTATGAAAGTTAAGCTTTAAAGTTTTATTTTTACCGTCTGACAAAAATAAAAGGTCTGAAGGTTCACTTTTTTCAAACCTCCAGTTAACTACTCCATTTTCAATAAACGGCAGCAGAATTGTTTGGGTCTCTTCCTTTTTTGCTGGAGATTCATTTAACAGTTCGGGTGGCAATATCTTGGCAACAACTTGACTGCCTTTCAAAATCTCAACATAGTTTCCTTTTGGCTTTACAGAAAATGGATATTTTTCTGGGGCGGTTTGAGTAGCTTTTGCCGTACCTGCAACAATTGAATTTATGAAAAAGACAAAGACTATAAAAACAGCCACAAACTTTTTCTTCATATTTTCCTCAGTAATCTCCTTCCTACTCCTATTCTTTTGTGGTCCTGAATATTAATTATATTGCGATAGAAAGAAAGATTCAATTAAAATTACTTAATGTTTTTCTTTTCCAGCTTTGAAATCTCTGAGACAAATACAAATTTTATATTCTCTTTCTTTGCCTTTTCCACAGTCTGCTTGAATGCTTCAATTGTTGTGATGCCACCATCAAGCCCAAGATGACCTATTGCCACTGCAAATCCTTTCTTCTTTGCCATATTAAAAAGAAGATTGAACTTGTCTTGTATCGGCTTTAACTCATTTCTTGAATCAAGTACAATGTCTGGGATGATAACCTGAAGACCCATTTGCTTTCCTATTTTTGCAAAGAGTGACTCTGAGGAAAAGGTAGAGTCTATAACGGTCATATCTTTTTCTTTTGCAAGCAGACACAGCTTTTTTACTATTCTTTCATTTTTGCAAACAAGCGTCCCGAGATGTGTACTAACACCTTTGCTATTTGCTACATTTGCCAATGCATCTTTGAAAATTTTTTCAACCTCATCATCAGGAGTAGCATTCATTATACTTCGCGGGCACAGCCAAATTGTACTGCCCTCTTCAGGTTCCATTGAAAGATGCAGCAGAACTTCCTTTCCTTTTTCCTGGCACATGAGAGATATCTTATTGGAAAAAGGCAAAAAAGGAATAATGGCAATATCAAACGGTACGTTTATACTCAAAAGCTTTTGTACTTCTTCTTCATCCATTCCAGCATCTTCGAAAATGATAGCAACATACGATGATGCTTGACTGGCAGCTTCTTTTATTTTTGGTTTCGGGTTGTAGAAAAGATACACAAGAAGCAATGTAATACAACACAAAAGAGCAAGAAAGGGTATGAAGAATTTACTTAGCTTTGTCCTTTCTATTATCACAAGAACATATTTTTTAAATCTCATTTGCTTTGAAATTATATAACTTCTCAATAAATAACTTATTCGAATATTGCTTTTTGTATGCAAGTTTGAAAGAGATAGAATTATTTGAGGTTTTTCAAAAAGCGCTCAAAATTTTCGGTGGACAGTACCTTGTATTCTCTGTTATATCTAACTTTGTTATATTCTTCAACAAGCTTGTTCACAACATCAGCATTTAAAAGTTCACCTTTTGAGATGGTCTTTCCCATCTCAAGTGGGGTGTAAGAGCTTTTGAGCACATAATTTTTCTTTTGATAGAAGTATTCCATTGTAAGTTTGAAAATAATGCGAAGGCGTAAGTTCAAATCGTTTATTTTTTCAAAGTTTACTCTTTTTGCTCGGGTAGATTTTAATTTTTTAGCGGGCGATTTTTTTGCAAAGATAAATGTCTTCACATCTGTATAGTTTTGCCCTCTTTCTTCAATCTGAAGATTGTTTGTGATGCTGCTTATGAAAAGCAAAAAGTTTGTTATCACCTGCTTTAGAACGTTTACAAGAATCCCAAGTGCCTTGTATATCAAAAATCCCAAGATTGACAATGCAAGAATATAACCAATAAAGTCAAGGATTTGAGAGAGCAAGCTCTTTTTTGCTGGTCTCATGTTTTTGAGAAGTTCTTCTAATCCATTTCCGGTATTTGTCTGTGGTTTTGTTGTGGCAAACAAAGAGTTTAAAAAGTCAAGGATCTTCTTTATTATGCTGAGCACAAACTTTATTGTTTCCACAATAAATGCAACAATATATGGTGCAAGCCCCTTGAACTTGAAAAGAAGAAGAAGTATCACTATGAATCCAATGCTTAAAAAAAGGTTAATATAACTTATACTGTTTGATATACTGTTTTTTCTTCTATATCTTCTGCCCAGCAGATTTTCCAAGTTAACCCTATTTATGAGATAAACACTTGTCACCAAAAATATTATTGAATAGGTAGTGTATTGGTTTATAATATTCCTTGGGATGTTCATAAAACTTGAGACTGCTCCCACGATTATTATAGCCCAAAGACCTGCTAAGATTGCTCCCAGTGAGAGCGAGACCTGCTCTTTTTCGAATATTAAATATGAGTGTATATAAAGTCCCATGCAAAAAACTTGACCGAGAAACATTTCAAAAAAACCGTAGGGCTTTAACACAATTAGTGAAAAGCCTTGGGGAACTACTATTATAAACAGGATATTTAAAATCTTTTCCCACGTTCCCTGGCTCTTTGCGCGAATAAGATAAGGAATGAGCAAGAACAAAATATCCATGACCACAAATGCTAAGAATACATTTGACAAATCTGTTGGAGCTACCATAGAAGAAAACATAATAAATATTGGGAAAACAAGGCTTGTTATGGCAAAAAGATATATATACTTTGTAATAAACTGATTGACTTTTTCCATTTTTTTCACTCCAAAAGAGATTTAGCTATAAATATAGTATCACTAAACAGGGATGCAATAAACATGGGAAGACAGTTTTTGATGACAAAAAAATTTAAAAAAATTTGTTAAAAATTAATAAAGAAAAAGGTGATAAGTTGATGTATATATATAATGTAATGAAAACTCTGATAGAGTATGCAAGTCGTTCAAATGACATTCCAGTTGCGGCAGCTGTTGTAAAGGATAGAAGAATTATTAGTATCAAAAGAAATGACAGTAAAAAGGCTATTTACCACGCAGAGATTCTTGCCATAATTGACGCCACATCAAAGCTTTCTACAAAGGACTTAAGAAGCTGCGAGATGTTTGTGACAAAAGAGCCGTGCCCTATGTGTATGAGTGCAATAGTTTTGAGTAAAGTAAAGAGGCTTTACTTTGGTGCAAGGGATTTTAAGATGGGTGCTGCTGAGTCTTGCTTTAATCTTTCACAAAATCCTTTTTTAAATCATAAGGTAGAAGTGATAGGAGGAATATGTGAAGATGAGTGCAGACTTCTTTTAAAAAGGTTCTTTGAAGAAAAGCGAAGATAGGCTTTCAAAATAGGTGAGTTTTAATGTTTGTGTGTGTAAAGTAGAATATTTGAGGGTATATATCAAGTAGAAGAGATTTTTCAGGTACAAAAGAGGGATTGATTGTTGTATTTTTGTTGGATGGATATTATAAAAATTTTGGAAAGAAGGTTGCGTGGAGGAGATGGAGAACAAATTTTTACAGCTTGTATTTACAAGTAATCTCCAGCTTGTCAAAGTAGCAGAAAAAGAGATATTGTCATTTTTAACAAGGGAAACTAATATATCAGCAGATGAGCTTTTAGAATTCAAACTTATAGTGAATGAACTTTTAATAAATGCTGTGGTTCATGGAAATAAGGAGGACAGTTCAAAGTCTGTAAAGGTAAAGGTTGGAATAGTAGATAAAAAACTAAGTTACATTGTTGTTGAGGATGAAGGAGAAGGGTTTGACATTGACAGGGTATTTAAAGAGTACACCCCATACGATGAAAAGGATGAAATAGAAGATTTGTATGAGTTTGGTCGAGGACTTATGATAGTTGCATCACTTTGTGAAAAGGTCAAGCAGAACCAAAAAGGGAACAAGATCGTGGCTGTAAGAAGGCTCAAAAAAGAAGAAGATTGTTATGTTTGAAAATTTGATATGGATACGAGGACTGTCAAAAATGTTCGACAGTCTTTTTTATTTTGTGCACTTTTTTTAGAAACTTTACAAAAGCTAAATAAAAGTCTCTTTTCCTTAATTTTTTGACCTTGAAAGATTTAAAGAAAAAATTATATGGAAGACAGAAAAATAAAAGGATATGTTACAGCAGCAAGTACAAAACCAGATAGCCAGTTTGGGTTCTTATTCATAAGGTGCAAGCTGATATCCAATATAAGAGAAAAAGAGTGTGTCTACCTTGGAAGACCATGGCATCCATCTTCTGATCCTCACAGGTGGGCAAATGTTGTGTTTAAGGAATGCTATTTGGATGAGCACATTCATCCCGATGGCTGGTGCGAGATGCACGGCTACAGCCCTGAAAATGAGAGATTTTTCGAATATAGAAATTTTGGTCCTGGTGCAAAACAAAATCCCAAAAGACCTCAACTTGATGAAATAGAAGCTGAGAGGTATACAAAGGAAAATGTTTTAAAAGAGTGGAAAGTAGAAATATAGCGTACACAGTATTAAAAAGTAGGAGCAGGCAGCTGCCTGCTTTTTTTATTTTCACCTTTAAAAATGTTTGACCAATCTTGTGTAATCATTTTGAATTTCATATTGCAAATCCTCAAAAAATCGAGTAGAATATTAATAAGCTGACACACAAATCCACATATAAGAAATAGGTGATGAAGAGAAATGCTTTCGGCAACGCGCAGGCAAAAAATTAAAGAGATATTGATGGAGAAAAAGAGTGTGACTGTTACAGAACTTTGTAATATTTTTAACGTGTCTGACGAGACAATAAGAAGAGATTTGAAAAAACTTGAGCAGGAAGGGATAATCGAGAAAAATTACGGTGGGGCTATTTTAAAAGAAGGGGTATCAATAGTTCCACCTATTTCCCAGCGCTCAAAAGAGTTTATCCAGGAAAAAGAAAGGATTGCACTTGAGGCGATAAATAGAATAAAAGAAGGTATGGTTGTAATTCTGGATACAGGAACAACCACACAGCAGATAGCAAGAAAACTCAAGAGTTTTCAGCACATAACTGTGATAACCAATGGCATAAATATAGTAAATGAACTAATAACTAATAACAGTATTAATTTATTTTTAGTTGGAGGCAAGGTGAAAAATTCTAACTTTTCAACAGTTGGGCCAGAAGCCCAGAAAGCATTTTTGCAGTTTAGTGCTGATATAGCTTTTATAGGAACAAGCGGAATTTCTCTTGAAAAAGGTCTTACAACCTCTGATGTTTTTGAAGCAGAGGTAAAAAGGGCTATGATAGATAGCAGCAAAGAGGTCATAGTTGTTGCAGACAGCAGCAAGTTCAAAAAAAATGCAATGGTTTCGTTTGCAACATTGAGCAAAGTGTCTGAAATTATTACAGCAGGCGAGATAAGTGATGAACTTGTAGAAAATTTCAGGCAAAAGGGTGTGAAGATAACTGTAGTATAACCATCTCAAAAGAAGCAAAGAGTAGATTTTTACGTTGAAAGGGGCAAACCTTAAATGGAAAAGATTCTTACCATAGATATTGGAACAACTGCCTGCAAGGTAATAGTGTTTGACCTGCAGGGGTACATCTTGGCAAAAGCAAACAGGGAGTATCCAACATACACGCCTCAGATTGAGTGGGCAGAACAAGACCCACTTGACTGGTGGAAAGAAGCAGTAGAAGGTATCAAGCAGGTCGTACAAGTAGCAGGAGCAGATGACATTGTAGCAATTGGACTTTCGTCGCAAAGAGAGACAGTTGTTCCAATTGATAGGGAAGGAAATGTTCTGTCAAGAGCTATTTCGTGGATGGACAGGCGTTCGCGGGTCGAAGCCGAAGAAATTTCACGTCAGTTTGGAAAAGAAACAATACATAAAATCACAGGTTTGATTCCAGACTCTACATTTACTGCAACAAAGCTTTTATGGCTCAAAAAACACCAGCCAGAAATTTTGCAAAAAGCTTATGTTTTTCTGCAGCCCAAAGAGTTTATTGGATACATGCTCACAGGGCAGGCTGCAACAGACCATTCATTGGCATCACGAACAATGATGTTTGACATAAACAAAAGACAGTGGTGGCAAGATATATTTGAGTTTGTGGGGGTCAAAACCTCTCAGTTTCCAAGACTTTGTTATGCAGATGAAATCATAGGGTATTTGAAAAAAGATGTTGCAAAATTTTTGGGTCTTAAAAACGGAATACCAGTTGTAAGCGGTGGTGGAGACAGGCCTTCAGAGGCATTGGGAGCAGGGATTGTAGGAAGCCGTGTTATGGAGTCAACAGGGACTGCTACGAATGTTTCAATGTCGTCAAATAGAATACCAGAGAATCTTGATCCGAGAGTTGTATGTTCCTGCCATGTGATAAGAGACCACTACTTAATTGAGCAGGGGATAAACACAAGCGGCACAATTTTGAGATGGATAAGGGATAACTTTTACAGGGGCGAGAAGGAAAAAGGCGAGAATGTTTATGAGCTAATTGACAATGAAGCTGAAAGTTCAGGTCCTGGCGCAAACGGTGTTGTACTTTTGCCATTTTTCATGGGTTCACGCGCAACAAGATGGAACCCTGACGCAAAAGGAGTTTTGTTTGGACTGACGCTGACACATTCAAGAGCTGACATTGCAAGAGCTGTGCTTGAAGGAATTTCGTATGAGATAAGAGCATGTATTGAAATTTTAGAGTCTATGGGTCTTAAAGCTGAGAGTATAGTTTCTATGGGGGGTGGCGCAAAGAGCAGAGTATGGAGCAAAATTAAAGCTGATATTTTGGGAAAGGCTGTTGTTGTTGAGAAGGTACAAGAGGCGGCATCGAAAGGAGCAATGCTTCTTGCTTCATACGCAATTGGTGCAAGGAAAAGTTTAATTGAGGAAAAAAGAGAAGTGCTTTTTGAGTACCAGCCAGACAGCAAAAACTACGAAATTTACAACAGAGTATATGAAATTTATAACCAGCTTTACAACTCAGTTTCCCACCTTTATTCAAAGATTTCTCAATATTGATGGGTAGGAGGTCTTTGTTTTGCTTGTAAATTTGAATCAGGTTTTAAGCTATACAAAAGTAAAAAAGTTTGGTGTGGGGATGTTCAACGGGCTTTCAGCCGATTTTTATGAAGGACTGATCGATGCTGCAGAGCAGCTCAGGTGCCCAATTATTATCGGTGTTGCTGACAGATTTGTTGACAGGCTTGATTTTGAAATGATTGCAGAGGTCATGATTTTCCTTGCGAAAAGGGCATCTGTTCCAGTTTGTGTTCATCTTGACCATGCAAAGAGTTTGAAAAACATCATGAGAGCAATAAAGGCTGGGTTTACATCTGTCATGTTTGATGGGTCAAGTTTGCCTTTTGAAGAGAATATAAAGAGAACAAGGGAAGTTGTTGAGATAGCGCATTCTGTTGGTGTGAGCGTTGAAGGTGAGCTTGGAGTTGTGGGAAGAGGAGATTTTGACTTTAAAAATCCAGAATTTTATACAAAGCCTGATGAAGCTGAGGAATTTGCTCAAAAGACACAGGTTGATGCTTTAGCTGTTTCGATTGGCACAGTGCATGGTGTTTATAAAGGACAGCCACGGCTTGATTTTGAAAGGCTTTCTGAAATCAGAAAAAGGGTTGATTGTTATTTAGTCTTGCACGGTGGGTCTGGTCTTTCTGATGATGATTTTAAAAAGTGTATAGAATATGGTATAAACAAGATAAACATATTTACAGACCTGACACTTGCTATAAATGCTCAGCTTCCAGAATTTATAAAACAAACTGAAGATTTAACCACGGCAATATTTGAAAAGATAAGAGAGATTGTGAAGCTTGAAGCTATAAAGAAGCTTAAAATCTTTGGCAGTTACAACATTTTATAGATAAAAATTATTGGAGGTGTGAAGAATGAACGAGCCAATTAAAAAATATTTTAAGATAGGAACAATTCATTTCATGTCATTTCCAGAGGTAATTGGTGGAGAAGGACCAATTGAAGAAACCTTAAAAATAATCTTAGAAGATGATTACTTTGATGCAGTAGAAATCACATGGGTAAAAGACCCAGAGGTAAGAAAAAGAGTAACAAAGATGTTAAAGGATGCACATATAGCAGTTGCGTACGGTGCACAGCCTACTCTTCTTAGAACAGGGCAGAACCCCAACGATTTGGACCCAGAAAAAAGAAAACAGGTTATAAACTTTTTGAAAGAGAGGATTGACGAGGCGATTGAGCTTGGTGCTCAAGGGCTTGGATTTTTGTCAAGACAATATGATGAGGCAAAAAAAGAGGAAGCATTTGAAGCTTTGGTTGATACAACTTTGCAGCTTTGCGACTATGCAAAGTCAAAAGGCAATTTCTTGATTGAACTTGAGGTGTTTGACTTTGATATAGACAAAAAAAGCTTGATTGGACCTGCAGAACTTGCTGCAAAGTTTGCAGAGAGAATCAAAAAAGAATATGATAATTTTGGTTTGATTGTTGACCTTAGCCATCTACCACTTACAAGAGAGACAGCACAGCAGGCACTCCTGCCAGTGAAAGATTATCTTACCCATGTTCATATTGGGAATGCTGTTGTAAAAGACCCAAGCCACCCTGCATATGGTGACAAGCATCCGATGTTTGGAATAGAAGGCGGCGAAAATGACGTTGATGAGGTTGTTGAGTTTTTAAAAGTATTAAAAGAAATAGGATTCATGGACCCGATAAAGAGACCAATTTTGAGTTTTGAAGTAACACCTATGGCAGGGCAAGACCCGAAGATTGTTCTTGCAAGCTCAAAGCGTGTATTAAATGAGGCATGGGCAAGATTATAAAAGCTGTTTGATAAAGCAAGAGATAAAAGTTTAACATACCATTCATATTTTTGGGAGGGAGATTCATTATGAAGATACTTGTAACAAGAAGAATAATGGAACCTGCGATTGAGCTTTTGAAAAAATATGGTGAGGTTGAAGTAAATCCACACGACAGACCAATGACAAGAGAAGAACTTCTGTCAGCAATAAAAGACAAGGATGCGGTTTTAACCCAGCTTGTTGACAAGGTTGACAAAGAGTTTTTCGACCATGCACCAAATGTCAAGATTGTTGCAAACTATGCAGTGGGGTACGATAACATAGATATTGAAGAGGCAACAAGAAGAGGTGTTTATGTCACAAACACACCTGATGTTCTTACCAACGCAACAGCTGAGCTTGCATGGGCGCTGTTGTTTGCTGCGGCAAGAAGAATAGTTGAAGCTGACAAGTTCATGAGAGGTGGACATTACAAAGGCTGGGGACCAATGCTGTTTTTGGGCAAAGGTGTGACAGGTAAAACGCTTGGTGTGATTGGTGCAGGTAGAATTGGGCAGGCTTTTGCAAGAATGTCAAGAGGGTTTAATATGAAGATTTTGTACTATGACTTTGAAAGAAAAGAAAGTTTTGAAAAAGAGCTTGGTGCCCAGTATGTGCCGCTTGATGAACTATTAAAAGAAGCTGATTTTATTTCAATACATGTACCTCTCACACCACAGACAAGGCATTTAATTGGTGAAAGAGAATTTTCTCTCATGAAACCATCGGCAATTTTAATTAACACAGCACGTGGACCAATTGTAGATGAAAAGGCTTTAGTCAAAGCGCTTAAAGAAAAGAAGATTTATGCTGCAGGACTTGACGTGTACGAGAGAGAACCTGAGTTTGAGCCAGAACTGGCTGAGCTTGACAATGTTGTAATGCTTCCTCATATTGGTTCTGCAACAGAAGAGTCGAGGCTTGACATGGCAATGCTTGCAGCAAACAATATAGTAGATTTCATTGAAGGAAGGGTTCCAAGAACACTTGTCAATAAAGAGGTTTTGAACAAGAAATAATTAAAAATCTTCTTTTGGTGAATATTTCCCTGCGGGAAGGAGGTTATTCCCGCAGGGGGATATTTAAATAAGTAAAAAATCGATTATTTTAAAAGGCAGAAAATAATGCTATAATATTTTTATGAATAATACGCAACAGCGTTTCACAATACGAAACAGGAGAGTAGAATATGGCGCAAAACAGAGTACAGTCTATTGAACGAGCGTTTGAAATAATCGAGGCATTGGCTGTTGAGCCAAGGGGACTTACAGTAAGTGAGCTTTCTGAAAGGCTTTCACTTCACAAGACAACAGTCCACAGGATACTTCAGACACTTCTTCAAAGAGGGTATGTGCAAAAAGACAGACATAATCTAAGATACAAGCTCGGTGTGAAGTTTGTTGAAATATCAAGCATATATCTCAATAACATCGAGCTTAAGACAGAAGCACATCCATATTTAAGAGAACTTGTAAAGATGCTCAATGTGACTGTTCACCTTGCTATACTTGATGAGTTTGATGTTGTGTATATAGACAAAGTAGAACAGGTAAACTCAATAAGGCTATATTCGTCTATTGGTAAAAGAGTACCAGCATATTGTACAGCTCTTGGGAAGGTTTTACTCAGCAAGTATCAAGACCATGAAATCAAAAAGATACTAAAATCAATTGAACTCAAGCCCTATACACAAAACACTATAACAGATCCAGAGATACTTTTAAATGAAATAATACTTGCACGAGAGCGTGGCTGGGCAGTTGATAATCAAGAACTGCAACCTTCAATCAGATGTATTGCTGCGCCTATTTATGACTACAGAAATGAGATCATTGCTGCCATAAGCATTTCTGCTCCTGTGAACATTTTGCCGCCTGAAATGGATGAAGAAAATGCAAAAAAGGTTGTAGACACAGCAATGACAATCTCAAGCAGGCTTGGGTATGTAAAAGACAGGTTCTAAAAATACTATAAAAACTTAAAATGAAAGGGGTTTAGCTCTTCGATGGAAAAAGAACAGGTGCTTGAGAGAATTCACGAAAATGGGCTTGTGGTTGTTGTAAGGGCTGAGTCAAAAGAAAAAGCTCTAAAGATAACTGAGGCTTGCATAAGAGGCGGAGCGAGCGCAATTGAGATCACCTTTACAGTTCCAGGTGCAGATGAGATAATCAGACATCTTACAAAAACATACTCTGAAGACAAAATAATAATCGGTGCAGGGACAGTCCTTGACAGCGAGACAGCTCGAATTGCAATCTTGGCGGGTGCAAAGTTTGTTGTAAGCCCATACCTCAATCCTGAAATGGTAAAACTTTGTAACAGGTACAGAATAGCTACAATGCCCGGTGCTATGACAATAAAAGAGGTTGTTGAGGCACTTGAGTGCGGTGCAGATGTTATAAAAATCTTTCCTGGCGAGCTTTTCGGACCAAAGATTATAAAAGCTTATAGAGGACCGATCCCACAGGCAAGACTTATGCCTACAGGTGGTGTTGACCTTGACAACGTTGATGAATGGATAAAAGCTGGGGCTTTTGCTGTAGGGGTTGGCGGGAATATAACTAAATACGCTCAAAATGATGACTTTGAAAAGGTAGAAGAGGTGTGCAGACAGTTTGTTGAAAAAATAAAGATAGCAAAGGGGAAGGTATAAGCAAGATGTTTGAGTTGACAAGCTTTGGAGAAATAATGCTAAGACTCTCACCGCCTGGGTATCAGAGGTTTGTGCAGGCGACAAGTTTTGACATCAATTTTGGCGGTGCTGAAGCAAATGTTGTTGTTGCTCTGTCAAACATCGGAGTGAAGACAAGCTATGTTACACTTCTTCCGCAAAATCCTCTTGGAGATGCTACTATAAACTTTCTGAGAAGATATGGGGTTGACACAAGCTATATAAAAAGAAAAGGCAGAAGGCTTGGAATTTATTTTCTTGAAAAGGGTGTTGGTCAGAGAGCATCTTCTGTTGTGTACGACAGATCAGACTCTGCCATAAATGAGATACAGCCCGGGGATATTGAGTGGGAGCAGATTTTAAAAAAGACCAAAATATTTTTTTCAACAGGAATCACTGCTGCTTTATCACAAAATGTGCTAAATGAGCTAAAAATGGCTTTTAAAACTGCAAAAAATGCAGGTGCAAAGGTGGCGTTTGACATCAATTACAGGTCAAAGCTGTGGAGCTATGATAGAGCAAATGAAGTGATTTCAGAACTTATGCCGTATGTTGATATTTTAATTACAAACGAAGAGCATGTAAGAAGAGTTTTAAAGATTGAAATGGAAGACAAATATTTCGAAGGCATTGATTTGACTGTAGATGGGCAAAAGGTTTTGTTTGAAAGGTTACAAACAAAGTACCAAAACTTGGAGAGAATAATTCTTGCTGCAAGAAGGAGTATATCTGCATCTAAAAACATCTTTTTTGCTTATACAAAAGATGAGAATGGCAACATTGTATTTTCAGAAAAACGTGAAATAGAAATTGTCGACAGGGTAGGGGCAGGTGACGCTTTTACCGCAGGTGTGCTATATAGCATTTTAAGAGGCATTGAGACCACTCAGATGCTTGAGGTTGCCACATACATGTGTGCTCTAAAACATACAGTTGAAGGAGATAGTTTGATTGTAACAGAGGATGAGATAAAACAGGTGTTTTGGAAAGATGGCTCAGGTATGATGAAAAGATAAAACAAGGGAGGGTTATTTGAAAATGGAAGTTCGATTTGCAATGCATCCAAGCCAGTTTAAAGCTCTTACTACAGAACAGATAAGAAAAGAGTTTTTGATTGAAAATCTCTTTGAATATGGCAAGATAAACATGGTCTACACTCATGTTGACAGGGTGATTGTCGGTAGTGCTGTGCCGACAGTAGAGGCTTTGGTTTTAGAAGATGGTTCTCAGATTGGTGCTCAGTATTTTCTTGAAAGAAGGGAAATTGGGATAATCAACATAGGTAGCAGAGGGTATGTAATAGCCGATGGACAAAAGTTTGAACTTGACAAGAAAGATGGGCTTTATGTTGGGATGTCCACTAAAAAACTTGAATTTGGGAGCGATGACCCTTCAAATCCTGCCAAGTTCTATTTTGTTTCAACACCTGCTCATAAACAGTATCCAACAGAAAAGATTGATATTAAGCAAACTGAGGCAACTCATCTTGGTTCGCTTTCTGAATCAAACGAAAGAACAATCTACAAATACATCCATCCAGACGGGGTTAAAAGCTGTCAGCTTGTAATGGGAATGACAATTTTAGAGCCAAATAATGTGTGGAACACTATGCCATGCCATTTGCATGACAGACGTATGGAAGTTTACTTCTATTTTGACATGCCAGAAGATGCGTTTGTATTGCACCTAATGGGAGAGCCGAATGAGACAAGACACATTATTGTGAGAAATGAACAGGCAGTAATCAGCCCAAGCTGGTCGATACACTCGGGTGTTGGAACTAAAAACTACACATTCATCTGGGCAATGGCTGGTGAGAATCAGTCCTATTCAGATATAAGTCCTGTTCCTATGAAAGAACTAAAATAAAATTATATAAATGCGGAGGTGTTTTAAAATGATACTTGATAAATTCAAACTTGATGGCAAAGTTGCAATTGTAACAGGTGCATCAACAGGTTTAGGCCAGGGAATGGCAATTGCACTGGCTGAGGCTGGAGCTGATATTGTTGGTGTTGATTATGTCCCATGTACAGAGACAAAACAGAAAATAGAAGCAATTGGAAGAAGGTTTTTGGAGATTCAGGCAAACTTGATGACCATTGAGCCAATTAACATGATTATCGAAAAGACAATTCAGGAGTTTGGTAAGCTTGATATTTTAGTGAACAATGCAGGAATTATCAGAAGATGTGATGCTATTGACTTTACTGAAAAGGACTGGGACGATGTACTTGCAATTAATCTTAAGACAGTATTTTTCTTCTGCCAAGCAGCAGCAAGACAGTTTATAAAGCAAGGAACAGGTGGCAAGATAATAAACATCGCGTCTATGCTTTCGTTCCAGGGCGGAATTAGGGTTCCATCGTACACAGCAAGCAAGAGCGGTGTTGCGGGTATCACAAGAGCACTTGCAAATGAGTGGGCAAAGTACAACATAAACGTAAATGCTATTGCGCCAGGTTACATGGCAACAAACAATACCCAACAGCTCCGTGAAGACCCACAAAGGAGTGCTGAGATATTATCAAGAATACCTGCCGGAAGATGGGGAACACCTGAAGATTTGCAGGGTGCTGTTGTGTTTTTGGCATCTGATGCATCAGAGTATGTAAATGGGTGTATTTTGAACGTTGATGGTGGCTGGCTTTCA
The DNA here is from genome assembly GCF_000022325.1 of Caldicellulosiruptor bescii DSM 6725. Lineage (NCBI taxonomy): Bacteria > Bacillati > Bacillota > Caldicellulosiruptorales > Caldicellulosiruptoraceae > Caldicellulosiruptor > Caldicellulosiruptor bescii. The sequence goes on along the minus strand of NC_012034.1, from coordinate 2,534,884 downwards.
AGGTAACTTTACTATTTTTTGGAGGGTTATATTAATATGAACAAATATAAAATGTGGCACAATGAGCTGATTGCTAAGGACATTGTTGAGAGGCTAAATAGAAAAAAATATAATGCATTTTATGCACCAACCTTGGAAGATGCAAAAAATAAAGTTTTAGAACTTATCCCCGAGGGTTCAAGTATTGCCCTCGGGGGTTCTGTTACAATAGAAGAACTTGGACTTATTGAAATATTCAGAAACGGTCCATATAAACTTTTTGACAGATACAAACCAATGACTGCTGAAGAACGGATAGAACTTTTTAGACAATCGCTTTTAGCAGATATACTTGTAACTTCAACAAATGCAATAACAAAAAATGGTGAGCTTGTAAATGTTGATTGTTCGGGCAACAGAGTATCTGCTATGATATTTGGACCAAAAAAAGTAATAATTGTTGCTGGGGTTAACAAAGTTGTAGAAGACCTTGATGAGGCGTTCAAAAGATTGAAAAAGATTGCACCCATGAACTCTAAAAGAAATAATCACAAAACACCATGTATTGAAACAGGATACTGCATGGACTGTCAAATAAAAGCAAGGATGTGCAACTATATAACCATAATCAACCATGGAATGAAATTCGAAGGACGTTTAAATATTATTATTGTGCCTTTTGAAATAGGATTCTAAAAAAATGATGGTCTATCATTAAAATTGTCAATATGAGTTTAAAATTTTCCTTGTATATTTTAAGAGAGCATGTTTTGTTCATATGTTAATATTTTCATGTCAACATTAATATTTTCTTGATGAAATCATTTAGTTTTCAAATTAAAATAGTAATGAAAAAGTGATTTATTGAATATGCACAATATATAATGCAAAAATTCAAATAATAATTTAATTCTGATTATTATCTTCTCACTTATTCGCTAAGAAAGGACGTGGGTTATATGCAAAAATTAAAACAGCTCGCAAAAGAAAGCTATTCTGTCAAAATGGCAGATAGTGCACTTTTTAAGTTTCCAGATCTTATTGATAAATGGCAATATGACTATGGTGTTGTGTTCAAAGGTTTAGAATATATTTATGAAAACACCAAGGATGAGAAATATTTTGAATACATAAAGAAAAATATAGACTATTTTGTCAAAGAAGATGGAAGCATAAAAAAATATTCTCTTGATGAATACAACATAGACCATATAAACAATGGTAAAGCTGTATTGTTTTTGTATAGAAAAACAGGTGAAGAAAAGTACAAAAAAGCAGCTCAGCTTTTAAGAGAACAGCTCAAGACTCATCCAAGAACGGTAGAAGGTGGATTTTGGCACAAAAAGATATACCCGCACCAGATGTGGCTTGATGGGATATATATGGGTTCGCCATTTTATGCTGAGTATGCAACTTTGATAGGAAAAGATGAAGCAGAAGAGATATTCGACGATGTTGTAAGACAGGTCATTCTTTGTGCAAAGCATACTAAAGACCCAGTGACTGGTCTTCATTATCACGGCTGGGATGAAAGCAGACAGCAAAAATGGGCAAATAAAATCACAGGCTGCTCTCCAAATTTCTGGGGAAGAGCACTTGGCTGGTTTGCAATGGCAATAGTTGATGTTCTCGATTTTCTTCCACAGAATCACCAATCAAGAGATACAATTTTAGCTATTTTCAGGCAGCTTATGGATGCCATTTTAAAGTATCAAGACCCAGAGACAGGTGTGTGGTATCAAGTTGTAAACTATATTGGTAAAAATGGTAACTATCCAGAAGCTTCGGCATCATGTATGTTTGTATATGCACTTGCAAAAGGCATACACAATGGATACCTTTCTTCAAAGTACTTAGATGCATTAGAAAGGGCATATGAGGGGATAATTTATAGGTTCTTAGAAAAAGACCACAATGGACATTTGAGCTTAAATGGAGTTTGTATGGTTGCAGGGCTTGGTGGGAATCCGTACAGAGATGGTTCATATGAATATTACATCAGTGAGCCAATAAAAACAGATGATTTGAAAGGTGTTGGAGCGTTTTTGAAAGCTTCCGCATGGGTTGAAAGACTTTTTTAACAGAAAGATTAAAGTCAAACAGGAGGGCAAAAGTTTAAAATGATTTACAATGTTTGTAATTTTGGTGCGAAAGGAAACGGAGTAGATAAAGACACAGAAGCGTTTAAAAAAGCAATTGAGGTATGTGAAAAAAACGGTGGTGGAACAGTTTATGTTCCCGCTGGTATTTATCATATAGGTGCACTACATCTTAAAAGTAACATGACACTTTATATTGAAAGCGGTGCTGTGCTGAAATTTTCACAGGATGAAGAAGACTATCCACTTGTATACACAAGATGGGAAGGCGAAGAGATGCAGGTTTACTCTCCACTGATATATGCAGAAGATGCAGAAAATGTTGCAGTAGTGGGGTTTGGCACAATTGATGGACAGGGCGAAAAGTGGTGGCGTCTTCACAGAAATAAAGAGTTAAAATATCCAAGACCTCGTTCTATCTGTTTTTACAGGTGTAACAACGTTACTATCGAAGGAATAAAGATTATAAACTCTCCAAGCTGGACGGTAAATCCCATAGAGTGCCAGAATGTTACAGTTCACAATATAAAGATTCAAAATCCATATGATTCACCAAACACAGATGGGATAAATCCGGAGTCATGTAAAGGCGTCAGAATATCAAACTGCTACATAGATGTTGGTGATGATTGTGTGACGCTAAAGTCTGGAACAGAAGACTGCAAAGAAAGAATACCTTGTGAGAATATTACAATAACAAACTGTATAATGGCACACGGTCATGGCGGTGTTGTTATCGGAAGTGAGATGAGTGGCGGTGTTCGGAATGTTGTTATTTCAAACTGTATTTTTGAAGGCACAGACAGAGGAATAAGAATAAAGACAAGAAGAGGTCGTGGAGGAGTTGTTGAGGATATAAGAGTTTCGAACATTGTAATGAAAAATGTTATGTGCCCATTTGCATTTTACATGTATTACCATTGCGGTAAAGGTGGAAAAGAAAAGAGAGTTTGGGATAAGTCTCCATATCCTGTTGATGATACAACACCAGTTGTTAGAAGAATATATATAAGTGATGTTGTTGTAAGGCAGGCAAGAGCAGCAGCAGGATTTTTATATGGACTTACAGAGATGCCAATTGAGGATGTTGTGTTTTCTAATGTTACTGTTGAGATGGCTCAAAACCCTGAACCAGAACTTCCAGCAATGATGAGTTATTTAGAGCCAATGGCTAAAAGAGGGTTTGTCATAAATACTGTAAAGAACATAAGATTTATGAATGTTACTGTACTGGAACAGGAAGGTGCTGCTTTTGAACTTAACAATTGTGAGAATGTAGAGTTTTACAGATGCAGGGCAAAAGATACAGCAGATTATTCTAAGATTTTGAGTCTGAACAATACAATGAATCTGATTGCTGAGTAGAAGTACAGTACCTTAAAATTGTCCAGGTCACTTTAAAATTTTCCGCATGTAAATTACTGGAATGTCTAAAAAATCTGAGTTTTTTTGAGCTTTTATATGGGTTTAATATTTTCAGTATGGTTTTAATAAATTCAGCTACTCTCGAGTGAAAGGAGGTTGATATAATTAAAATGAAAACAAAAAAAATAAGGAGGAATCAAAATGATTTGTTCAAGAACGTTTATAAGATCAAAAGAATTTTTTAAAGTTGTGGTATTGCTAGTATGTATTGTTTTTATCATTTCAAGTATAGGCATGCTTTCGCCATAATCAAAAGCCTTAGCCACCACAAAAAAAGTTACTCTGACTTATTTTGTTCCTATGAGTAATGAAGCTTCTCTATTTTACAAAAGTTTTGCTGAAATACCATGTTATCAGTTGATGGAAAAATCTACAGGAGTAAAATTTGTTTTTAAACATCCACCTCTTGCTACATCTGCTGCACAAGACCAGTTCAATTTAATGATAGCTTCTCGACAGTTAACTGACATAATAGAATGGGGATGGGATGGCTATCCTGGAGGTCCTGAAAAAGCCATCATTGACAAGGTAATTGTGCCGTTGAATGATTACATACCCAAGTATGCACCAAATTTAAAAAGACTTCTTGATAAAAACCCTCAAATCAAAAGGATGGTAAGCTCAATTAGTGGAAAAATCTATGGTTTCCCTGCTTTAAAAGAAACGCCAATAGATGCATATTACGGTCCTCAGGTTAGAAGGGATTGGCTTGAAAAACTTAAAATTGCTCCGCCAGAGACAGTAGATGAATGGTATAAAATGTTGAAGGCGTTTAAAACCAGAGACCCGAACGGAAATGGAAAAGCAGACGAAAGACCTTTTTCAATGTTAAGAGGTGCTGCAAATCCGAGAGCTGTTTTTGACTATTGCAGCTTTTTAGTTGGGGCGTGGGGAATAAAAACAGACTTCTTCCAAGTAAATGGAAGAGTTAAATATGGAGCAATTGAACCTCAGTTTAAAGAGTTTATGAATACTTTGGCAAAATGGTGGAAAGATGGGTTGATTGATCCAGATATACTGACGATGAATCAACAAACAATTCAAGCAAATGTTTTGAGCGACAAAATTGGAGCATATCTGGGGATAATTTCGGGGCATATGGGTGCCTTTTTAGCAGCAAAGAAAGGGACAGACTTTGATTTAATAGGTGTGAAATATCCAGTACTGAAAAAAGGTGAAATAGCACGAATCGGTCAAAATGAGTATCCTTTTACGGGAAGAGCAGCAGCAATTACAACCAGCTGTAAGAACATAGAGGCAGCATGCCGTGCGCTCGACTGGGCTTATAGCAAGGATGGGTATATGGCTTTTAATTTTGGTGTAAAAGGAAAATCTTATATGATTAAAAACGGCCGACCAATTTATACCGATGAAATTCTTTACAACCCGCAAGGATTAGGGCCAAAACAGGCATTAGCTAAATATGCGCTGATTTATGGTCCATTTGTCCAATCCAGGGAGTATACATTACAAATCAACTTGCAGTTGCCTCAACAAAAAGAAGCTTCAAAGAATTGGGGTATGGTTAAAAATGATATTGCATTAGGTCCAGTTTCGCTTTTCTTAACCCCAGAAGAGACTAAAGAAATTGCAAATATTATGAATACCATAAATACTTATTATGATGAGATGTTTTTGAAGATGATGACAGGCAAGTATAATAATTATGATGCTTTTGTAAAAACTCTAAAGAAAATGAAGATAGAAGAAGCTATAAAGATTTATCAGAATGCTTATAACAGATATATGCAAAGAAAATGATAGAAAACAAGTTACTTTACTACAACAAATAACTTAAAATCACAGAAAACTACGGTAAATACTGATTGAGTCATTTCTCGCCTTGATGTAAAATTTTGGTTTATTTTTGAGACTTTATTCTTTTAATCCACGGGTGAGAAATGGCTCAATTTATGTTTACACAACTGTGGGATCTTAACTTGTTCAAGGTGTTCAAAAAACACTACTCTTATTATGATTTATTCACAAAACAAAGAAGTAATTTTATGATACCTATTGTAAAGTAAAGTACCTTTTTAAATATATTTAACCATGTTATTATAAAATTGCACAATCAAATCTATTAAAACAAAACAAACAGTAGGTGTTTGCAAAATAGGTGGTGATTGAAGGTAAAAGGCACCAATACTAACATGAAATACAATCAAGATACAAAAAGAAAAGAGAAGTGAAAACCAAATATTATCAATACCAACAAAAATAATCAGCAACAAACATATGACAAAAATTAACAACTTCAAAAAAGACAATAATATCCTAAGCCTTCTAAACTTCTTGGTTTTAGAAGGTTAAGAAAAAACAAAACTATAAATTTTTTGTAAGAAATAGATTCAAAAAAATAGTGGTTTTAAGCGATAAGTTTTTTGAGTTTGTTAAGCTTTTTGATAGTCGATTTAGAGCAATAAAGCTTAATGTTGTGAGCGAGGATAAATAAAAGAGAAAAAGTAATGGCAGATATCAAGAAATCAGAGAAAATAGAAATATGGTCATAAGGACAGAATAGTATCAGAGCCCATGTAGGATTTCAGGTGGAAAATAGTCTGCTCTACAGCAACACGTTTTTTGTAGAGGTCAAAAAACTCTTGAGAATTTCTGCTCAGACTTGGGAAAGAGCGAAAATCGTCAGGATATATAAACTATTGCCCCCGATTTAGAGGTAGTACAAGGTTGAGGGCAAGAGCAGACACGTTTGCCATCTTTGTATTGTGACATAGGGCAAGTCCATTTAAGGCGCAAAGAGCGATTTTTACCCTGACATTTGCCTTTGGGTTTAAAAGGTAGATTGAACTTTTTACAAGAAGAAGCACCATCTTCAGAAATAACAATATTAGGGCTTGATGTAGGTGTAGTATTATTTTTAGAAGCTCTTGTATTAAGAAGAATAACGATTTTGAAGAAGTTAAAAGTATTTTTTAAAGCGGAGTATATGTTGTGGGAATCCAAAGCACTGTCAGCGATTGATGGTAGAGAAATTTTTAAGGATGTAGGAGAATAGAGTTTCGAGCGAAGGAATTAAAGCGGCAGAAGTCGGAGATAGCTTTTGTTTCTTGTGGGTCAGAGGAAGGGGAATCATAGTTAAACAGAGGGACTAATGCTAAAGGAATACCGAGAGCGCTTATGATGACAACAAATTTCAAAGCCCAGCAGAAATGGCCATTTACAAACATAAGACGGATGTTAGAATTAGCGTTAGCAGTTTTAGGCAAAGAAGAATAAACGAGAGAGTAGACTTTTTCAGAGGGAAGTTCAGGGTTAGCTTTTGAGGTATTTTTCAGCAGTAGATGAATGAATTTAGGGTTGTTTTCACGGACCTGTGGGACGATGCCAGTTGTATCAAAGATTAAGATTGAAGAATCTTGAGGGCATTGTTGGATGGAAATATTATGTGCATGGATAGAGATATTTTGAAAAAGTTTATGGATTTCACTTGCAAATATTTTTCTAAAGCGAGAGAGAGTAGAGATAGAAGGGACATTGCCATGAAGATTACAAAATGAGCGAAGTTCGAATGAGTTGAGTAAGACAGCACGAAGCTGAGTTAAAGTATTGAGTTTGAGCAATTTTTGGACGAGGAAGCAACAAAGCATAGATTCTAAAGAGAAGTATCTATGCTTACCGAAATATTTGTAGTAGGCATTGTAGAAAGAAGAAGGTATATAATGTGACAAGTCAATGAATTTATTGAACAAGCCCAAGAGGCTTTCAGGCTTGTAGAGAGCCAAAGCCTTTAGGTGGGAGAATAGGGCTATGAAAGAAAGTTGTTTAGGTTTGGTGTTGAACATTTTGGAACCCTCCTCATAGTAGAAAATTTGTTTTATATAATCATATTTTACTACAATTATGAGGAGGGTGACCAGTCTTTTTTGATTCTATGTAAAGCTTGATAACGCTCATCTTGAGCGTTTTTGCAAAAGGCTATTAAAACAAAACAAACAGTGGAGGGAGGAAGTCAAAGTGATAAAAAGTAAAAGGTTAATTGCAACTCTTGTGTTAGTAGTTTTTACTATGTCGATCTTCTTTGCTTTTTCGACCGCTGGGTCTGAGAAAGCTAAGGCAGCATCGAAAAAGGTTACACTCAGGTTTATGTGGTGGGGCGGAGAGGCAAGACACAAAGCCACTTTGGCAGCAATTCAGGCGTATATGAAGAAATACCCTAATGTAAGAATTAATGCAGAGTATGGCGGTATTGAAGGTTACATGCAGAAGCTCATTACCCAGCTTGTGGGAAGAACCGCTCCAGATATAATCCAGATTGACGTTACATGGATTGGTGAGCTGAGCAGCCAGGGAGATTTCTTTGCAGACCTTAAAACTTTCAAAGAGGTCAACTTAAAGCCATTTGAAGAGAAGTTTTTAAAAGACTGGTGCTATTCAAACGGAAAACTTATTGGACTTCCAACAGGTGTTAATGCTTCGGTACTTCAATATAATAAAGAGTTTTTTAAGAAGTTTAATATCGACGAAAATACAGTTTGGACGTGGGATAACTTACTATCAATAGCTGAAAAAGTACACAAAAAAGATAAAAATAGTTATTTGCTTAATTTTGATCAAATCCTCTGTTACTATGTTTTGACATCGTATATTGGTCAAAAAACAGGAAAGGATTGGATTTTAGATGATTATACATTAGGATTTAATAGGAATCAGTTGATAGAAGCTTTTACTTATTTGAAAAAATTATTTGATGTAGGAGCTATTCAACCTTTTGCAGAAAGTGCGCCATTTCAAGGTAAGCCAGAACAAAATCCAAAATGGCTAAAAGGAGAATTAGGGATTTTATGGAATTGGACTTCAACTTATGCTGCAAATAAAGCTATGATTCCAAGTTTGGCGATGACATTACCACCCAGGGGCAACAACTTGAAAAACTATGCAGTAACTGTCAGACCGTCGCAATTGTTATCTGTAAATAAACTTTCGAAGAATGCTAAAGAAGCTGCAAAATTTATTAACTGGTTTTTAAACGATAAACAAGCTGCTCTAATACTCACTGATGTAAGAGGAGTTCCTGCAAGTTCAAGTGCCAGAGATGCATTGTTAAAGGCAAATAAATTAGATCCAGAAATATTGAGGGTTACAAACGAAGCGGTAAAGTATGCAGCAAAACCACAGAATGCACTATCACAGAATCAAGAAATAGCAAATATAGCATATGATATCATTCAGCAGCTTGCATACAAACAGCTAACACCGACACAGGCTGCAGATAAATTGATAGCATTATATAAACAAAAACTTTCTGAGCTTAAAAGAATGCAGTCTCGATAGATAAAAAATAAATGGGGACTGTCACAAAAAAGTGCAATTATTGGATACGTGGATTTATATAACCTATCTCACCCATTTTCATTCATTGAAATATTTTTGCTCTAAAAGTGGCAGTTCCCATTTTATTTTAGATTTAAAATTATTGCATAATTATCTAAATAATGTGAGGTGACATAATTATGGTAGTTCGCTATAGAAAAAAAGACTTTGTTGGTTTTTTATATATACTACCTTGGCTTATTGGATTTTTGATTTTTAGGCTATATCCATTTATTATGTCTTTCTACTACTCTTTCAGTGATTATACAATGTTGAAGCCGCCTCGCTATGTTGGATTATATAACTTCATTTATATGTTCACAAAGGATGAACTGTTTCCAAAAGCACTTTTAAACACTATAAAGTATGTTATAATAACTGTTCCGCTTAAAATCTCGTTTGCACTTTTTGTTGCAATAATATTGAACATGAAACTGAAAGGAATAAATCTTTTCAGAACAGTATATTATCTTCCTTCTATCTTCGGTGGGTCTGTTGCAATCTCGATTTTGTGGAGATTTTTGTTTATGAAAGAAGGTATAGTAAACAAGTTCTTAAGTCTTTTTAGAATAGAAGGTATAAACTGGCTTGGAGACCCAAGAATAGCTATGTTTTCAGTAAGCCTTCTTGCGGTGTGGCAGTTTGGGTCATCTATGGTACTATTTTTAGCAAGACTTAAAGAGATACCATCAGAACTTTACGAAGCAGCACTGGTTGATGGAGCATCAAGACTAAAAATGTTTACAAAGATAACTCTTCCTATGATTTCACCTATAATGTTTTTCAACCTTGTGATGCAGACCATAAATGCTTTCCAAGAATTTACTGGACCGTACATCATCACAGGCGGTGGACCTGTCAATTCCACCTATCTTTTGAGTATGCTCATATATGACAATGCATTTAAGTATTTTAGAATGGGTTATGCGGCAGCACTTTCCTGGGTTCAGTTTGTGATAATATTAATCTTTACTGCATTTATATTTAGGTCTTCTACTTATTGGACATATTACGAGTATGATGAAGGGAGGTTCTAAAAAAAGATGTACTCCCAAAACAAAATAGTAAAAAATACTATTTCTCTTTTTATAACTTATGCATTTTTGATTCTATTTGGACTGTTTATGATTTATCCACTTTTGTGGGTTGTATCTGCGGCATTTAAATCAAATGATGAGATATTCAAATCGCTGTCTTTATTTCCTCAAAAAATTGTTACAGACTCATTTATAAAAGGATGGCAGGGGACAGGGCAATATACATTTGGTAGATTTTTTGCAAATAACCTTATACTTGTTATTCCAGTTGTATTTTTTACAATAATATCCTCTACACTTGTGGCATATGGGTTTGCAAGGTTTAATTTTCCACTGAAAAGATTATTTTTTGTGATACTAATTTCAACATTAATGCTGCCAGACTCTGTAAACCTTATTCCAAGATATATTCTTTTCAATGCATTTGGATGGGTAGATAGTTACAAACCATTTATAATTCCATCAATGTTTGCATCAACTCCATTTTTTGTGTTTATGATGATACAGTTTATGAGAGGGCTTCCAAGAGAAATAGAAGAAGCTGCTATAATTGATGGCTGCAACTCTTTCCAGATACTTTTGCGTATAACGGGTCCTCTTTGTAAAACAGCAATGATTTCAATGGGAATTTTCCAGTTTATCTGGACTTGGAATGACTTTTTAGGACCCCTTATATATATCAACAGCGTTGAAAAATACACAATTGCCCTTGGACTTAGAATGTGTGTTGACAGTGCAGCTGCAATTGCTTGGAACCAGATCATGGCTATGACTGTTATAGCAATGCTACCGTGTATTATCATCTTCTTTGCTGCTCAAAAATACTTCGTTGAAGGAATTGCAACAAGCGGAATAAAAGGTTAAAGTAAGATATTGGTTTTGTGAAGATTATTTGAAAGATGATATAATTTAAATTACAATGGGTTTAGTGCAAAAAAGGGGGCAGACCCTATATGTCTTACAAGATGATTATCGTGGAGGATGAAAGTGAGATAAGACAGGGGCTTTTTACCTGCTTTCCATGGAATAAACTTGGTTTTGAAGTTGTTGGCCTGTTTGAAAATGGAAAGCAGGCTTTAGATTATATTTTGCAAAATAAGGTTGATGTTGTTTTTTGCGATATTAAAATGCCTGTTATGAGTGGAATTGACCTTGCAAGGGTTTTGTTTTTAAATAACATCCCTGTAAAAGTTGTTTTTATAAGTGGTTATCAGGACTTTGAATTTGCTCAAAAAGCAATGAAATACGGGGTAAGGTACTACATAACAAAACCAGCAACGTATGATGAAGTAATAGAGATATTTGGGCTAATAAAAAAAGAGCTTGACCTACAGTCAAAAAATCCGCAAACTCACAGTGAAGAGGTAAAAAAACAAGATTTAATTTCTATTGACAATCCTGAAAATGTGATTGAAACTGTGAAAGAGTATATAAAAAGAAACTATAAAGAGGCCACGCTTGAGGATGCTGCAAAGCTTGTCTATATGAATCCTTATTATCTTAGCCGGCTTTTCAAATGCAAAACTGGTAAAAACTTTTCTGATTATCTGATGGAAGTCAGGATGAGAAAAGCTCTGGAACTTATGAAAATTCCTATATATAAACTTCATGAGATAGGTGAAATGGTTGGTTACAAGAACCCTAAGAACTTTACAAGAGCTTTTAAAAAATATTTCGGCAAGTCTCCTTCAGAGTTTGTTCAGGAGAGATAAAGTGCGATGATAAGAAAAAATGGAGTTTATAAAAGCAAGATTTTCAAAAAGAATTTTGTGCAGATAGTTATTGTTCCCATTGTGATAATAACTATTCTTGGGCTTTTCTCATGCATCATTATAGAACAATACGTTAAAAATGAAATAAACAAAAATTTAGAGACAATGCTAATACAAAGCAAAAACAATGTCGAGCTTATGCTCGGTGAGATAGACTATCTTTATATGGTATTTGGGATAAACAAAGATGTGACCCTTCAGATAAAGAGGATTTTGAACTCAATGTATTTTTCTTTAGAAGATATCTGGCAGATTAACATGGTCAAAAATGTTTTAAATTCAATCTCATATTCAAAGCCGTTCATACATTCCATCTATGTTTATTTCGAAAATCCTGAAGGGAATTTTATAGTTACCCCAGATGGAATGACTAATTTTCAGTATTTTTATGACAAATGGTGGTTTGATCAGTATAAAGAAAATAAAGCATTAATGTGGGTAGAGAGAAGAAAAATTCAACCTTACAATTTTACTGGAGAATCAATTGATGTTTTGACCATCTACAAAAGGATAAAATCTGCATATTCTGATGTGAATGAGGGTGTTATTGTTCTTAATCTGTATTACGACCAGGTAAAAAAGCTCTTAAGCCTTAAAAGTTCGCTCCCTCAGCATGCAATGTACATATTAGATCAAAATGGAAATGTTTTGGTATCAAATGAATCAGATAACTCTAATACCTCAAGTATGGCCCTCCTAAAAAAAGAAACAGACAACTATCTCACAAAAAGATTAGAGTCAAAAAAATACAACTTAACCTTTGTTTCAGTAATTCCCAAAAATTATCTTTACAGCATCCCTATCAGACTTTTCAAGGTGACACTGGTGCTACTTTTAATTTTTATAGTTATCGCTTTTGCTGCCTCATACTACATTGCCAAAGTAAATTACAGGAATATTAAAAAGATTATAGATACAATAAATTCAGCAACAGAAGGAAAACCACCAAAAGAAATTAAAATTACTTCAAATGATGAATATGGGTATATCATGTACAATGTAATCAAGAACTTTATTGAAAAACATTATCTGACAACACGCCTTCAAGCTTTGGAGCTTTTAGCATTGCAGGCTCAGATTAACCCTCATTTTCTTTTCAATACTTTAGAACACATATATCTTAAAACTTTAGCACTTACAGGCACCCCAAACGAGATTACAAAAATGATAGAAAACCTTTCGGCTATACTCAAATATTCTCTGAGCAATCCAAAAATTACTATCTTCCTAAGGGAAGAAATTAAAGCTACACAGGCATATATTGAGCTTGTAAAAGCAAGATATAAAGATAAGTTTGATGTGTTTTGGGACTATAGTGAAGATGTGCTTGAGATAAAAGTGATGAAGCTTTTATTCCAGCCGCTCATAGAAAATTCAATCTATCATGGGATAAAACCTTGCGAAAAGAGATGTGGAATAAAAATCAGGATAAGAAAATTAAAAGATACCAGTGATTGGCTTTGTATATGGGTAATTGACAATGGAATTGGGATGAGCAAAGAAAAGTTAGAGGAGGTACAAGGCAGGCTTTCACAGGATTTTGACTTTTCAGATCATATTGGGCTTTTAAACACCAATGAAAGGTTAAAGCTCAACTATGGGGGTAACTTTAAACTCAAGGTTTGGAGCAAGCTGGGTTTGGGGACAATTGTAAAAATAATTCTTCCTGTGAATTTTGAGGACCGAAAGGAGAATGAAATAGATGCTAAAAAGACAGGATATTTATATCCGTGACCCTTTTATTATGCCTGTAAAAGAAAAAAGGGTGTACTATATGTTTGGTACAACTGATAAAAATTGCTGGGGAAATGAAAAAGCAACAGGCTTTGATTATTATGTAACCTATGACCTTGAAAATTTTGATGGGCCATATCCAGCATTCAGGCCTCCTCAGAATTTTTGGGCAGACAGAAATTTCTGGGCGCCAGAGGTGCACTTTTATAACGGCAAATATTATATGTTTGCAACATTTTGTTCACCAGAAGGAAAAAGGGGAACTGCGATTCTTGTTTCAGATACTGTAGAAGGACCATATGTTGAACATAGTCTTGGACCTGTTACACCAAAGGATTGGATGTGCCTTGATGGAACACTTTACATAGATGAAGATTCAAATCCCTGGCTTGTATTTTGCCGTGAATGGGTTGAGGTTTATGATGGTCAGATTTTGGCAGCAAGACTTTCAAATGATTTGAAAAGAGTTATTGATGAGCCCGTTTTACTCTTTACAGCCTCCAGCGCACCTTGGACAGCAATTATAAGAGTTAAAGATGGCAGAGAATGTTTTGTGACAGATGGTCCGTTTTTATTCAGAACCCAAAACGGTACTCTTTTGATGCTATGGTCAAGTTTTGATAGAGAAAGAAGATATTGTGTTGGAGTTGCAAAATCACTGTCAGGCAATATTTTAGGTCCATGGCAGCACAAAACAGAGCCAATTTTTTCTAATGACGGTGGTCATGGCATGCTTTTTAGAACCTTTGAAGGTGACCTTATGCTTTCAATTCATACTCCAAATTCAAGGGGCAATGAGAGGCCTTTGTTTATAAAAATTGATGATAAAAATTTAGAAGACGAGTTTTGAAAGAGAAAAGGGTTTATCCAAAATATTTTGGACAAACCCTCACTTTTTTACCATAGCTTTTCAACGTCTAAACTATTGCTATCAACAGGTATCATATAAAAGCAAAATTCAAATTTGTCATCCTTGACTAAGTACTTCTCAAGTGGGCCGGGACCGCAGCTCTGGCTTCCGATACCACCAATCTTAAAGTCAACATTCACAACAATTCCATCTGCTTTTGTCAGCTCATATGAGTGTTTTGCTTTTGTGAGCACATCATCAGTGTATTCTCTTGCACTGAAGTTAAATGTAGGGATGCCTCTAATACAAAGTCCTATTCCATAGATGTTGTATACAAAAGCCCATCTAACGTCGCACCTGTTTCCATATTCCTGGGGCATTATATATGGAACGTACATGTCTTTTATAGCCATGTCATATATTTCTACAGTTGCGCTCTGTTTTATATCAGGATAGTTTTCATGAGGTCCACGTCCATAATATTTGACATACTCAAACTCTTTTGGCATCATAAATTGCAGTCCTATCTTTGGAAGTGGCGGAAGCTGTCTGAGAGCTTGCGCATACACATTTGTCTCTACAATTCCCGATTTGAAAACCTTGTAGCTTGTGGTTACTTCAAATCCAGGTTTTACTGAATATGCGCCATATACCGAAGTTGTTTGTACTTTGAAGTACTGGCTGTGTTCTTCAAAGCTGACATTTACAATTCTTCTTTGAAGCTTGTCAAATCCAGCTTTTATCCATTCGTTTTTGATATGCACATCATTATCTGTTGGAGCCCTCCAAATATTAAATCTTGGTGAGGATTTTATAAGCTCAAGGTCACTATGTTTCAAGCTTACCAAATCACCTGTCCATCGGCAAAACTCTACTTCTGTGTTACCTGCGAAAACTACCAATTTGTCATGTAACTTGCAAACCTCAAACCTGTCTTGCTTTGATAAAATGGCATTTATCTTCTCAATTTTTTGCACAGCATCTTGAGATGTTTCTTCTTTAATTGCAATCTGAGATTTTGTTATAACAAAACCTCTTTTTGCCCAAGGCATTGAGTTTTTGAGCTTTGCCGTGAAGGTAATAAAAAGCTCTTCCTTGCAACTTTCTAAAACTTCTTTGACTTCATCAATCTTGACCTCTTTTGAAGAGTGAGGCAGTACATCGCTCACATCAACAAAGCCCTCTTTCACAACCCTGCCGCCTAACAAAAGTTCCCATTCAACTTCAATGTGATTCAAAGATATAAAATCATACCTGTTTGTTACCTTGAAAATTCCGCTTTTTTTATCTAAAAGTTCAATCATAACTGGCTCATAAACTTTTTTCAGCTCAATCATCCCGGGCGACGGAGTTCTGTCGGGGAAAAGAAGTCCATCTATACAGAAGTTACCATCATTTGGCTCATCTCCAAAATCCCCGCCGTAGGCATAGTACTCTTTCCCATCAGGTGTCTTTGTCAAAATTCCGTGGTCTGCCCACTCCCACACACATCCACCTAAAAGCCTTGGGTATTTATATATCACATCCCAATACTCTTTGAGGTTTCCAGGACCATTTCCCATTGCATGTGCATACTCACACATAAAAAATGGCCTTTTTTCTTGTTTTTTGCCCTCTTCTTCAAGTTTTTCTACAGGAGGGTACATTACACTTACAATATCCACAACCTCTGCATCACGGGCACTTTCGTAATGAATAGGACGGCTATTATCGTATGACCTTATCCACTGAGCCATTTTATCGTGGTTTGGACCATAGCCAGATTCATTTCCAAGCGACCACATAATGATTGATGGGTGGTTTTTGTCCCTCATTACCATCATCTTTGCCCTTTCGAGAAACGCATCTTCCCACACAGGGTCTTTTGCTAAAAGTCCCCAGTCACCAACTGCTCCAAATCCATGTGTTTCTAAATCAGCTTCATCAATTACGTAAATCCCAAATTTGTCACACAGCTCCAAAAAATAAGGATGATTTGGATAGTGTGAAGTTCTTACACAGTTTATATTGTGCTGTTTCATCAAAGTTATGTCCTCTTGCATCATCTTTCTTGTCACTGCAAATCCAACTCTTGGGTGCATGTCGTGTCTGTTGACACCTTTTAATTTAATGGGTACATTATTTAGGTAAAATACGCCATCTTTAATTTCAATTTTCCTAAACCCAAAGTTTTGAGGGATGACCTCCAAAATCTTACCTGATGTATCCTTTATAATCACAATAAATTTGTAGAGATTTGGCGTTTCAGCACTCCAAAGCAATGGTTTTTCAATTTGGAACTCAAATCTGAACTGTTCAGTGGTTTTTGGTAAAATGCTTGCAAGTTTTGAGGCAGATTTTAGTAGTTCTTTGTCTGCGTATATTTGTACATCTACATAAAATTCTGATTTTTCTTCATTTGAATTTGAGATTTCGATTTCTGCTACCAAACTGCCTTTAGTTAGGTTATCGTTAAGGTCAGGCTTGAGATAAATGTCTTTGAGATATATCTTGGGGCGCACAAGTAAATATACATCTCTAAATATTCCACTCATTCGCCACTTGTCTTGGTCTTCTAAATATGTACTGTCTGCATATTTTAAAACTGCAACTGTTATAATATTTTTACCTTCAGTCAATAGGTCTGTGATGTCAAACTCATGCATCATGTGGCTTACTTTTGAAAATCCAGCAAACTCCTGATTTACATATAAATAAAAAGCACAATCCACACCCTCAAAGACTAAAAATATTCTCTTTTCTTTATCCTCTTTTGAAATAAAAATCTCTTTCTTATACACCCCAGTAGGATTAATATCAGGTACATATGGTGGGTCAACTGGGATGGGATACCGTGTATTAGTGTATATTGGTTTGTCGTAACCAAAAAGCTGAAAATTACTTGGAACAATAATTTTATCAAATCCTGTAAATTTAGCATCTGATTTTATAATCTCTTGGTCAACTTTACAGGGCATATCAAATAACTTAAAATACCAGTTTCCATTAAGTAATCTCAAGTATTCTGAAAGTTCCCAATCACCAAGCAAAGCATTTTCTACACTGGCATAAGGAACAAATGATGACCTTGGCTGTGCCATGTTCACATGCTGAATCTTTGGATTTTGATAAAAAGATTTGTCAAGCACAGAGTATCACCTCTTTTAGAAATTGTAACAAGGCTTTGTTTTTACACTATTTATTTTACTTTATATTACAATTACTTTACAATATCAAAAAAATAAAGAAAATATCAATATTTTAAATTGCCATATAAACTAAAAGGGAAGCTGTTTAAAAATCTTCACAGCTTCCCTGAGAATGCTTAAATTAGCTTTCTGGTGGCTTGTATTTGCCAGCAACTAAGTCTTCTAAATCCTTTAGAACTTTTTGAACCTGTTCTTTTGCAATCACAAAGTCAGACTTACCATTTCGCACAACCATGTAAAAATCGTCGTTATAAGGAATGTACTGCATCACGTCAACCTTTTTGTTGACAAGATAGAACTTCATGGTGACCTCTGGTGTACCTGCCGGTTTTTTGTCGTTTTCACCGTCAATTAGAAGACCAATGATTTCCTGATAGAATTTTTTGAATGTGTCTTCATCAATTTTTCTTCCGTCAGCCTGGAAGTTGTATTTGTACTCATCAGATTCTTCTTCGCTTGTAGCTTTTTTGATGAGTTTTTTGTCAAGAATCAGCGTATGCTTTTTATTTGGCGTAAAAATTTCTATTTTGTCAACGTAATCTATATTCACAATGTAAGCAAATTTTTCTATAAGGTCAAATGGCTTTACGGTGTTCATAAAATCTGTCTTATATGTTGACATTGTAAAAACAACCTTAGAGTTTGCCATTTTACAATAGACAGTTGAGTCACTTGCACTGTTGCCAACAAAAAGATGCAAAGTGTTTTTGTTGTCTTTCACAATTAGTTCAATTTTTGGTGACTCAAGACCATATTTTGGATTGTATACATCTTCACCAACAATATCTTCTGGACTAAAGTTTGGTACATTTTCAATAAACTCTGAAAACTTATCACTTGCAACGCCAACCGGCTGGCTGTAGGGCTGAACTAAGTTCCAAAGCCTTACATAATACTTCCATTCATTGTCTTCTTTATTTTTCTCATCAACCTTTTTAATCTCAATAGTAGGTTGACCTTTTCTAACAAGTTTAACATATGTTATATTTTGAGTATCTATTTCGGGTATCTTTACGCTCAATAGTTTTTGAGGCTTTATAGTGAAATTTTCGGCATGGTTTGTCCATACAACGTAAACTTTTGGGTCACCTTTTTTCATCAGATAGTAAGTAGAGGTTATAGGTGTCTCAGAACCAAGGTAGAAGGTTACTTTTTTGCCATCACTAAATGTTGCCTCAACAACCGATTTTGGGTTGTCAAGCCCATATTTTTTAAGGTCTTTCGGGTTTGAATCTGCAATCTTTTCGGCGCTCATCTGCGCACACGAAAATGCTATATCGTCTATTTTATCCTGGTCAAAATATAAGGGGTTGTTAATTCCATTTACTATCCATTTGTCTTTTACTTTTTCAAGCACAAGATGAACATCGTCATGTTTTATATCTATTTTGATCAGTTTATTCCTATCAAAATTAGTCACTGTAATAGTTTGAGATGACTTTTTCTCTTCAGCCTCTTGTTTCTTTTTATTCACATAACTGACATAAAAGTATACACCGATTACTAAAACTAAAACCAAAAGTACAGAGACAATTGTAAAAAGTCTGTTTTTCTTTTTTCTCATAGATGTCTCCTCCTAAGCCAAATAGTCAAGCCAAGAATAAGTATCAAAACAGGTATCCCCACAACAGTTATTGCTGCCCAGATCATAGCCTGGCTTGTGCTAAGATTAAGTCTGAATGTTGTCAAGTCTTTTGGCTGGATTTGCAGTGTGTTTTTCTTATCTTGCAACCAGTTCAATGCATTTACAACAAAGTTGAGGTTTCCTGGGACGTTTTTGGAAAACCGTGAATTCGCAAAAATTGCACTTCCTACTATAACTACTTTTGTGTCGCGCGGTCTTAACTTTGCATTTAAGCTGTCTGCTTTGTCTGTTATTGCAACAGCAAGTGTAAATGGTCCTGATATATCACCTTTTTCTTTTGAAAGTGATGTAGAATTTAAATCTTTTCTTAGCCATGAATTAGAAGTTGTTGTTAGAAGTTTTTCAATTGTTATTGTTCTCTTTTTGAATTTTGTTTCAACAATAGGTTGAGCACTTGGCAAAAGCATGTACATATTGTTTAGGTCTATTGGATTTGTGATATCATGAGACTCTAAATTTGGCAAAATCCAAACAGGATTTCCTGCATTCTTTGTATTATCACCTTCCATTACAATACCATGTTCAAGTCGAACACCCAAGCTTTCAAATATGCTATTGAAGTTTTTAAGCTCATCCTTTAACAGGTCCATCAAAAACAAGACTCTTCCGCCACCGTTTATATAGTCTTTTAGTTTTTTAAGTTCAATATCAGAAATATCTGTCTTTGGCGATATTACAACAACAGCTGATGCATCCTGTGGCACACTTTTTTCTGTAAGCAAATTCAAATCTTTTATTTCAAAGTTTGCAGCTTCTACCTCACTTGAAATTCCAAGACCTATAAAGGTATCTTCACCATGACCTTTCAGCTCATAAATTATAGGTGTTTTTTCAGATGTAACATAAAGTATAGCAGGGGTAAGTTTTTGTTCTATTGTCAAGCCTGTTACATTTGTATTTCCTGTTTGTTCGTCATAAGAGTAATCTACCATATCGTATCTATTTATAACTCTAAATTTGTTTCCACTTTCAACTATTAAAGACCCTTCATCAATCCCTGAACCGCTTGTGTCGTACTTTTTTACAAACCCTGGGTTTTTGTATGGGTCTATGTATTTTATTTTTACATGAGAGGACTTGTCAGCATATTTTTGTATGAATTCTGAAATCACGGGGTTTTCATTACCTGATGGGAACAGAGCATAAATTGTTACATCTTTTTTGAGATTTTTCAAAAGTTCAACAGTTGGTTTTGAAAGTGAATATAATCTATTGTGCGTAAGGTCAAATTTTGCAGGTATCTGACCTACCAAAAGGTTGAGGACAATGACAATAGCAATAACTGAAGCTGTCAGCATTGCTGCATATCCGCCAAACTTGAACTTCCTCGATTTAAATGAACCAAGGATATTTTTTATATCAAACTTCACCATTTCTTCCCCCTTTTATTTAGCTCCATCTTCTTTTTTCAAGAATTCTTATTGTTAAGAAGATAAACACAAATATGAATGATAGATAATAAACAATAGAAGATAAATCCAGAAGACCATTGGTAAATTTTTGGTATCTACTCAAGAGTGAAAACCACTTAAAGAATCTGACTATAGCGTTATCGTAAAAATCTGGTTTTAATATATATACAGCAATAAATGCACCGGCACCAATTATTCCCGAAATTGCACTTATTATTATATTCCTCAGTGTCATATATAACCAGCCGGCAACAAGCCCGACCAATATCAGGACAAATACAAAGCCTGCTGTTCTGTCGGTTGGAAGAGCTGATTCAAGCCAGTCTATTACCCACGTCAAAAGCAGTGCAGCAAAAGTCACCACAGCAGCAACAAACTGATTTTCAGTAAGGGATGATATAAAAAGTCCAACCGAAATAAATGCACAGCCAAGCAGAAAAAATCCTATGTATGCTCCAACTGTTTCACCAAACGGAACATCACCATAAAATGAAAGTATTACTGGATAAAGAATTGTAATGGCAATAGTCAAAACAAACACGCCCACTGCTGCCAAATATTTCCCAAGAACAATCTCAGTAAGTTTTAGCGGAGATGTTAAAAGCAGCTGGTCTGTTTTTGTTCTTGCCTCTTCACTCAAAAGTCTCATTGTCAAAACTGGTACAACTACTAAGAATATGAATGTTATATTACCGAGGACTGAGGTATAGTTTGGGCTTGCTGAAAATAGGTTTGACACTGCAAAGAAAAATCCCGAAATCAAAAGGAAAAATCCCATAAATATATAACCTGTTGGTGTTGAAAAGTATATCTTTAGCTCTTTTTTCAAAACTGCGCTCATACAGCCTCAGCCTCCTTTTCCTCAGTTGTGAGCTGCAGGAATATCTCTTCAAGCGTTAGGTCAACAGCCCTCATCATCAAAATAGGAAGTTTTGCCTCGCTCAGAGCATAAAAGATATCTGCCCTTATATCTATATCATTTTCTGATTCAACAATAACCTCAACAGTGTTTGGTTCTTTTGGACCAATGAATTCTATGTATTTTACTCCTGGCACCTTTTCAAGTATTCCATAAACCTTTTGTCTTTGACCTAATACTCTCAATTGTAGTTTGCTTCCGTGAGTAAGTCTTTTAGATAGATTCTCAGGTGTGTCGCTTGCAACTATCTTTCCTTTGTTAATTATCAAAACTCTTTCACACACTGCGCTTACCTCTGGCAGGATATGTGAGCTCAAGATTATTGTATGTTCACTTCGAAGATTCTTTATAACAGACCTTATTTCAATTATCTGCTTTGGGTCAAGCCCGATTGTTGGCTCGTCCAAAATCAGAACAGGAGGGTTGCCAATTAAAGCCTGGGCAAGTCCAACTCTTTGCTTGTAACCTTTTGAAAGATTTTTTATGAGCCTGTTTCTCACGTGGGCAATTCCAACAGTTTCCATTATCTTATCCATACTTCTTTTCTTTTCTTTTTTGTCCACCTTTTTAATGTCACTCACAAAGTCAAGATATTCTTGCACTGTCATGTCCATATAAAGTGGGGGGTTTTCAGGAAGGTATCCTATTCTTTTTTTCACTTCTTCGGGCTCTTCTAAGATGTCGAATCCCTCGACATATGCAGTACCTTCTGTAGGTGATAGGTATCCTGTGATTATATTCATTGTGGTAGATTTTCCAGCACCGTTTGGACCCAGAAAACCAACAATTTCCCCTTTTTGCACTTCAAATGAAATGTCATGAATTGCATAGTGCTGGCCATACTTCTTTGTTAAGTGTTCGACCTTTATCAAAAATTATCCCTCCTCTAAAATCAATAAAGTATGTAGGTACTCAACTTTAATTATAGTATAAACTATATCACAATGTGTTAACAATTTGTTAAATAAAAAAATAGACAGAACTGAAAATATTGCAAAGATAAAAATACAAAAAGCTGCCATAGGGATTGGCAGCTTTTTGTATGTAAATGCTCTTTAATTCTTTATACCTTTCAAAAAGGCTATATCTTGCATATTCTTTCCGCAAACAGATTCAATTACAACCATGTCTTTTTCAAGCCTTGTTATCTTCTCAGAATTCTCTTCAACTTTAGAAATTATGACTTGATGCTCTTGGTTATTTTTATTTATCTCTGATGTCAAAAGTCCTTCAATTCTTGCAAGTTGATGAGTAAAGTTATCATGCTCTGCCTTGTTTACCTGTGCCAGATGTTCTAAAGCTTTGAGAATTTGAGTATTTTCGGAAACTTGAATTTCTAACCTTTCAACTCTTGCCTCAAGTGCATCCATTCTTTTTTCGAGGCTTTCAACCCTTTTTTCGAGACTCTCAACTCTTTTTTCAAGACTTTCAACTTTCTTTTCAAGACTTTCAACTCTCTTTTCGAGGTTTTCAACTCTCTTTTCAAGATTTTCAAGCCTTTTTTCAAGCCTGTCAACCTTTTGGTCAACCACAGTGACCTTTTCCAGTATCAATTCCAGTATTTCCCTATCACTCATTGTTTTTCTCCTAAAAGTTTTGCTTGTTTTTCTTAATTATAACACAAGCATGGAATAAAAATCTATACAATTATATCCAGAAAACATAAGCTATAAATATAAGATACAGCACTCCACCAAACAAAAGCGCAAATGGATTGACATTCTTTCTAATTTTAACCCACAAAAGATTTAAAACAGCAGACGAAAAAGCCAAAATCGCAGATACCATTGTAATTCCTTTCAAGTTCCAGGGTGTGAAGATTATACCAAAAACAACAGGAACAGATGACTGGAACACCATAGCACCTGTTATGTTTCCAATTGCAAGGGTGTCTTTTTTCTTGCCAATCCATATTACAGAGTTCAACTTTTCAGGAAGTTCTGTTGCAATTGGTGTTATGATAATTGACAGAACAAGTGCTGAGATTCCAATCAAAGTGGCAACTTTCTGGACATATTCAACAAAAAGGTGTGCACCAAAGATTATTATAGCAAGTGACAGAATAAGCTGGGCGCTTATCCAAAGAAGGTTGTTTGGAAGTTTTAAAAGCTTAGTAAAATACAGCTTTTCTAACTCTTGAGTTTCTTCATTTTCAGACTCATCCGCGAGAGTCTTTTTTACATAGATAAGATAAGCAACAAATAAAATGATAGCAATTATTGTTCTAATTAACTTATGGTTTTGTATGAAAGTTGTGGCAACAGCAATTCCATAGACAATCATAAAATAGGTAAGGTCTCTTTCAAATACACTACGGTCAACATTCATTTTTAGTGTTCTTTTTTTGAGCAATGTGTAAACTATAACTGCCAGCCCTGTTATGAAAAAAGCAAGTGTTCCCAGCATAAAAGGTGCACCTGCAATCGCGCCAATTCCAACTTGGTGAGAACTTTCACCCTTTGAAAAAAGAATGGCAATAATGGGTATAATGGTTTCTGGCAAAGCTGTGCCAACCGCAGCTAAAATGCTACCAACTGCTCCCTCGGCAAGGTTTAGCTTTTTCCCGAACCATTCAACAGCATTTGTAAAAAAGGTACACCCCAAAAGTATCACAAATAGAGAAATAATCAGTTTTAAGACATATCCTGCTACCATTTTGTCATCCCTTTCTTTTGTTAATACTCTAATAAGAATACTACTTTGGAATAAAAAGTGTCAAGCAGAGGTCACTTTCTGACCTCTACTTGACAATGCTTTTAAGAATTACTCTTTGTGAAAGTGTCGTGTGAAATACTTTACAACTTCCACAATAGGGATAATAGAAATTGATGCCAAAATTATAATTGTCCACTGTGAAAAATTAAGGTATGACAATTTAAATAACTCCCTTAATGGAGGAACTATTAAAACTACAACCTGAAGCAAAAACGAAGCTACAAAAGCAAGATTTAAATATTTATTTGAGAACACACCCATTTTGAATAGCGAATTGATGTTTGAACGCACATTGTATGCATGTGTAAGTTGTATGAGGCTGAGCGTCATGAAAGTCATAGTGATGGCAGTTTTGTGGTCATATAATTTGTTTCCAATAAAGAATACCAATAATGTTATCAAGCCTTTTAGAAAACCTTGATACAGAATTGAAAAGCCAAGTCCACCTGCAAATATATTTTCTGAAGTTTTCTTTGGTTTTCTCTTCATTACATCACTTTCTGCTTTTTCCATACCAAGTGCTAAAGCAGGGAAAGTGTCAGTCACAAGATTTACCCACAGAATATGAATTGGATACAATACTACCCAGTTTAAAAGTGTTGCCAAAAAAAGTGTTACAACCTCTCCAATATTTGAAGAAAGCAAAAATTGTATGGTTTTTCGTATATTATCATAAATCTTTCTTCCTTCTTCAACAGCTGCAACAATTGTGGCGAAGTTATCATCTGCCAAAATAACATCAGATACATTTTTGGTAACATCAGTACCAGTTATTCCCATACCAATTCCAATGTCGGCAGCCTTCAGGGCAGGTGCGTCATTAACCCCATCACCTGTCATAGCAACTATTTTGCCATGACTTTTCCATGCGTCAACAATTCTTAATTTGTGCTCAGGAGAGACTCTTGCATATACTCTCACTTCTTTTACTTTTTCTTTTAGCTGCTGGTCATCTAATTTCTCAATTTCAGTACCTATCAAAACTTGCGAAAGTTCGTCTTTGCTTGTATCAATTATTTTTAATTCTTTTGCAATGGCTAAAGCTGTATCTTTATGGTCTCCTGTTATCATAACAGGTATTATTCCTGCTTGGTAGCAGATCTCAACTGCTTCATAAGCTTCTTTTCTTGGCGGGTCAATCATTCCAACAAGTCCTATAAAGATGAGATTTTCTTCAATGGTATTTTTATTTTCTAATTCATTTTTATCAATTTCTTTGTAAGCAAAGGCTAATACCCGTAGGGCATTTGATGTCATCTCCTTGTTTGCTTGGATAATTTTTTGGTACATATTTTGGTCAAGGGGGAGTATTTCATCATTTACCATTATAAACTTACACTTATTAATTATCACATCTACAGCACCTTTGGAAAATACCAAAAGCTTTTCATCATTTTTGACCTCATGCACAGTTGTCATCATTTTTCTGACAGAATCAAAAGGTATTTCGTACACTCTTTTAAAAACCTTTTCAATGGCGTTCTTGTTCAATCCCTTTTCATAAGCAAATTTTACCAAGGCAATTTCGGTAGGGTCACCTATAAACTGAGGCTGTTTGTCAACCAGATCAAGTTTGACATCATTACAAAGTGCCATTATTCTAAGAAGGGTTTTAGCTACAATATCTTCATGTTCAAGATTTTCGCTCAAGTTATCATTACAATATACTTTCACCACATTCATCTTGTTTTGAGTAAGTGTCCCCGTTTTGTCAGAACAAATAACTTCTACTCTACCTAAGGTTTCAATTGAAGACAGTCTTCTTATTATAGCATTTCGTTTTGCCATTCTTTGAACACCAATTGCCAGAACAATTGTGACAACAGCAGGAAGTCCCTCAGGGATTGCAGCAACAGCCAGTGACACAGCTGTCAAAAACATTTCAAATACATCTCGCTTATAAAGCAATCCTGTCACAAAAACAATAAATGCAATTGCCAGAATTCCAACTGTAAGATATTTCCCGATTTCTTCTAACTTTTCATGGAGAGGAGTTTTAGTATCAATTGCAGATTGCAAATTGACAAAGTTTGCAATTTTGCCTATTTCTGTTTTCATACCTGTTGAAACAACCACACCTTTTGCTCGACCATATGTTACAATTGTTCCCATAAAAGCCATATTTGTTCTTTCTGCAAGAGGTGTTGACTCAGCAAGAAGGTCGTTTGCGTTTTTTTCAACAGGGACAGATTCTCCAGTTAAAGCTGACTCATCAATTTTAAGATTGAAACTTTCAATAAGCCTCAAGTCTGCTGGAACAATATCTCCCGCTTCAATCTCAATTATATCGCCAACTACTATTTCATCTGTTTTAATTTGCATCAGGTGGCCATCTCTGTAAACTTTTGCATATGGCATATTAAGTTTTTTGAGAGCATCAATGGCTTTTTCAGCCTTTAGTTCCTGGACAACTCCAAAGACTGCGTTGATGAGCAAAACTGCCAAGATGATTGCGGCGTCTGCTGCTTCGCCAAGAAGAATTGAGATTATAGCTGCAGCAAAAAGTACAAGTACCATTACATTCTTGAATTGTTCCATGAAAAGAGCAAATATGGATTTCTTTTTTCCCTCTTCAATTACGTTTTTTCCATATACTTTAAGTCTTTCTTCTGCCTCTTGATAGGAAAGTCCGTTTAAACTGGTTTTAAGATTCTCCAAAGTGGTCTCAATATCCTTTGAGTAAAATTCAGTAAAGTTTAAATTCAATGCAAAATCCCTCCTTCTTCAAAAGAGTTTTTGAATTTTTTCTAAATTGCTAACAGAACTATTATGTGTTTTGCAAATCTTTTTAAAGATAAATAAAAAAGACTTTTAACATGTGACGGCAAAATCACATGTTAAAAGTCTCGCACACCCTATTTTGGGCCCTTATCCCCAGAGAAAGGACTTTTTGAATACCTTTCTCGCGAATGTTGAGGACAAGGCTTTTGGTGCTACTCCCTTTTAACATAGAGTAGAACCTATTTTTTGTTTTTATCTGATACTGTCTATTATTTTACAGTAGAATCAAAACATTTTCAATATCTTATTTATGTCTAAGGTTATGCTTTATAATTCATGGTTCATACTGATGCCCTTTTCGCTTTTTACCCATCAAGGGGCCTTCTAACCAAAACATTGTTGTGTCCTCTAAAGCTTCTACAATTTCGTGAAAGTCACCCATCTTGGTCCAGAGCATGTCACCTTTTTCGAGTATGTATTCCTTATCTTCTGAAATCACTTTCACTTTTCCTTCAAGTACAAAATAATACTCATCACAGTCATGCATATGCTTTTCAACAATATTTTTCTGGCCTTTTTTATAATAGACAATTCCCCATGAAGAAAATCCCGGGTCGCCAAACAATGTAGGTTGCTCTTTTATATTTCGTTTTGGCATTTTCTCACCTCTAAAAATTCATTTTTCGGTTAACTGTGTTATAATTAAATTCTAATCTATAACCATTACAATTAAAATATGCAATCAAAATTTTTTATCATTTATCTTCCTGCATAAAGGTTTACAAGCTTCGCATCACAATTGCAAGTTTTTTGTTTTAAACTTGCAGCTTACAAAAAATTATCCTCAATTTATTATTGATTGTTTAATAATTTACTGCTATAATTAAACTTAACCCATTGTATACATGTATGAATATTGTTTTTTGTATGCAAAAGTTTTTTATATGCAAAAGATGTAATTTTTTTAGAAGTAAAAAACTCAATAGTAAATAATTTTCAATTTATATACACAGGAGGTATAGAAATTGTTAAGGGAAGGGCAAGTTAGAATTCCGTCTGGTTGTGCTATTTCGGGGTTTATTAATAAAAAGGGTGTTAGAATTTCTGGTACAGACATCATCAATTCCATTGCTATCATGAAAGAAAGAGGAAATGGACTTGGTGGTGGATTTGCAGCGTATGGAATCTATCCTGACAGAAAAGATTGGTATGCTTTTCACCTATTTTTTGATGATATAAAGGCAAAAGAGGATACAGAGCACTTTTTAAACCAGAACTTTGAGGTATTGGAAAGCGAAGTAATTCCAACAAGAAAGGTTTCAAGCATTCAAAACAGTCCAATTGTCTGGAGATATTTTGTAAAGCCACTTGAGAAAAGATTGAGAGATACAGAAAAAACAGAAGAAGATTTTGTTGTTGACAGTGTAATGTTTATAAACAGTAGAATTGACGGTGCATATGTATTTTCAAGTGGCAAGAACATGGGTGCATTCAAAGGTGTTGGATATCCAGAGGACATAGGCGAGTTTTTCAGGATTGACGAGTACAAGGCATATATCTGGACAGCGCATTCAAGATTCCCAACAAACACGCCAGGCTGGTGGGGCGGAGCTCACCCGTTTACCCTGCTTGACTGGTCAATTGTCCACAATGGCGAGATTTCATCATATGGCACAAATTATAGATACTTAGAGATGTTCGGTTACAAGTGTACACTTAGGACTGACACTGAGGTTATGGCATACCTTTTTGACCTTCTTTTGAGAAAGCACAAGCTTTCTGTTGAGATTGCAGCAAAAGCCTTGGCAGCTCCGTTTTGGAGTGTGATTGACAGGCAGGACGAACAAGAAAGAGAAAAGCTCAGAGCAATAAGAGCAGTGTATGCATCTTGCTTAGTAAATGGTCCGTTTTCGATAATCTTGGGATTTTCAAATGGGATATTAGCTCTTAACGATAGAATAAAACTGCGACCGCTTGTTGCTGCGCAAAAAGGTGATTTTGTATATGTTGCATCAGAAGAGGCAGCAATAAGAGAAATCTGCAAAGACCCGGAAAAGGTTTGGATGCCCAAAGGTGGAGAGCCTGTATATGTTACTTTGGACGAAGGGGTGATAGTATGATTTCGCTATATGAAAATGAGTTTGAGGTTGTAAGGGACGAAACAAAGTGCATTCGCTGTAAAGTGTGTGTAAGACAGTGTGCAAACGAAGTTCATGAATATGATGAAGAGGAAGACAGAGTAGTGGCAGACTCATCAAAGTGTGTTGCATGCCACAGATGTGTTGTTATGTGTCCAACAAAGGCGCTTACTATAAAAAAGACAGAAAATGCATTCAAAGAAAATGCTAACTGGACTCCAGCTTATATAAATGAAATATACAAACAGGCAGAGACAGGCGGAATACTTTTAACTGGCATGGGAAATGATAAACCAATACCAATTTACTGGGATAGGCTTTTAATAAACGCAAGCCAGGTTACAAATCCGTCAATTGACCCCTTAAGAGAGCCAATGGAGCTGAAAACCTTTATTGGCAGAAAACCTGACAAGCTTGAGTTTGACGAGAACGGAAATCTAAAAACAAAGCTTCCGCCCCAGCTTGAATTAGAGGTACCTATTATGTTTTCTGCAATGTCGTTTGGTTCTATTTCACTAAACGCTTGCGAGTCTTTGGCAGCAGCAGCTGTTGAAGTAGGAACATATTGGAACACAGGCGAAGGTGGGCTTCATCAGAAACTCTATAAATACAAAGAAAGAGCAATTGTTCAGTGCGCATCAGGAAGATTTGGTGTTGACGTTGACTATTTGAACGCAGGTGCGGCAATTGAGATAAAGATTGGTCAGGGTGCAAAGCCGGGAATTGGCGGGCATTTGCCTGGTGAAAAGGTTGGTGAAGAGGTATCAAGAACAAGAATGATTCCAATTGGCTCTGATGCTATTTCACCAGCTCCGCACCATGATATTTACTCAATTGAGGATTTGCGCCAGCTAATCTTTGCTTTAAAAGAGGCTACAAACTATACAAAACCTGTTGGTGTTAAAATTGCAGCTGTTCACAACGTTGCGGCAATTGCCTCTGGTATTGCAAGAGCAGGTGCTGACTTTATCACAATCGATGGTGTGAGAGGTGGCACAGGCGCAGCACCGCTCAGAATTAGAGACAATGTTGGTATTCCAATAGAACTTGCCTTAGCAGCTGTTGATTCAAGGCTCAGAGAAGAAGGAATTAGAAACCAGGTGTCCATAATTGTTGCAGGTTCAATTAGAAACAGCGCAGATGTTGTGAAGGCTATAGCACTTGGTGCTGATGCGGTCTACATTGGAACAGCAGCGCTAATTTCATTGGGATGCCATGTTTGCCAGAAGTGCCACACAGGTAAATGCAACTGGGGAATAGCAACACAGGACCCTGTTTTGGTAAAAAGACTCAATCCTGAGATTGGAGCAAGAAGAGCAGCAAACCTTTTGAAGGCTTGGAGCCATGAGATAAAAGAGATGCTGGGCTTGATGGGAATAAATGCTCTGGAGAGTTTGAGAGGAAACAGGCTGATGCTCAGAGCAGTTGGACTTACAGAGAAAGAGATGGAAATCTTAGGTGTCAAGCATGCAGGAGAGGGGGTATAAGCTTTGGCAAAAAAGATTTTCCCGAAAGAAGATGTGTGTGTAGGGTGCCACCTGTGCGAGGTTTACTGTGTGTATGCTCACTCTAAATACAAAAAACCAAATATAAAGGCTCATGAACTTGTAAAGCTTTATATAAAACATAAGGATTCAAAACCAACACCGAGAATTCTGATTGAAGAAAAAAGCGGAACATGGACCACATTTGCCCTGCAGTGCAGGCACTGCGATGACGCTCCATGTACAAAGGCATGTATCACAGGTGCAATGAAGAGGCTTGAAGATGGTAGGATAATCTGTGATGAGGAAAAGTGTGTTGGGTGCTGGTCGTGTATAATGGCATGCCCGCATGGGGCAGTAAGGCGTGGGGAGAACAAAAAAGCAGCGTCTAAATGTGATTTGTGTTTAGAGCTGGGCGAGCCTGCGTGCGTTAAAAACTGTCCAAACGAGGCCCTTGAAATCAAAGAGGTCTAAAAAAGGGGGAAGAGCTTATCAATGAAGTATGTTATAATAGGCAACTCTGTTGCTGCGTGCGGATGTATTGAAGCGATAAGAAAGGTTGACACGCAAAACCCTATTGTTGTTATATCAGATGAAAAATACAGGGTATATTCAAGACCACTCATCTCTTACTACCTTGGCGGGAAAGTTGACGAAAGCAAAATGTATATCAGAGATGAGGACTACTATGAGAAAAACAAGGTAGAGGCGAAACTTGGCAAAAAAGCGGTAGCAGTTGATTTCAAAAGCAGAGAAGTTATACTTGACGATGGTGAAAAGGTAAAATACGACAAGCTCCTTATTGCAACAGGTGGAAAGCCTTTCATCCCGCCAACAAAAGGGTTTGAACTCAAAAATGTGTTTACATTCATAAAGTTTGACGATGTAAAGGCGATAGATGAGGCTATCAAAAATGGTGCAAAAAAAGCAGTAGTAGTTGGTGCGGGACTGAGCGGGCTCAAAGCCGCAGAAGCGCTCATCAAAAGGAATTTAGATGTAACTGTTGTTGAACTTGCAAACAGGATTTTGGGTTCTATACTGGATTTGGAAGCGTCAAGGATAGTCCAGGACGAGCTTGAAAAGCATGGTATAGTTTTCAAACTCGAAACATCTGTTGATGAGATATTAGGCGATGGCAAGGTTGAAAAAGTAAAGCTCAAAAATGGTGAGGTTTTAGATTGTGATATAGTTGTGTTTGCAATAGGTGTTGTGCCAAATATTGACTTTTTGAAGGGAACAGAGCTTAAGATCAACCGCGGAATTGTTGTAAACAACAAAATGGAAACAAATATACAAGATGTTTATGCAGCAGGGGATTGTGCAGAAGGATACGACTTTGTGTTTGAGCAGCAAAGGGTAATTCCAATCTGGCCAAATGCTTATAATCAAGGTGAGACAGCAGGGTATAACATGGCAGGGGCCCAAAAGACATTTGATAGAGGATTTCCAATGAACTCAATAGGATTTTTTGATGTTCACATGATAACAGCAGGGATTGTTGTGCCAAACTCTGATGATATAGAAGTTTTGGTAAAACATGATAAGGAAAAGAATACTTACAGAAAGATATATCTCAAAAATGGTAGAGTTGTTGGCTTTATGTTTATAAACTCAATTGACAGAGCAGGTATGATAACTAATATGATAAAAGAAGGCTTTAACGTTGAGAGTATAAAACACAGGCTTCTTGACGAGGACTTTGGATATTTAGATTTGCCAAAGGAAATAAGGCAAGAGAAGATTTTAGGGGGTGCAAAAGCTTAAAATGAATCTTCATAAGCTTACCATAGATGCAAAAGGCATACATTACAAAGAATTGAATGAGATGATAGAAAATGCTTTGAATGAAGGGTATAAAGAGATAGATTTGATAAACGTAAACGGCCAGCGCTACATTGGCGATGGATTGACATTCCCGGATAGAAAACTTAACATCTATGGCACCCCTGGAAACGATTTAGCTGCGTTCATGAACGGGCTTACAATTGAGGTATTTGCAAACGGTCAGGATGGTATTGGAAACACCATGAATGCGGGCAAAATAATAGTTCATGGTTCTGCAGGGGATATTATAGGCTATGGAATGCGCGGCGGCGAGATTTTCATAAAAGGTGACGTTGGTTACAGAGTAGGAATTCATATGAAGGAGTATCAAGACAAGATTCCTGTATTGGTAGTTGGTGGGAAAGCAGGAGATTTTCTTGGCGAGTACATGGCAGGTGGAAGGATAATTGTTTTAGGTCTTACATT
Organism: Caldicellulosiruptor bescii DSM 6725; assembly: GCF_000022325.1. Taxonomy (NCBI): domain Bacteria; kingdom Bacillati; phylum Bacillota; order Caldicellulosiruptorales; family Caldicellulosiruptoraceae; genus Caldicellulosiruptor; species Caldicellulosiruptor bescii. The sequence goes on along the minus strand of NC_012034.1, from coordinate 2,502,185 downwards.
AAAAGATGGTGAGCCTATAACAGGGCTTTACTGTGGAACAGGTATGCACGGTGGTATTATGTATCTTCGCGGTCAGCTGCAGCCATATCAGCTTGGGAAAGAGGTTAAAGTTGTTGATATGGAAGAAGAAGATTACAAATTCATTGACAAATATGTTACAGAGTTTGTAAAGCATTTTGGATATAGCAAAGAGTATATAATGTCAAAGCCATTTTACAAGCTAATTCCTTACAACAAACGCCCATACGGAAAGCTGTATGCTTATTAATAATCCAGAATATGACATCTGGCCAGTGGCGAAAATTTTGCCATTGGCCGTTTTGTAATTTGGCAGAAATTTTACAAACAGGGGGTTGTACAGTGGATTTCTATTGATTCAATTGCACTTGAGATGATAAAATATTTCAAAAATGATGTGAGAAGAATAAACCATGCGCTCAAAGTATTTTCATTTGCAAGACTGATTGGAAAGGCGGAAGGTTTGGACGGCAAAAAACAGTATATTTTAGAAGCTGCAGCGCTTTTGCATGATATTGGGATTAAGATGTGTGAACAAAAGTACAACTCCACAGCAGGTCATCTGCAAGAGATTGAGGGACCAGAGGTTGCAAAAGAAATTTTGTCGCACATAGATGTTGAAAAACATAAACTTGAGAGGATTCTTTTTCTTATCGGCAACCATCATTCATATTCAAAGATAGATGACATTGACTTTCAAATCCTTGTTGAAGCAGATTTTCTTGTAAATATATATGAAGACTCTATGGACGTCGAAACAATAAAGAGTATAAAGCACAAATACTTCAAAACAAAGATGGGACTTTTCATGCTTGAAAAGATGTTTGAAGTATGAGGGTGTAGAACTGGTAGGATGGCCAGCTCAAAATGGGATTTTGCGCTGGTCTTGAGAATAAAATCTGTAGGATGGTAGAAGGGGGATTGATGGTAGTATGGATTTATTTTTAAGTGTCTTGCCAATTTTACTTGTCTTATTTCTTCTCATCTTTGCAAAGAAGACTGCAGATGTGGCAGGGCTTGTCGGATGGGTTGTAACAGCTTTGATTGCCGTTGTGTATTTTAAAACCTCATTTGATGTTGTTCTAAAATCATCTATTATGGGCTTTTTAGCAGCACTTCCTGTATCCTTAGTTGTTGTCACATCAATCCTGCAGCTCAATGTCATGGAGTCAGCAGGTGCAATGAGAAGAATTATTGTATTTGTAAAAGGTTTGTCAAAGGATGACAAAGTGTTTCAGGCACTTATTTTGAACGTGGGATTTGGGACCTTTCTGGCGGCAACCGGAGCTGTTCCTGTGACTGTGCTTCCACCAATTTTGATTGGGCTTGGTTATTCAACCTTTGCTGCAATTGCCCTGTCTGCAGTCGGGTTTGATGCGCTGTGTACATATGCTCTTCTTGGTACACCTTTGGTTGTATTTTCACAGATTGCAAATGTGGATTTGATAACAGCTGCAAGGTACTTTTTGCCGTTTGTTGGAGTTGTTTCATTTACAATATCACTTGCAATGCTTTTTATAATTGGCAATAGCAAGTTTGTCAAAAGAGGTTTTATCCCTGCCATAATTGTTGGGCTTACATCTTATGCAGCAGCAGAACTTGCAATTTTGGTAAAAGCGCCAGTTATCACTGGCATCTTTGCAGGAATCCTAATAATGCTTGTTATGATGGTAATTCTCAAACTTCTTGGTAAAAGAGTATATGACTCAAGCCATTTTACAGAGGAAGATAGAAAAGTTGAAAAGACAATGGGGATAATAAAAGCAACATCTCCGTGGATACTGCTGGTTGTCTTTATTCTCATTACAAATCTCATTACTCCTATAAGAGAATTTTTGTATGACAAACTTTCAATGCCGGTTGAAGTAATGAAAGGACCAAAAATAAAGCCTATTTTCACAAGAGTTATCTGGCAGTCGTACACATGGATATTGCTCTCAACAGTTATTTCAATCTTCATCTTCAAGATGAATGGCAAACAGCTAAAGAGTGTATGGGAAAAAACAAAATCCAGAATTCCAAAACCTTTCTGGTCTTCAACTGTGTTTTTCTTAATGGCATATGTTATGATGTACTCAGGCTATCAAAAGACACAAAATGGCTATGAACTTTTGAAAAGGGCGCACAACATTGTTTATGTGCTTGCAGAATATTCGGCAAAGGGATTCAAAAACATATATGCTTTTATTGCTCCATATCTGGGCATCTTGGGCGGTTTCATTACAGGTACTGAAACATCTACCATTGCCATGTTTGCAAAGTATACCATTGAAACCTCAAACTTGCTTGGGCTGTCTCCACTTTTGATGGTTGCAGCTGTTGCTTTCGGTGGTGGGCTTGCATCAGGTATTTCACCTTCAAAGCTTCAAAATGCAGCTGCTGCAATTGATGCAATTGGCGAGGAGTCAAAGGTATTAAAGACAACCCTTGTGGTTTCGCTTATAATGGCGTTTATTGCGGGGATAATTAGCTTTGTGTTAAGGAATTTTACAGTATAGTATTTTGAAAAAATTTAAGATTAGATTTTGATATGTAACTCATGTTAAAGAGTATTTTCTAAATAAAAGATTCAGAGGCAATATTTGATAGGCTGCTTGCAAAAAAGCAAGCAGCCTTTATTAAACTTTAATTTTGTAACTTTTACTGATAATATTTGAATAAAGTATTTAATATGAAATTTCATAAAATCACGATTGATGTTGAAAATCAAATGATGTTATAATTAATACAAATAGAATAATATTCATGCTTTTATTGTTTTAAATTGCTTGAAACCGCTTTCTAACCTCAGCACAAAGTTTTTTTGAAAATCATATTTGGAGGTGCAAGTAAAAGTGTCAATTGAAAAAAGGGTAAACCAGCTTTTGCAGCAGATGACAGTTGAAGAAAAGGTGTATCAGCTCACAAGTGTGCTTGTAAAAGATATTTTGGAAAACAACCAATTTTCTGAGGAAAAAGCAAAGAAAGTCATTCCTCATGGTATTGGCCAGATTACAAGGGTTGCAGGTGCGAGCAATTTCACACCTCAACAGGCTTTAGAGGCAGCAAACCAAATCCAAAAGTTTTTGATTGAAAACACAAGGCTCAAAATTCCTGCGATAATCCATGAAGAATCTTGTTCTGGTTTTATGGCAAGCAAAGCAACAGTATTTCCACAGAGCATTGGTGTTGCCTGCACTTTTGACAATGAACTTGTAAAAGAGATGGCAAAGGTTATAAGGCTGCAGATGAAAGCTGTAGGTGCGCATCAGGCTTTGGCACCACTTATTGATGTTGCAAGGGATGCACGATGGGGAAGGGTTGAAGAGACATTTGGTGAAGACCCATATCTTGTTGCAAATATGGCAGTAAGTTATGTTGAAGGAATTCAGGGCAAGAACTTTGAAGAAAAGATTATTGCAACAGGCAAACATTTTGTTGGTTATGCAATGTCAGAAGGTGGGATGAACTGGGCACCTGTTCATATTCCTGAAAGAGAGCTAAGAGAAGTGTATCTTTATCCATTTGAGGTCGCTGTTAAAGTGGCAGGATTAAAATCAATTATGCCAGCTTACCATGAAATTGACGGAATTCCTTGTCATGCAAACAGAAAGCTTTTGACCGAAATTGCAAGGAATGAATGGAGATTCGATGGAATATTTGTGTCTGACTACAGTGGTGTTAAAAATATCTTAGACTATCATAAGTCGGTTAAAACTTATGAAGAGGCAGCGTATATTTCTCTTTGGGCAGGACTTGATATTGAACTTCCAAGAATAGAGTGTTTTACTGAGAAGTTTATTGAGGCATTAAAAGAAGGCAAGTTTGATATGGCAGTTGTTGATGCTGCTGTGAAGAGAGTTTTAGAGATGAAGTTCAGGCTCGGACTTTTTGACAATCCATTTGTAAAAACAGAAAATATTTTAGAACTTTTTGACAATGAGGAGCAAAGAAGCCTTGCAAGAAAAGTTGCCCAAGAGTCTATGGTTCTTTTGAAAAACGACGGTATATTGCCACTTAAAGAAAAAGAACTCAAGAAAGTTGCTGTGATAGGACCTAATGCCAACTCAGTTAGAAATCTTCTTGGTGATTATTCTTACCCAGCACACATATCAACAACAGAAATGTTCTTTATGAAAGAAGAGGTTGACCTCGGCGATGAAGATGCATTTGTCAAAAAGGTTGTAAATATTAAATCTGTATATGAAGTTATAAAAGAAAGAATAGGTAAGCATACAGAGGTAGTCTATGCAAAAGGTTGTGATGTAAACTCTCAAGATAAGTCCAGCTTTGAAGAAGCTAAAAAAGCTGCCCAGGGCGCAGATGTTGTTATAGTTGTAGTTGGTGACAAGGCAGGGTTAAAACTTGACTGCACATCTGGTGAGTCAAGAGATAGAGCAAGCTTAAAACTTCCAGGTGTTCAGGAAGAGCTGATAGAAGAAATTTCAAAAGTAAATCAAAACATTGTTGTTATTCTTGTAAACGGTCGACCTGTTGCGCTCGAAAATTTCTGGCAAAAGTCCAAAGCTATTCTTGAAGCTTGGTTCCCGGGCGAAGAAGGTGCAGAGGCGATTGCAGATGTTATCTTTGGAAAGTACAATCCGGGTGGAAAACTTGCAATTTCATTCCCAAGAGATGTTGGGCAAGTACCGGTATACTATAGTCACAAACCATCCGGTGGAAAATCATGCTGGCATGGGGACTATGTTGAAATGTCTTCAAAGCCATTTTTACCATTTGGTTACGGTCTTTCGTATACAACTTTTGAATACAAAAATCTTACCATTGAAAAAGAAAAAATTACAATGGATGAGAGCATAAAAATCTCGGTTGAGATAGAAAATACAGGAAACTATGAAGGAGATGAGGTAGTTCAGCTGTATACAAGAAAAGAAGAGTTTTTAGTAACAAGACCTGTAAAAGAGCTAAAGGCATACAAGAGAGTTCACTTAAAACCTGGTGAAAAGAAGAAAGTTGTATTTGAAATCTTCCCAGACCAGTTTGCATACTATGATTATGATATGAACAGGGTAATCTCACCCGGCACTGTTGAGGTCATGGTAGGGGCATCTTCAGAAGACATAAAGTTTACAGGGACATTTGAGATTGTTGGGGAAAAGAAAGATGCAAAAGAAATCAAAAATTATCTTAGCCATGCATGGTGTGAATAAATTTAAAAATGATAAGGGACTGATGGTAATAAGTAGCGTCAGTCCCTTATTTTATAAGTACTATAGTTTAAATGTTATAAAAAGAGTACTCTCCTCTATAGTTTGAGCCATTTATAGTAGGGTATTTATTTGGAACAAGCACGTCTGATTTAATGCCATTGTCTTGCTGGGTATAAATATACATTTTCTTTTCGTCCCACAGCAATATCTCATCTCTGCCATCACCTGTCAAATCAATGCTATCTGCACAAAGGATTGGATGACCATCATCAGGGAAAGTTACAACCCTTCTTCCAAAACCATCAATCAGCCCACCATACTGAATATGACCGCTCAGAAGTATTAAATCTTTTCCGTCCCCAGTCCAGTTGACAGGTGTTATTATATTTCCAGGTACTGGTGATTCGAACTGATGCAGAAGATTCCCTTTACAATCAAAGATGTATATTATTCCTTGATATCCCCAGTATGTAGTTACGCATATCTCATAGCCTTTAAGATCAGGTCGGTAGTTCCCAACACTTATTCTTTGAGCATGACCTATTAAATGTCGCTTTATAATATTGCCTTTAAGGTCAGAGAGTATAAAGCCTTCATCACCACATGCCATCGCAATGATATCTTCATTTCTCTCAGGGTCAATTGGACCTATTACAATCTCATCAGTGTGGTCAGATTCAATGGGTAAAGTCCAGATAAGCTTTCCATCATGGTCTAAAAGATGATAACCTACAACAACCTCTTCTTTGCCATCATTATCAATGTCTTTGGTGAACATAAAATGTCCTGTGTTTTTGCCATTGAACTTCCACAGAAGATCAAGATTGTTGTCATATGCCCAAAGCCTGCTGTACCTATCTTTTACAATTATATCTGTTGGCTTAGATTTGCCAGTTAGGTTTGCAATTCTGATTGAGTCAATATTGACCCTATCAAAGGCATATTGGCCAAATGGCACAGAGTACAGTTTGTCAGTTTCATAAGAAAAGGGCGCAGGAATTTGCTTTTTTATTTTTCCTGTAAGAGAGTCTAAAATCATGATTTTAAAGTTTCTTGCAACAATTACCTCATCAACCCCGTCAAGGTCAACATCGCACACCTGAAAAGGAAGGTCAGCTGTAAGATATGCATGGTCTTTTTGTGAAGATGCTTCACCTATCTGCCAAAGAATTCTGCCATCTAAATCAATTGCGGTAAGGCAGCTGATATTGGCGTATGCATCTCTGTGCACCCGCTTTTGATGCTGGGCTATTACCATAAACTTCTGATTGTTTTCTGGTAAATTTCCAAATCTTATTTGCCTGCCTGCACCAAAGTTTTTAAAATCAATTATTTTCCATAATACCGGCTGAGGATACTCGCATTGAAGATTTTTTTCAACTTGAACCCAATTGTTTTTTGCTATCAAATAATTTTTATAAGCTTGATGGTTCATCAACACCCTGACATCTGTAAATTGTGCAGGCATTGTTGCTGTAATCCCGATTTTTCCTCTTGTATATGAGCTATCAATTGCTTCTACCATCTTTTTGTTGTCTACATATCCAATTAGTTTGCTGCCACAACATTCCACTTTTAGATTATAAAATGTATCGCAATCATAATTGAAATTGCAGAAAGCCAAGACTTCAAGATTTTCCTGGTCTTTTTTGATAAGTTTGAGCTTTTTGTCATGAAGCAAAAGAGCATAAAAACTGCGTGCATGTACATATCTAAACATCATTCCTGCATGGGCTGAAGGCAAGGTTGAAAGCATCCTAACTTGAGCCTCTACTATATAGTCTTGCCAAAACTCATCTCCTGTTACAAGCATTGGCCACAAATTCTTTAAGGCGGCGAGCACCCTTGTCTGTTCCATAAACTTTTTACCATCTTCCTCTGTCACAATCCAGGTAGGGCCACTTCCGTTCCAACCATGATATACAACAGGGTCGTACCATCTACCACGGTAACCTTCAGGAATATAACAATGATATTCACCCATGGCAGAGTGATTAGGGTCAAATGGGAAATTACCAATGGGAAAGTCTTTAAATGTTTCGTTGCGGACAAGCACCAGTTCTTCTTTCATCTTATCACACCTTCAAAATGGTCTTCTTTCTATAAATTATACCAGAATGTTCTTGCCTTAAGAGAAGATTCTTTTAAACATTTTAGAAATTTATTTTTTGTTGGACAAAAAAACTAAAAATATCCCATTGACAATCTTATCGTATTAGTGTATTATTTAATTAGTACACCAATACAGGGGGAAGAGGCTTGATTGAATTTAATCCTAATGTTCCTATTTATCTTCAAGTGCTGGAATACCTAAAAAAACAGATTGTCAGTGGCAAGATAAGGCCTGGTGAAAAGCTTCCGTCTGTGAGGGAGATGGCACAAAGGTTTAATATTAATCCAAATACAGCACAGAGGGTTTTTCAGGAGCTGGAAAGAGAAGGTTTGGCAAAAACAGAAAGAGGAATTGGGAATTTTGTTACGTCTGATACAAAACTTATTCAAGACTTAAAAGAAAAAATGGCTGAAAAGATTATAGAAGACTTCATCTTGGCAATGAAAGAGATAGGCTATGACCAAGAGGAAATCCTGAATCTTCTTAATAAAAAATTAAGTGGGGAGGAGTAGAATTCTTATGCTTCTTGAGGTAAAGAATTTATGCAAGAGATATAACAAGAAGATTGTTCTGGATGATATTAGTTTTTCAGTAGATAGGGGCAAAATAGTTGGACTGTTAGGGGAAAATGGTGCTGGGAAAACAACACTCTTGAAGATTATTGCAGGCTTTTCTAAACCTACTTCAGGGCAGGTTCTTATAAACAATACAAAGGTAGGGGTTGAAACACGCAGATATGTTGCATTTTTGCCAGATACAATTATTTTTCCTAAGTGGATGAAAGTAAAGGATGCTCTAAAGTTTTTTTCAGACTTTTTTGATGATTTTGATTTTCAAAAGGCAAAGGATATGCTTGAGTTTTTGAATATTAATGAAAACGGGAAGATTCATGATTTTTCAAGAGGAACCATTGAGAAGCTGTCTATTGCACTTTTGCTCTCAAGAAATGTTAATCTATATCTTTTAGACGAACTACTTGCTTTTGTGGATCCAATCTCAAGAGATGTAGTGATTAATATGATTTTAGACAATCTTAGTGAAGAGAAGACAGTTATTGTATCTACCAATATTATCTCTGAAATTGAGCATATATTTGATGAGGTTATCATTCTTAAAGATGGCAAGATTGTACTTATAGATTCGGCAGAAAACTTAAGAGAAAAGTCAGGAGTTTCTGTAAATCAATTTTTCAAGGAAGGTGGTACAAAGTGATAACGAAGTTTATAAAGTATCAATACAGAAGCGGAATACTTTTCTATATTTTATTTACATTCAGTGCAACTTTGATTGGTGTATGGGCCTATTACTCAGAAAATGTTAAAGTTCAACCTGAAGAAATGCCAAAAATAGCTGTGTTATGGCTATTGTGGATTATTTCATTGATGAGTGCAATAGTGTATCATCTTGTAAGATGGAACAAAATATTTAGAAGTTCAGAAAGATTTTTGCTCTTGTCTTCTTGGAAGTTTAAACCAGAGGTCTTGTTGTTTGGAGAAATTTTGCATCTTATTTTAGACCTTTTCCTTTTTTCGATTTGGTTTAACTTGCTTGGAGCTATTGTTATGACTCCGAAAAGATATATTTCTCTTCTCACTTTGGTGATAAAGAAAGTTGATGTCGTTGACTTTTATTTAATTGTTATATCTATAGTCTTTTTTAGTGCAGTATATTTTTGGTATCTTACAGGAATTGTCTATTGGAACACATTAAAGAACTTTTCTCAGTGGGGTTCATATATGAGCTTAGTATTTATATTGCTTGCATACTTTCACATAAATTTATCTGAATTTATAGCAAGAACCAATTTAAGTGATTCTATAAAATTAACCTGCATGTTATTAACAAATTTTTTGATATTTGCTGCATTGATTATATTTAACTTGAAAATGCTGAAAAAAGGATTGGATACTTGAAAATATTAGTAGCAAAGGAGGTTATCGCTTTTAAATGATTATTAAATTTCTCCTTTTTGATTACAAAAAAAGCTTCAAAAATTATTTCGCTTTAGGATTACTTACTGGACTGTATATATTTTTTGGAAAGACTTTGTCTCTGGAGAATTGTCACTTGGAGATTTTTGCATTGTTTTTTTGATAGGTATCTGTATTTATCATCTTTCAACATTTGCAAGTGAGATTGCCTCGCAGCAAAGATATTTAATTTTTGCATCACCTAAGATAAATGGTAAGACATTTGTTCTTACTAAATTTATCAGAGTATTTTCAGATACAATTCTTTTCTTCATAGTTGTGTTTTTATCCGAGATGATTACAAATCTCGCAAGAAGGCGATACAAAAGTGAGATTATTTTGTTTATAAAAAATCTATTAGCTCAAAAAACAAACAAACTGATTGATATTAATTGTAGTTTTGTGTTCTACATCTCTTTTGCAATTGCAGCAATTTACTTTTTAATAATCTTCAATCTCACACTCCTGAGAGAATTTCTCCCAAATGTTTTATATAAAATAACGTCCATCGTCGAATATATTTTGAGTGCATACGTCCTGTTATTAATTATTGGTTTACTTATCAACATAAATCAGAGCTTTTCTGCACACATTCCAAGAATTTTAAGAGAATTTATTAATGTTGCCTTGATAGTTGGGCTTGCCCTTTTATGTTTATATGGAGCTATCAAGCTTTTTGACAAAAAGCTTGAGATATAAAAACTTCTAAAAGAAGAAAAATTTGGAGGTGTTTTAGTGTGAAAAAAGCTCTTGAGGTAATTTCAGTCTACAAAAAATTTGGGAGAAAGGAGGTGATAAAGGGAATTTCGTTTGATATTGAAGAAGGCCGAATAGTAGGGTTTGTGGGACCAAATGGAGCTGGTAAAACCACCACAATTAAAATGATAACAGGACTTATAAAGCCAGATAGTGGACAGGTTAAAATTTTTGGGTATGACATTGTACATGAAAGAGAAATGGCATTAAAGTTTATTGGAAGTATAATAGAAAACCCCGAGCTTTATGAATATCTAACAGGATATGAAAATTTAGCTCAGCTTACAAGAATTTCAAACATACCAAAGTCCAAAATAATTGAAGTTGCAAAACTTGTTGGTATTGACTATGCTCTCAAAGAAAAGACAAAAAAGTATTCGCTTGGAATGAAACAGAGGCTTGCTTTAGCGATGGCAATTTTGACAGACCCAAAACTTCTTGTCTTGGATGAGCCGACAAATGGGCTTGACCCGAGCGGTATTATTGAGTTAAGAAGCCTTTTGAAGAGCCTTGCAAATGATAAAAAGGTAACGATATTTATATCATCTCACAATCTGTTTGAGATTCAAGAAATTTGCGATAAAGTGGTGTTTATTAAAGAAGGAAAGATAGAGACGATTGAAAACATAGACAGAAGTTTTATCGAAAATGTGAAGTTTGTTCTGGTATTAAATGAAGACAGAAATACAAATGATGTGGTGGTAAAAACTACAGAAGTAATATCTTGCTTTGAAGGTGTAAAAATTTTGGGAGTAAAAGAAAACAGTATTGAGTTAGAACTTGACGGAAGTAAAAAGGTAGCGTTTATGAATTTCCTCTTTCAAAATGGAGTTAATATAAAGGATTTTTATGAAAAAGTAGAATCTCTCGAGGACAAATATATAAAAATATACCAGAATTAGGAGGGTATAAAATGTTAGCTCTTGTAAAAAATGAGCTTATAAAACTTTTTTACAGGAAGAAGATTTTTATTGCTATGCTCATTATAATTGCTTCTGCGATAGTGGGTGTTTGGGGAAGCATTGCTTATATTAAATCAGTTCAGCCAGAAGAGGAAATAAGGTCATTGCAAAAAACAATTAGTCAATTGCAAAAAGAAAAATCGAAAATAAAAGATGAAGTGAAAAAGCAAAAGATTGATATGCAAATATATCAACTTGAACAGCAACTTGCTCAGTTGAAGAGTGCTCTGGCAAGTGATTCAAATAATTGGCGAGAAAATTTAAAAAAAGAAATAAAAGAACTTAAAATCAAGATGAACCAGGCTCTTGATTTGAGCTTTTCTGACTCAAGAGAAAATTATCGAAAAGAAATTATAGAAAACGAATACTATCTTTTACACAATCTAAAGCCACTTAAACGTACAGATTTAAATAATTTTAGTGTAATGATACTTTTTTTGGGTATGATAATATTTATGATGCCTTTAATAGTATTTGTGATAAGTTCAGATATAATGTCAAACGAATTTTCACAGAAGACTATAAGGATATTAGCCTCACAACCAATACCAAGAAACAGCATTGTTTTGTCAAAATTTTTAACAGCTTTAATTGTTAGCGAAGGGCTAATTTTGATCTCAGAAGTTTTAGTATATATAGTAACTGGAATAATTTACGGTTTTACTAACTTAAAATATCCAGTAGTAGTTGGGACAATTTATAAAAAGGTTGGAGAAGCAGTAGTACCTGTATATGGTAGTTCATATATCATAACACTGGGGAAATTTTTAATTTTAGCCCTTTTACTTCAGACACTAATAATTGCTGCATGTTGTGCACTGAGCGTATTTATTTCTACTCTTTGCAAGAGCAATTCATTGGCAAATATTCTAAGTTTTGTCGTGGTTTATGGAATTTATTTTTTGGTCTCACCAATCTCACAAGCAGTCCCTGTTCTTAAATATTTGACTATGATACTTCTTTATTCTTATCTTGATCCTTTTAAAATAATTACTAATGATATTTCTGTTCAATTAAGTATTAGTTTCATAAGCCCATGGTTCAGCATATTGGTAATTGCCGTATATCTTACTATTCCTATAGCAACGGCATTGTTGAATTACAAAAATAAGGATATTTTGGCATAAAGATTTTTCAGAAATATGTTTTACCGAGGGGCTATCCGAAAATGGAGGGTAGCCCCAAAATTGTTGCAATAGTGCTTTCAATATTTCAGAATTAAAAGGATTTTAAACCCTCATGGTAGAAATATATTAATCAACCACTACATTTTTCATGGAAGGAGAAGATATGCTTTGGAAAAAGTAGTGTCTGTATATTCAAAAGACCTTACAAAGTCAAAGTCTGATTTATTAAAACTCATAGCAAGCATAACCATGTTTATTGATCATACAGGATTTTTATATTTTCCTCAAAAACCCTTGCTGCGGATAATTGGTCGCATTGCCTTTCCCATCTTTGCCTATCAAGTGGCGGTGGGGTTCTGGCACACATCTGACCACAAAAGGTACTTAAAAAGACTCTTAATATTTGCCATCATATCCCAGTATCCTTTTTATCTTATGACAGGAGATATGGAGCTTAATGTCATTGCAACCTTCTTTTTTGCAGCGCTTTGCCTTTATTTTTTCAAAAGATCATGGTATGTATTAGTAATTGTTCCACTTGCAATATCATACTTTGTTTCAATGGACTATGGAATCTACGGTGTTTTAGCTGTATTGATATTTTATTTTCTATATGAAAAACCCATTTTGCAGCTTGTGGGATTTTCCATTCTTACAGTGATTGCCTCATATCTGTTAGGCTGGCAGCTTCAAGTATATTCTATTTTGAGCGTTGTTCTGATACTTTTTGTAAGAATGCTTCCAGTTGACTTTGAATTCAGGCTCAATAAATACTTTTTTTACTGGTTCTATCCCGTGCACATGCTGTTTTTAGTTTTTGTTGGAAAGCTGCTGGGGTATTCATAAAATGAGGGTCTTGATAAAATAGTGAGCTTATAAAGCTTGATGTGTGGTAAAATATTGTTAAGAGTAGGTTACTACAAGAAGTTTTTAAAGAAAAAGAAGGTAAAAAGGCATGCCTGAGATTAACATGGAGGAAATAAAAAAGGTAGTTGTGGATATTTTGAAAAGAGAAATATCGCCCTGGCTTATACTTCTGTTTGGTTCTCTTGTTAAGGGGAATTTTAGAAAAGATAGCGATATTGACATTGCATATCTTTCTGATAAAGAAATATCAAACGTTGAGAGGTTTTGGGTTTCTCAAGAAATTGCGGATAGTTTAAACAGAGATATAGATTTGATTGATTTAAAAAAGGCTTCCACTGTACTAAAAGCCCAGATTGTTGGCACAGGAGAGGTCATATATTGCGAGGATGAGAAAAGAAAAAATTTATTTTTTATGAGGGCTTTGAAAGAATATGCACTTTTAAACGAGGAGAGAGATGTTGTTTTAAAAAGCTTTTTTGGGATGAGTATATATTCAAAGGGTGAGAAAAATGATAATAGATGATATAATTGCAAATAAGATACAGGTCATTGAAAGATGTTTGAAGAGAATAGACGAAGAATATGAGCATAACCCTAAAAATCTTCTCAATTACACAAAACAAGACTCAATTATTTTAAATCTTCAAAGAGCTATAGAAGCGACAATAGATATTGCAATGCACTTGTGTGCAATTTTTAAGTTTGGCGTTCCGCAAAGTTGTAGAGAAGCTTTCGATTTGTTGGAGAAAAATAAAGTTGTGTCGGAAGAGTTAGCCAAAAGACTGAAAGCCATGGTGGGTTTTAGAAATATTGCAGTACACGATTATCAAGCAATTAATCTTGAGATTCTCAAAAATATAATTGAAAAAAATTTATCTGATTTTTTAGAATTTAAAGGTGCTGTACTAAATTTTTTACAAAAAAGGAGCTGATAGTATAAAAGATGCTTGACATCAAAGGGAAAATTTTCTTAGCACCCATGGCAGGGTTTACAGACAAGGTTTTCAGAAGGCTTTGCTCAAGATTTGGAGCAGATGTTACAGTGACAGAGATGATATCAAGCAAAGCACTTGTCCTTGGCAGCGCAAAAACAAAAGATCTTATTTCATTTTCAGAGGAAGAGAAGATAAGAGGTGTTCAAATTTTTGGTAACGACCCTGAAGTTATGGCACAGTCTGTAAAGATATTGCAGGATGAGTTTGAATACCATTTTATTGACATAAACATGGGCTGTCCTGTTCCGAAACTTGTGAGAAGCGGAGAAGGATGTGCCCTGATGAAAAACCCTTCTTTGGCTGCGAAGATAGTCGAAGAGGTTGCAAAGGTAAGTAGAAAACCTGTATCTGTCAAAATTCGAAAGGGATTTGATGATGAAAATATTAATGCTCCTGAATTTGCGTACATCCTGCAAGAAAGCGGAGCCTCTTTTGTGACAGTTCATGGAAGAACAAGGGCTCAGCTGTACTCTGGGAAAGCTGACTGGGAGATAATCAGAAAGGTAAAAGAAAAGCTCAAAATTCCGGTTATTGCGAACGGAGATATAGTAGATTTTGAGTCGGCGAAAAAAGCGTATGAAGTAACAAGAGCTGATAGTATCATGATAGGAAGAGCGGCGCTTGGGAACCCTTGGGTGTTTCTTCAGATCAAAGAAGGGTTTGAAAAGGGGTATGTTGAAACTAAGGTTTTACCTCATATGAAGATAAGGGTTGCGATTGAGTTTTTCACGCAGCTTTGCAGTGAAAAAGGCGATAAGATGGCAGTCTTGGAAGCAAGAAAGCACCTTAGTTTTTTTGTAAAAGGAATTGAGAATGCCGCTAAGATAAGAGATAAAATTAACAGAATAAATAATGCTACAGAGCTTTTAGAGTTTCTTAAAGAGCTTGCATCTTCTCTTGAGAAAAAAGAAAGCTTTGTCGATAATATCTTATAGGACAAAATTTTTGAGCGAAAATAAAGCGGGGGATTTTTAGCATGATAAAAAATAAGATGAAAATAATAACCTTATATAGATTAATAAGCTGGGTAGTTTTGATTTTGTTTTTTTTGATGTTAATTTCCGCAAATATCCAAGCTGCTCAGGAGTATGTAGCAAGCAGCAGCTACAGCAAGACGGCAAAAAATACTCAAATTGTGAACTTGCCTCAAAATGCCTTGTCGAGAGAAGCGTTTTTGTTTTTGTCAGCTTTTGGCTTTTTCAATACAGTTGAAAAAGCAAAGATAAATCCTTCTGATATTCTGTCAAAGGAAGAGGCGCTGTCTGTAATTTTAAACAGCGTTGGCAAACAGCAGGATGCTTTTGTGAGGGCTGAAAAGCTGGAACTAAAAAGACCATCAGGTCAGAAGCTTGTAAAGCCATACAACTATCTTTATCTTGGATATATTCAGCTTGCATATGATATGAAAATTTTGTCCAAAAAAGAGTATCAGGATGCGATATCTCAAGTGCAGCCAAGTGAAAAAGAACATGAGAAGATGACCCAGCAGCTGATAAAGAAAAATGATGATACCATTGCAAAAGCTGTGTATGAAGGAAGACCATATTCGTATGACGATTTGATATTTGTAAGGTCTGCTCCTGCTACCCGTCAGGAAGTTTGCTTATGGGTGGTAAAGGCATTCAAAATACCTTTTATTTATGAGAATTTGGCTAAAACTTACCCTGATTATGACAGGATTGACAGTAAGTTTTTAAGTTCAATTAATACTCTTTTGAAAAATGGTGCTCTTGTTGGAAGATCTGATGGATATCTTCATCCAGACGACTACATAACATATGAAGAGCTGGCATTTATCCTCGGGAGTCTCAAACCAAATATCCTGAGCGCAAATGGGTTAAAAGAGGTAAAGCTTGAGGTAAAAGATATCCAGAAGTTCAGCAGTGGCAAAACCATTTTGGTGTGTGAGGATGAAAGTGGCAATAGCATAAATATTACAGTCAACCCTGGCAAACAGGATTTTGGAGTAATAGCAAATGGTAATTTTTTGAGCTCTTCCTATCTTCAGAAAGGGGACTATGTAGCCTTTTATGTAAATGGCAAAAACGAGGTTGTGCTGGCCAGCATTTTGCAAAGGCCTGGTCAGGAAAATATAAAGGGTGTAATCTCCAGAATTGATGCTAAAAAGATGATATTTTCGGTAAAGCTTCCAGATGGCAAAGTTTACAATTTGAGTTTAAGTCCAAAAGCTACAATTTATGATTCAAACTCTGGAAAGAATTTAAACTTTTCAGAATTGAATGTAGGAAATCTTGTACAGGTTAAAGTCCAAAAAGACAGAGCAGATGCCATAACATTGCTTTCGCTTGACAGTCCTGAAATTGAAAGAGTACAGGGGATAATCTCAAGAATAACAAAGGACAGAATTGTACTCAGTCAAAATGGACAGCTAACAGAGTATCTTCTTTCACCAGATACAGTCTACATTGATAAAGGTGATTTTTCAAGAGTTCTTATAAAGAATGATTTTTATGAGGGTATGAAAGTTTTGGCAGGTACGGCTTGCGGGTATGTACAGTATCTCAGCACCACATATGATGAGAAATCTGAAGATATAGTTTCCGGTATTTTGCACGAGGTAGATTCAAACTTGGGGTATCTTGAGATTTACAACCAACAAGGTGAAAAAAAGAGTTACAGATTTTCAAAAAAGCTTGGGCTAAAAGTGAAAAAGGATGGTCAAAATGCTTCTTTAGACAGCCTTTTACCAGGCGATGTTGTTTTCCTCTATTTTAGCGGCGATTTTGTGCGCACAGTCACAGCAAGTTCAAACCTGCAGCAGAAGGTTGCAAAGATTGAAAATGTTGTAAGAAGCCTTGCAAGCGGTCTTCCACAAAAAATAATTGTCAATATCGATGGGAGAATATATGGACCATATGAAATAAATGACAACGTTGATATTGTAAAAAATGGCATTTCTGCAGCTTTAAAGGATATTATGCCAGGTCAGTATGTGAAGCTCACAGGGAGCTTCTTTGGAAACTCAGCGTACATCCGCAGAATAGAGATATCAGGGAATGAATATGTAAAAAATATCTACATCGCAAAAGGAACGGTCAATGGAAATGCTTTATATCTTTCTGACATCCAGATTTTAAGAAACAACGCATTTGAACCGCTGTATACATGGCTTTCTTTCCAGATTCCATCTGATTTGAAATTCATTTTAGATGGCAGCTCTCTTGCACCACTTTCTAAGTTGCAAAACTTACCTGTTGTAGTTGTAACAAAGGAAAGATTTTCACAGGAGGTTTTGGACACCATTGTGGCAATATCAAGAGGTTCTTTTACCAAGATACAGGGCGAGGTGAGCATGACATCTTCAAATTCGGTGGTGATATCTGGAAATAGGTATTCAATAGGAAACAAAACGTACACCGTTGCAAACGGGCTTTTGATCCCTGCAAGTTTCAAAGTTGGGGATGAAATAATTGGTATTGCAAGCCAAGGAAGCCTTGTTTTAGCAAAGCAACAGGAAGGTATTTCAAAACCCATATTTGTTCGAGGGCAGGTACAAGACATTTCAGAGCTTGAATACATCACTGTGAAAGACTATGTCTATTTAGATGGTCAGAGAGGATGGCAATATGTTCCGAGCAAGCTAACTCTTTTTTATGATACACAGACAGTTATGTGTGATGTATATGGACTTGGCAGTCCGAAAGAGATATTGAATCTGAAAAACAAGAGTGTGTATATCATTCATAATGGCAAATACGCAAATGTTATAATTGATACAAGCTTTGGTGGATACATTGTCACAGGCGTGGTTGGCAAGGACATGAAGATTCTAAATGCCCAGTACAACGATATGATGACTCAGACATGGAACAGAATTGATAAAAGTTTTGTCCTTGATACCACCCAAGCAGTTTTGATAGACGCAGGAGGGAACTTAACAGCTCAGATGCCACAATTTGGCGACAGGGTTTTGTTACTTGTTCCTCAGAGCAGTTTTGACATCTCAAAATCGGTATTAACGCCATCGATTGTGCTTGTAAATTACTGAGAGCTTTTATTGCAAAAAAGGGGGAAGTTTAAAAATTGAACAAAAGATATCCAATAGCAGTAATTATGTTTTTGTGTGTACTTTTTATTTTTGGCTGGCAGGTTGCTTTTTGTGAAGAAGGATATTTGGGATACGAAGGTGGAATTTCAGCATACAAAGACCCTGACCCAAAAAAGACAAAGATTGAATACTATGAATATACATTTATAACAGGAAAACCTATTTTTCTTTTTGGTACTGTGGATGCAAAGATAAAAAGGGCAGCAAATAATGAGACTCTTTCTTACAATTATGACCTTAGAGATTCTTCTGGGAAAATCTCAGTAAAAAGAACTGTAAGTTTAAAAGGTACCTTGACAAAGCTTCAAAATGGGAGTATAACAAAGGAGTATACTGTTGGCGGTTATAAAGAAACCATTACTGTAGACAGTGCTACTTACAATCTTCAGAGCTATTCATTTTCAAAGTCTACTGCAGTTGATGCAAACCCGGCTGTGAGCTTTTTTCAGGGTCAGTGGACGCTTGAAAAGATTTATGATAAAGGACTGAAGATTACTATAGAAGGTAAAAACTACGGGTATGATGGGTACTGGGGATCTGGCGAGTTTCAAAAAATAACCCAGAGGATAGAAACATCTTCATGGTTTGCAAACATCAACTATAATATAGCTCTTGTACAGAAGACCATTTTGGAATTTCAACAGAATAATTTTCCATCAAGTATTCCGGGTACATACGTTCTAAAGTCTAAAGTGGAAGGTAATTTCATAGCTATGTATGACCTTCCGACATTTACAAAGACAGGTGAAGTTTTGACAATAAGACAGAGGGGTAAAGTGGAAAAAAATGTTGAGAAAAACCCGGTTATCAAGATGGCAATTGCACCTACTCTTCCAAAGGTGAAAGGGTATGAGTACGAGGATGCGGTGAACACTTGCTTTGCTTTTGGAGGGTTTGACAGTGCTTTAGATTTTAATCCCACAGAGTATATAACCCGTGCTCAGTTTGCCAAGCTTTTGATGGATTCGCTTAACATATATTCAAACTATTACAATCCAAGGACAGTGCAAAAAAAGTCAATATACAAGGATGTGCCGCTCAATCACAAGTATTATGGCTACATATACGCAGTTACAAAGGCAGGGCTTATGAGAGGCAAAAGTGCTGAGTATTTCAAGCCGGAAGACTATATAACAAGGGCAGAGGCAGCTGTTGTCATTTCAAAGGTGCTTGGTTTTGACAAAAAGGTAACCCAGCCAATCACCCAGACAGACTACCTTGATGATGAAAGCATTCCTGTTTGGGCAAAGGATGCTGTTAAAGTACTAAAAGATGAAAAGATAATGATTGGAACTGTGGATAACAACTTTTTGCCGCAGCAAAGGCTTACAAAAGGCAGTGCTGCCAACCTTATATATAATCTCATAAATTTTTTGAGAGATACACTCGCAAAAAGGTATCTTGACATGAGCCTCTTTAGTTCGGATTAATGGTTGAATTGGAAAAGGTATAAAGTAATAGATTTTGAACATACAAAAAATCATGATGTGGAGGCAGGAGAGAGATGAGAAGTAATAAGAAAATCTTGATAAAGATTTTAGCTGTAATGGTTGCGCTTTCAATATTTGTTGCAGTTCCTGTGTATTCCCAGTTTTTTATAATCTCAAATGATTTTCCTACAGACAAGCAGATGGATTATATCAAAAAGGTGCTGCAGGTTGCAAAGGTGTATCATATAGGCAAGTACAGTTATGATGAGCTTATTGATATGATGTTTACAGGGCTTTTCAAGAGCCTTGACAAATATTCAGAGTACATGAAACCACAGCAGGCTCAGGACTTTACCCAGAGCGTAAATGGCGAGTTTTCGGGAATAGGTATCCAGATAGAAAAACAGGAGGACTACATAGTTATTGTAGGAGTTTTTGATGGAACACCTGCAAAAGAAGCGGGTCTGAAAGTTGGTGATAAAATTATAGCAGCAGATGGAAAGTCTCTGGTTGGGAAAACAACAGATGATGCTGTTAAGCTCATTCGCGGGCAGGAAGGCACAACTGTTGTGATTGACATCTTAAGAGATGGTAAGACTTACAGATTTTCTATCGTAAGAAAAAAAATAAAGATACCTGTTGTTGAGTATAAGGTACTTGATAATAATATAGGATATATAAAACTTACACAGTTTACACAGGGCTGTTCCAATGATATCAAAAAAGCTCTTGATGAGTTTGATAAAAAAGGTATCAAAAATATTATTTTTGATATTCGAAACAACCCCGGCGGACTTTTGGATGAGGTTGTAAAGATATGTGAATATTTTGTGCCAGAAGGACCAATTGTAACAATTGAATATAATACTTATAAAGATGAGTATAAATCAAAAAACAAAGAAACAAAGTATAGGCTTGCAGTTTTGACTAACGAGTCGAGTGCTTCTGCTTCGGAGATTTTTGCCCAAGCTATAAAAGATAGAAAAGTTGGGGTTGTTATTGGTACAAAGACATATGGCAAAGGAACTGTTCAGACTCTAATTGGCCTTCCTGAGACAGGTACCAAGAAAGGATATGTTGCCAAAGTTACAGTTGCAAAGTACAAGTCACCGTCTGGCTATTATGTTGAAGGAAAAGGTGTTGTGCCAGACATAGAGGTTCAGGACGACTCACTCTCCCAGTTTGGACCTGATAAGATTTTGAGCCTGAGCGCAACCAAGAAGTTCAAAAAAGGTGATATGGACTTGGAGGTTTTGGCAGCTCAGCAAAGGCTTTTCTACCTTGGATATTTAAGCAACTGGACAGCCAAGATGGATGATAGCACAGTGGCTGCGGTTAAAAAGTTCCAGAAAGACAATAAGCTTTATCCTTCTGGAGTGCTTGATATAACAACGCAGAAAAAGCTAAATGAGAAGTTTTTAGAGTTTGTAAAATCCAAATATGTAGACAAACAGCTACAGCGAGCAATCCAGTATTTCAAAACTGGGAAGTAAGAAGATTACAGGGCTTTTGCGGCAGTTTAAAAGTGAGTGCGGCGAGAGCCTTTTTTGTTTTCTAAAAAATTGTATATAAAATTCATTGAAAATATGCAAATTAAAAATTAAAATATATTTAAGGTATATTTACAAAAAAGAAAAATAGAAAGGATAGGGCGGCTTATGGCGTTTGGAACAGATATAGGAATAGATTTGGGTACAGCAACAGTTTTGGTGTATGTGAAAGGAAAGGGTATAGTTTTAAGAGAACCATCAGTTGTTGCGATAGAGCAAACAAGAAAACAGATTTTGGCAGTTGGAGAAGAAGCAAGACGAATGATTGGAAGAACACCGGGTAATATCGTGGCGGTAAGACCTCTTCGCGACGGTGTCATTTCAGACTATGAGGTCACAGAGGCAATGCTGAAATATTTTTTGGGTAAGGTACTTGGCAAAAGGGTATTTTTCAAGCCGAGGGTTGTTGTATGTGTGCCATCAGGCGTTACTGAGGTTGAAAAAAGAGCAGTCTTAGATGCAACATACGAAGCAGGCGCAAAACAGACATTTTTAATAGAAGAGCCAATTGCAGCTGCGATTGGTGCAGGGCTTGACATCTCAAAGCCGGTAGGATGCATGGTGATTGACATCGGTGGTGGAACAACAGACATTGCGGTGATTTCTCTTGGTGGGGCGGTTGTCAGCGAATCCATTAAAGTTGCGGGGGATAAATTTGATGAAGCAATTATCCGATATATAAGAAAGAAACACAGTGTTGCTATAGGCGAAAGAACTGCAGAAGAGCTCAAAATAAACATTGGATGTGCATACAAAAAACCAAGGGTAGAATCTATGGAAGTGCGCGGAAGAAGCCTTCTGACAGGACTTCCAAAGACGATAACTGTTACATCTGACGAGATGCTTCTGGCTTTAGAAGAGCCTGTTTCGGCTATAATTGAAGCTGTGCACAGAGTCTTGGAAAATACACCACCTGAACTTGCAGCAGACATTACCTCAACTGGAATAGTGATGACAGGCGGAGGAAGCCTTTTGTGGGGGCTTGACAAGCTAATTTCTGAAAAGACAGGGATTCCTACAAGGATTGCAGATGACCCTGTGTCGTGCGTTGCCCTTGGAACAGGGAAGGCGTTAGAATCCTTAGATGTTTTGGAAGCAAGTCTTATAAAAGACCCAAGAGTCAGATAAAAAAAGGGGATTGCAGAAAAGATGATTAGAGGAATTTACACATCGGCATCTGGAATGATTTTGAATCAAAAACTAATGGACATAACAGCAAACAACGTGGCAAATGTGAGCACAACCGGATTTAAAAGGGATGTTGCGCAGGTTGAAAGTTTCAGAAACATGCTTGTCTATAGGATATACGACAAAGTTTCTTCGCCTGACAATGCAATAGGATATATGTCACTTGGCGCAGATGTGTCAAGGATTGTAAGCGACTTTTCACAGGGACTTTACATAAAAACAGATGAACCTCTGAACTTGGCAATAAAAGGAGATGGATTTTTTACCATTGAGGTGCCAGAAAATCAGGGTGCTCAGCAAATCTTTTATACCAGAAATGGTGCGTTTACTTTAAATTCGCGGGGAGAGCTTGTAACACTTAATGGTTTTTACGTCCTTGGACAGAACGGAAGGATTGTTCTTCAAAATGGCGGGCAAGTAAGAATTGATGAGCAGGGGAATGTCTATCAGAATGGAAGAATAGTTGACAGACTTAGGGTTGTTGATTTTCAGGATAAAAGCCTTCTTCGCAAAGTTGGCAATAACCTGTTTGAAGCAGATGCTGCGGTTCAACAGATACCATTTTCAGGCAAGGTGCTTCAAGGATATTTGGAAGGTTCTAACGTAAATTCTGTTCAAGAGATGGTCAACATGATAAGTGTACTGCGGGCGTATGAAGCTAACCAGAAGGCGTTTGTTATTCAGGATGAGACGTTGCAAAAAGCAGTAAATGAGATTGCGAGAAAGTAATCGGGGTGTATCTTGGCGAGAAGATTTAGAAATGTAAAGGAGGAATGAGGAAAAAATGATGAGAGCACTTTATTCTGCCGCTCTTGGTATGAAAGCGCAGCAGACAAATGTTGATATCATATCCAACAACCTTGCCAATGTTAATACAACAGCTTTCAAAAAAGACAAGGCTGAGTTCAAAGATCTTTTGTATGAGACCCTCTCAAGAGCAGATGTTGTTGCAGGTGATGGAAAGCCTGTAAGTCTCCAAATAGGTCATGGTGTCACAATCTCTGCTATAACAAAAAGCTTTGCAGAAGGAAACTTGGAGAGGACTGAAAACCCGCTTGATCTGGCAATTCAGGGGGAAGGATTTTTTGTTGTATCAACTCCCAACGGCCCAAGATATACAAGGGATGGGAGTTTTAAAGTTTCCAATGTTGAGGGGCAAATAAAACTTGTGACTTCAGATGGATATCCTGTTTTAGCAGAGGGCGACACTGAGATTGTTCTTCCAGAGACTGCAATCTCAAGTATCACAATAGATGAAACAGGAAGGATTACCTATAAGGATCAAGATGGCCAAATTCAGGATTCAGGTTTTAAAATCAAGATAGTAAGATTTATAAACCCTCAAGGACTTTTAGCAGAGGGAAAAAACCTGTATAATGTTTCTGCTGCATCTGGTGACCCTATGTCTGAAGAGGAGATGGAAGGTCAAAAAAGCAGGATTTTGCAGGGATTTTTGGAGATGTCGAATGTTCAAGTTGTTGATGAGATGGTAAAGTTAATTATTGCTCAAAGAGCGTATGAGATAAATTCCAAAGCTATCCAAACAGCTGATGATATGCTTTCCATGGCAAACAACCTGAAAAGATAAGTTTTATAAGGCAGGTAATTGTGAATGAGTGAGGTATCAAACATTAAAATTCAGGCAGATTATCAACGGGGAATTGGTAACTCTGTCATAGACAAGCTTGAAAAAGCATATTCTGAGAAAGATAAACAGAAACTCAAAGAAGCGTGTGAAGAATTTGAATCGATAATGCTTTCCACCATTTTTAAACAGATGCAAAAGTCGATACCCAAAGGTGGACTTTTTAAGGAAGGCATTGCAGATGATATCTTTAACGACATGTTTGTTGATGAGGTTTCAAAAAATGCTACAAAACAAGGTGGAATAGGTCTTTCCAAGCTTTTGTATGATTCTATGATAAAGAGAATTGAAAATGAATATAAATTCAAAGAGAAATAAAAAATGGCTGGCATAATTTTGCCAGCTTATTTTTTTTGGTTTTATTGTTGAAAATGAAAATCAATAGGTGTAAAATATATTTAAAAACACATAAAAACAAAAAATCTTTCTTAATCACAATTTTTATAGTTTTTTAAAGTTAACTTTTTGTTATGGAATTATGTCGAATGGAATTTGAACAAGGGGGTTTGATGAGATAATGTATAAATTTATATTCTCAGCATTTGGAGATGAGATATCAAGCAGTTTGGATGAACAAATAGAGGTTTTGAAAAAACATGGTATAGAGTATTTAGAATTTCGGTCTGCAAATGGGAAAAACATTGCAGATTATACTGAAAATGAAGCAAAAGAAATTATAGAAAAGTTGAAAGATAGTGGTATAAAGGTTTCAGCAATAGGGTCTCCAATCGGCAAGGTTGATGTAAACTGCGACTTTGAAAAGTATCTTGAACTTTTCAAGTACATCCTCCATCTTGCGCACATCCTTGAGACAAAATACGTACGCATCTTTTCATTTTATGTTCCAGATGGTGAAGAAGAAAAGTATACAGATGTTGTCATAGAAAGGCTTTTGAAGTTTACTGAAATTGCCAGAAAAGAAAATCTTGTTCTTCTTCACGAAAATGAAAAAGAGATTTATGGAAGCAATGCTGAAAGGTGTTTTAAAATCCTCTCTGAGATCAACTCACCTAATTTGAGAGCAACATTTGACCCGGCCAATTTTGTTCAGTGCAAAGTAGAGGTCTATCCTCATGCATTTGAGCTTTTAAAGGATTATATTGAGTATGTACACATAAAAGACGCAAAATTTTCAGATGGAAGTGTTACCGTTGCGGGCGAGGGTGACGGAAGAATAAAAGATGTGATAGAAGCACTAAAGATGATAGACTTTTGTGGTTTTTTGTCGATTGAACCTCATCTTAACAATAACCTTCCTGGTGGTGGACCTGAAAACTTTGCGAGGGCTTATAGAGCAATTAAAAAGATCATCGATGAGGAAGGAGAGATTTAAAAAATGTCAAAGCTTAAGTTTGCTATTGCGGGCTGTGGGGTTATATCAAAGACACATGCGATTGCTATTTCAGCTCTTTCAAGTGATGCGGAGCTTGTTGCTGTGTGCGATGTTATAGAAGACAGAGCAAGAAAACTTGCCCAAGATTTTGGTGTGAAAAAGATATATACTGATTATGAAAAAATGCTTCTTGATTCTGATATAGATGTTATTTCAATCTGCACACCATCTGGTATGCATGCTGATATGGCAGCTTTAGCAGCCGATAGCAAAAAACATGTCATTGTTGAAAAGCCCATGGATATAACATTGTCTAAAGCTGACAGAATAATAGAAGCTCAAAACAGGAACAATGTGGTGATTTCTATAATTTCACAGCACAGATACAGCGATTGTATGCAACTTTTAAAAAGGCTCATGAATGAAGGAAAGTTTGGCAACATAGTTTTAGCAACAAGCTACACTAAATGGTACAGGTCGCAAGAGTATTATGACAGTGGTGACTGGCGTGGGACATGGAACTTGGACGGTGGCGGTGCGCTCATGAACCAATCAATACATTACATAGACATGATCCAGTGGATTGTTGGAAAGGTTGTGGAGGTTTTTGCCTATTGCACAACAAGAGCACATAAGCGGATAGAAGTTGAAGATGGTGCTGTGGCTTGTGTCAAGTTTGAAAATGGTGCGATAGGCGAGATAGTTGGAACAACAAGTGCATATCCCGGTTTTGAAACGCGGCTTGAGATTTTTGGTGAACATGGTTCTGCAATAGCTGTTAACACCCAGCTTGAAAGTCTTTACTTCAAAGATGGGTCTGAGAAGGAGTATTTGGAGAGTTATAAAAAGGATGACAGAGGTCCTGTTGGTGCATCTTCTGCCGCCATCAAAGAAGAAGGACATGTAAGACAGTACAGAGATGTAATAAATGCTATAAAAACCGGAACAAAACCACTTATCCCCGCTGAGGAAGGTAGACATCCTGTTGAAATTATACTTGCCATTTACCTCTCAAGCTTGACAGGAAGACCTGTAAAACTTCCTCTTGAAAGTGATGAGGAGGTTTTAAAAGAGATTGAAAAGATAAAAGGCAAAGGATTTTGAGGTTAGAAATAAAATTGAAAAAATAGATTGTAAAAAGGGCTCCTTTAAAGCTTTATACCCCATTTAAAAACAAATGGCTTGAGAAGTTGTCATTCTCAAGCCATTATTTTATTTTTAAATAATTTCTCAGTCTGAATAATTTTTCACAAGGAAATCAAAGCTCATTTTAAGGCTTTCAAAAGGCAGACGCTGACACACATCCTGTTCAATTATATACCATTCAACTCCTGCCTCATTGCAAGAAGCTATTATTCCATCCCAGTCCAAATTTCCAAATCCTACTTCAAACATGCCTTGTCTGAAATCTTCAATCATTCCCATATCTTTAAGATGTATAAGAGGAATTCGACCTTCTAAACTTCTTATCCACTTTTCAGGGTTTGCTCCCGCAAACTGGATCCAATAAGTATCAATTTCTATCATGAGATATTCTGGATTTGAGCTTTCAATAAAAAGTTCAAACCATGTCTTGCCATCATATTTTTTAAATTCAAAACTGTGGTTGTGATAAGAAAGTGTAATTCCTTCATCTTTCAATTTTTTACCAATTTCATTGCACTCAGCAGCAAATGCTATAGCACCCTCTTGCGACCTGTATTCAGAAGGGGCAGAGGGTATTGCAATGTGCAGGCATTCGTAAATCTTATGTTCACTAATAACACTCTCAATCTCTTCTTTGAGTCTTTCAAAAGGTATATGTGTTGCACATATTTTCAAACCAAATTCATCGCATATCTCTTTTAATCTTTTTGGGTGAATTTTACCAATTCCTGATATCTGAATAGCTTTAAAGCCAATTTCGCTTATTTTCTTAAGGCTGTGGTATATTTCTTCTTCTGTTTTAAAAAATTCACGGACTGTATAAAGTTGTGCAGCTATTTTGTCTTTGTTCATATTGTATTTTCCCCGCTTTTCTTTTGTTTAAGTTTATTTTATTATACCACAAAATATTACTCTTTAATAGCCCCAATCATGACCCCTTTTACAAAATACTTTTGCAAAAATGGATATATACACAGGATTGGTACTGTCGATACGACAATCGCTGCATACTTTATAAGCTCTGTCACAGCAAACCTGTCAGATGCATCTGAAATTCCTGTTGTCATATTCTCTGTGCTGTTCATAATAAGTATCTCTCTTAAAACAAGCTGAAGTGGATAAAGTTCTCTTGAACGCAGGTATATAATCGCACTGAAAAACGCGTTCCAGTGACCTACAGCATAAAAGAGTATCATTACCGCTATCATTGGCATTGCAAGGGGTATCATGATTCTAAAAAGTATTGTCCAGTCCCCTGCTCCATCTATCCTTGCAGACTCTTCCAAGCTGTCCGGCACTGCGTGGAAACCAGTTCTCATTATAATCAGGTTTGTTGTTGAAATTGCACCTGGAATTATCATTGCCCAGATTGTGTCTATCATCCCAAGTGATTGGACAAGAAGGTAAGTTGGAATCATACCGCCACTAAAGTACATGGTAAATGCTATGAAAAACATTATTGGGTTTTTGAGCTTTAAGTTTTTTCTTGAAAGAACATACCCGCCCATTGTGGTAAGAAGAATGTTTATAGCTGTTCCTACAACAACGTAAACAAGTGTATTTCTGTAACCTATCCAAATCATGGGGTAGCTAAGTAAAAGCTTGTATGCCTCAACAGAAAAGTCAAGTGGTCGCAATAAAGGACCTCTATATGCCATAAGCTTAATAGGATTGCTAAATGAAGCAAATATAACATATAGCATTGGATACAGCATTGTAAAGCACAGCAGTCCTAAGAATATATAGTTGAAAGTATCAAATATTATTTCGCCTGCACTTTTTCTTATTTTCATCTTCAAAGTTCACCCCTTTTCTTACCAAAGCGATGTTTCTGTAAGTTTTTTAGCAATCTTATTTGAGAATATGACCAGTAAGAAGTTGATTACAGAGTTGAAAAGCCCAACCGCAGCACCATAGCTATAATCCATCTCCAAAAGACCTTTTCTGTATACATAGGTTGAAATAACATCTGCTGTTTCATATGTCAAAGGATTGTACATCAAAAATACCTTTTCAAACCCGACGTTCATCATGTGTCCAACTCTGAGAAGAAACATTATAACAATTGTTGGCAGTATTCCTGGTATTGTGACATAAAGTGTCTGTCTGAACCTTCCAGCACCATCAATCAGTGCTGCTTCGTAAAGTTGTGGGTCTATGTTTGAGATTGCAGCAAGGTACACAATCGAGCCCCAGCCAAGGTTTTGCCAAATACCCGAGCCAACGTAAAGTGGTCTGAACCAGCCAGGTTCTGTCATGAAGGAGATTGGTTCTGATAAAATACCGAGAGATTTTAAAATCTGATTTATAAGACCATCTCTTGCAAAAAAGTCCATAATCATACCAACAATAACGACTGTTGATATAAAGTGTGGCATGTAGCTTACTGTCTGAAGAGTCCTTTTGTATATGCTGTTTTTGATTTCATTTAAAAGCAGTGCAAATATTATCGGTGCAGGAAAGCCAAATATGAGGTCATAAACGTTTATGAGTATTGTATTTCTGATTATTCTCCAGACATAAAAGCTATCGTAAACAAAGAACTCTTTAAACTTTTCCAAACCAACCCATGGACTGCCCCAAATACCTTTTGCTGGTGTAAAGTCTTTAAAAGCTATTTGAAGACCGTACATAGGGATGTAATGGAATATAAAATAATAAGCCACAACGGGGATAATCATTAAATAGAGGCTTTTGTTGCGTATAAGGTCTTTTTTGAGTTCTTGCCATCTACTTGGCTGATAAGACTTAATTGTTGCTTTTTCCATAATCCTTTGAACCTCCTCAAAGAAGATTTATAAAAAGAGCCTTGCAATAAGGTTTTTTAAGAAAAGCGATAATTTTTGCCTTGTTGCAAGGCTCTTTTTTCTTATGCATATTTTATCTTATTTTCTCTTTTTCCATCTGTCATATGCAGCTTGATAAATCTTAATAGCCTCATCAATCTTCATTTGTTTAAGAGTTTTTACAAATGCATCAACATTTGTTGCTTTTCCAGTCATAAGTCTTAAGAACATTTCATCATAGTACGTGTTGACTGTATTCATAATATTTGCAAGTCTCTTGGATTCTTCGTCTGTAAACGAAAGTGGTGGCAAAATTCTGTCATTTTTGACATCAGACCATTTTTGCATGACAGCTTCTTTTTGTTGTGGATACATCATTTGAATCTGTAGATAATACTCATCAGCTTGAGCAAAAGGACCGCTGATTGATGCACGAGCATATTTTGCTAAAGCTTCTGCTGCAGAAAGTCCCTGTGGGTTTTTCAAGATTTCATCTGTATAGTAAACCTTGCCATCTTTCTTAATATAAGACTTTCCAAGTACACCATAGTTGAACGCTTCATATCCTTCTTTGCTGTAACCCCAGTCAAGCACCTTCATAGCAGTTGGTATGTCTTTACATGCAGTAGTTATAGCCGCGCTTGTTCGAGCGAACAAGAACTCAGCCTGTCCTAAAAGTGGCTGTTCACCTTTCTTGAGCACAGGGAACTTGGTAGCTATTATATCTTTCTTCAGGTTCAAGAAGAAGCCCATATCGCCAGAAAGAAGTCCTATCCACGCACCAATTACATCGTTTTGAACATTTGCTCTTATAACCTTCTGGTTCATTGTTAGGATATCCGGGTCTATGAGGCCCTCTTTCCACCACTTCTGAAGTGTTGCTATAAACTGTTTGTATTGTGGTTCTAACGGACCATATTTGACCTTTCCATTTATCTGGAAGAAATCTGTTTTTATTCCCCATGCACCAACTAAGAAGGAAGAATAATCAAATGCATATCTCGGGTTTGAAGCATTTCGCAGAATTGTAAATCCTCTTTCATCCTTTTTGCCATTGCCGTTTGGGTCTTTTGTTACAAATGCTTTCAAAACCTTGTACCAGTCATCAACTGTTTCTGGTTCTTTTAATCCGAGCTTTTTCAACCAATCATTTCGTATTTGAGGTCCATAGTATACGCATGCAATTTTTGGGTTTGTTCCACGAAGAGCTGGGAATCCGTAAATGTCACCATCGTCTGTAACAATAAGTTTTTTGATGTCAGGATGTTGCTGTAAGTATTTTGATAAATTTGGAGCATATTTTGGCATATAGTCATTGAGCCTTATGATTACCTTATCAAGCATTGCTTTTACAGGTCCACCAGGATAGTTATCAACCCAGTTCCACTCAATGATGTCTGTCAGCTGTCTTGATGCAACCATTAAGTTGAACTGGTCTGTCTCTCCGCCAACCGGTGGGTGCTTGAACACAATCTTTACCCCAAGTTTTTTCTGCAAAAGCTGGTAAGCAGCAATTGAAGAGTAGCTGTTGTAAGATGTTGCAACCTTGGGGTCAAGACGAACAAAATAGGTAAGTGTTGGTATTGTTTTTGCATAAGCTATTGAGGTTGATGAAATAAATGCTGGAATTACAAGCGATAAGGCAAATGCAATAACTACGATAATACTTAAAACCTTTTTAGAAGATTTGAACCAATCCATCTTTAAACCTCCTCGTTTTGAAAGTTTTTATTGATTTTTTCCAAATTACCCGCGACAAAAGTTTATTGTTTTTAGCAACTTGTCAGCGGGCTTTACAGCTTTTATTATAAAGGGGAGGTGAGGCTTTTTGAAAGAGGAAAATGTTAAGGTTTAAAGGACAATATTAAGCTTCTTAAAAATGTACTCATCATTTATATTTTCTTTGCAATTTGTTTCATTGCTTTTCAATATTGCTTGTATTATAATTGAAATTGCCCAAAAATGAGGGTTTAAATATATGATATTTGAGGAGGATTTTTTTAAGTATGTTCAAGAAAATATTGTGGCGATTTATCTTTTCATATCTTGTTATTTTTATCATTCCGCTTTTGATAGGTATTGGGTCTTATTTTAGTATAAAAGACATCATGATGAGTAGCCTATATAGATATAACAAAACTGCACTTACTCAGCTTGAGGACAAGGTTGAGAATGAGATTGTAAAGTCTGTTGAATCTCTTGCAGATTGGATAAATTTAAATCCATATTATTTTATTTTTCTACCTGAAGCCAAAGAAGCGCTTGACAGCAGTGACAGACTCCTTAATATCAGAAATCTTTGCAGAGAAATATATTCACAGACATATAAAAATTCATATATAATTGATGCTTTCATATACATTCCTTCTGAGAACCTCATTGTAGGTCCGTCATATACTACAACACCTTATAACTACTATACATATATAAACAGACCGCTTGATATGAGCTATGAAAAATGGCTTGAGTTTTTGAGCGGCGAATACAAAATGAAATATATACCTTCTTTTAAAATAAAAGCAGACTATAAAAATCTTTCTACAATTGTATTCGCAAATACTTTATCACGATGGATAATAGATGGTAAAAATGCAAATGTGTTTGTAATAATAGACCAAAGCAAGATTGTCAGTACAATGAAAGAAATTGTAAGCTACCCTAAAGGGATACTTTGGATTCTGGATAGAGACAACAATCAAGTTCTTAAAGTTTCTGCAGAAAAGCAGAATATATTATTGCCAAAACTTAACTTTTCAATATACAATGACTTTACAATCAAAGAGCTTACATTAAACGGTGAAAAATGGATAATATATTATGTTATATCACCTATTTATGGTTGGAAATATATATCCATGGTACCTGTTGACAGTTTTTTTGAAGAGATACGAAAAATACGTAATCTGAGCCTTTTTCTTCTTGGATTTATGAGTATTATTGGCAGTATACTTATATTTTTCTTCAGTATGCAAAACTACAGACCGCTGAGTGAGATAAAGAGATTGTTGCAAGCAGGTAGTGAAGTAAAGAGTTCTGAGCCTGAAAAGAACGAATTTGATTTTATAAGAGACCTCGTTGTTCAAACACTTTCTAAAGAAGAGGAACTGAAAAAGCAAATAATGAGATTTTCTCCAATTATAAAAAATAATTTATTGTATCAGTTGCTTCTTGGCAGTGCATTGCCTGAGAACATAGGTGAATTAGAACTAAAAACCCTTGAAATGCAAAAACAAGATGCAAAATTTTTGGTATGTTTGATAGAGATAGATGACTGCTCAGGGTTTATAAAAGAAGAAAGTGATAGTGAATATTCTCTTGTAACTCTTGTTGTTACAAACGTTATGGATGAGCTTTTAGAGACATATGGTTTCAAACACTGGGATGTTTTGTTTTCAAGGACAAGGTTGAGTGTTATTGTTGAAATTAATGATAATGTTAAGGATAGTATTAAAGAGCTTTCAGAAATATTTGAAAATATGATAGAGTTTTTAGAGAAAAACTTTTCAATTTATATGTCTGTAGGTATAAGCGGGATGGTTATGGGCATAATAAATTTAAAGTTTGCATATGAGCAGGCCGAAAAAGTTCTTTCATTGAAATTTGTAAAGCCTAATATGAAGATTTTCAAGTTTTCTGAGCTCTCTCAAGATATAACGTCCGAAAAGGAGTTTTTACCCAAAGACATTGAAAACAAAATTATAAATGTTGTTAAAGAAGGTAAGGTTGAAGGGGTTTATGAGGTATTTGAAAATATCAAAAATCATATAACAGCGGCAAACTCACCTCATATGGCCAAGATGATACTTATATATCTTTATGGGCTTTACTATCAACTTTTAAACAGTATTCCAAACAAAGTCGGGGAAAAACAAAAACCTGAACCAGAAAAGGTTATGAGGTTAATAATTGAAGAGAAGAATCCAAAAAAGGTCCTTCAAACAATACAGGAAGACTATAAAATACTTGCAGAGAATGTGATAGTTAACAAGCAGAAAATAGGCAATGACCTGATTTCAAATATTTTGGACTATATTCATCAGCAGTATTCAAGCTCAGAGATATCACTTTCTACAATCGCAGATAAGTTCAATATAACTCCGCAGTATCTTTCAGCAATCTTCAAAGAAAAGACAGGGCAGAATATAAGCGATTATATCCAGAACTTGAGAATGCACAGAGCAAAAGAACTTCTTCTATCAACCGACTATTCGGTGTCTCAGATTGCTAAGATGATAGGATACACAGAGGTAAGTGGGTTTACCAAGGCTTTCAAGAAGTTTGAGGGTGTATCTCCCAACAAATTCAGAGAGCTTAACAAATCACAGTAAAAAAAGAGCGGGAGGGAGAAGATTGAGATTTCTTCTCATCCCGCTAAAATTATCTTTAAATAGATTTGCTGGGGGATGCTATAAGATATTTTTCAACATTGCAATTCTTTTTTCTCTGTCCTTTACAAACCTTTCAATGCCGCTGTATATGCTGTCGCAATCAAGGTGCGCTTCTTTTAAAACCTCATCAACTGTTCCACCTGTTCGCCAACTATCATCCCAGTCGCTTGAAAGTGAGTATTCTTCAGACACTTTTGAAAATATCCAGTCATGCATGAGCTTTTTGCTCTCGTTTGTGATTACCATGGAGTCTATCCAGTCTTCAAGCGGCAGAACCTTATTTCTGTACTCATCTTCCTGCATCATGAAAAGTTCAAAGCTTGGTGCAGCAATTATCTTAAGGTTAAAATCTTTTCTAAGCTGAGGCAGAAGTTTTATTAAATTGTAGGTTGTGCTTGTGCCCCTGACAATTATCGTTCCGTCCTTTCTTCTATTTGGGTCAAAATCATTTATGATATACGCTCCTTTCGCGGCTTCAAAATGTGACGGAATACCAAGTGCGTTTCTGTCTGGTATTTCAATTGGTGGTCTTGTAAGATGCAGAGCTATGTTGTTTATGTCAGTTGCAAGTGCAGCGCCAAGTAAAACGGGTACTTCGTTGTGTTCCCAAGGGTAAAGATTTATAATCTTTCCTTTCGGTAAAAGCTGCAAAACTCCAGGTTCAAATATCCCAAAGTGTGTTCTTGAATCTTCAGCAGTCTCCGGGCCAGAATGACCTGCTACCCAAATGACCTTGCCAAACTTTATTGGTGAGTCTTGAGCCATTTGTGAAAATAGCCTTATTGCGCCATATTTGAGATACATAAATGACCCATATGTTGATGTTATAGCCCAAAAACCATTGAAATCTTCATATGGATTTTCACTCAAATTTACTGTTGCCAATCCTGCACACACACCAGCATTTAAAAACTCTGTTATTGCAGATGGTAAAACTGCTCCGTTTATATTTTTTTCTCTATCATACACTCCAAATCCACCAAAATCATCTTTCCCAAGACCAAAACCGTGAAGGTTTGTTGACTCTGTAAGGTCAGCAGATGTTGCAATCACAAGAGGTCTTCCGTACTTTCTGCCGACCACACCGTTTATATACATTCCCCATTTTGCTAAGGCTGCTCTGTTTGGAACGTTCTCACCTGGCTTTGCAAAAAGCCACTCAGGATAGTTTTTGTAATCATATATAGCCGGGTCTTTATATGGGTTCTGGTTTAAAACAAATGTTGAAGGTGCTTCTTTTGGCAAAGCTTCTGCAATCTCAATAAGTGTGTCTGTGATATACTTTAAAAGCTCTTCATCTTTTGTAAGTACCTTATTTATAATCTTGAGGTTTTCTTCCCATTGTTTTTTCTCTTCATCCGGATCAGATGGCGCAGGTTTTCCAAAACCCACAAATTCAACACTGTACTTTTCCATGAAAGGTTTTCTTGTCTCCCAGAAAATCTCTGAGTTTTTCTTGTGGGGCACACCGTGAGATTTGTTGTCATACACACCATACTCATATCCTTTTTTGGTCTTAAACCACATGAGATTAGGAATATTCTCATCTGCCTCTTCTACTCCTCTTTTGATTGTAAAGTAAACATCCTGCCAACTATGACCGTTCATTGTTCCATGAACCTTCCAACCATGAGCAGAAAACCACTCTTCAGGTGTGCCATATACAACAGATGAAAATGGTCTGTCATCTATTCCAAAATCGTTCCAGTCCAAAAGCCAGAAAAGATTACCAAGTCCATATGCCCATGCACCATTTTGAGATTCATGTGTGGCACCTGCTGTCAGTGCACCTTCACCTTCAACTAAAAAGACTTTTACGTTTTGAAGACCTGCTTTTTTGAGCGCCAAAGCTTGTCCAACAGATGCTGGAAGACCATGAGCAGAGGGTCCTGTGTTGAATTTCAATAGCAGTGTCTTTCTGCTTGACTCAGCATGCCCGGGAAGTCCGCCTCTGTGCCTGAAAGTGAGAAGGTCGTAGTATCGTACAAGTCTATCTTCAGCAATCAAATATTTTTCATCTTTGGTTTGTCTGTACATCTCATCAAAAGCATCACCAATAACTGCAAAAATAGAATAAATAATTGGTATTGTGTGTCCGGCTGAGAGAATTAGCCTGTCGTTGAATCTATATTCAGGCTTTCTAATGTCATATAACATCTTCTTTCCAAATAAAAGAGAGATAAGCATGTGAGCTTTTGAATGAGACCCACCAGGATGACCACTTTGCCTGTAGTTCAATGTAAAATCAAGATACTGATATGTTATGTCTTTGATCTTTTCCCAGAGCTGAAATTCTCTCTCCATTTTAAGCCTCCCACAAAATTATTCATGATTTCTAACACTTTGACCTTAATTATAACAGCAATCAATAGCATTTTAAAGTGGATTATTTTAAATCTGAAACGAAAATTTTAAGATAAATGTTTAACAAAACACATATTTATTGAATTTTCAAAAGCCAAAAGCCATAAAACATTTTATAAATTCCAAAATAAAAATATTGGAATTGTATTTAATTATGTTGACTTTTTGAATTAAAGAATTTACAATTTAATATTATCTACTTTTTAAAGGTTTAGTGTTATAATATTTTGAAAGCCATGCAAAAAATTTGACAAGAAAATTGTCAGGGGGGCTTTATATTGTTACATACATTTGTCAATGCTATACAGGGTGTACTGGTTATTTTATTTGTCCTGATGCTCGGATATTTTCTTGCAAAGTATAGGTGGTTTGACTCAAAAGTATCAGACCTTTTTGCAAAGGTTGTTGTAAATGTGTCGCTGCCACTTTATATGATAGTAAACCTTACTTCGACCTTTACAAAAAATGAGCTTGAACATTCGGCAAGAGGACTTTTGATTCCATTTTTATCAATCCTGCTTTCTTACAGTATGGCTGTGATAATTGCAAGAGTTGCAAATGTAAAAGTTCACAGAAGAGGTCTTTTTGCTGCAATATTTTCTCTTTCAAATTCGATATTTGTAGGACTTCCTATGTCTCTTGCGCTTTTTGGAGATGTCGCAACACCTTATACTTTGCTTTATTACATGGCTAACACAACAATCTGGTGGACACTTGGTGTATATGGAATTATTAAGGACAACAGAGAAGAAAAACAAAATGTTTTGAGCATAGATACCCTGAAACGTATATTTAACCCGCCTCTGATAGGATTTTTGATAGGAGTTGGTCTTGTACTTTTGCAGATAAAGCTTCCAAAATTTATATTTGATAGCTTTAAAATGGTAGGAGGGCTTACAACCCCCCTTTCCATCTTCTGTGTTGGAATAACAATGTACGAGATGGGATTTAAAAATTTCAGATTAGACAAAGATAGCATTTTAGTATTTGCAGGCAGATTCCTTATTACACCTTTTATCACTTGGCTTCTTTCACATTTTATTCCCGTTCCCAAACTCATGCGAGATGTGTTTATCATAATGTCTGCTATGCCTGTGATGGTAAATTCAGCTATAATCTCAAGAGTATATAATGGTGATTATGAATTCGCTACTGCTATGATTACATATTCTACTGTGTTTTCGGTTGTAATAATGCCATTTTTGATGGTATTAATTAAGATTATTTAGTTTTTTCAAGGTTCTTTTTCTTAAATGTGGTGATAAGAACCATTGTGGTCAAAGCTATTGTAGCAAGGCCAGGTATGTAAAATCCAGCCCATGGAGAGATTTTTTGTGAAATTGTTCCTGTAAATAGATTTCCAATTGGTGTTGTTCCAGCATTGCAAAGAAAGTAGATACTCAGAACCCTTGCTCTGAAGTCATCACTTGATGAAAGCTGCAAAAGTGCGTTTGCGCTTGTGTTAAAGCTTATTGCAAGAAGCCCTACAAACACAAATAGTACGCAAGCAACTGCATAGCTTTTGTTAAGACCAAGAAAAATGTAAACTATTGACACAGAGAGGATGAACTTAAAAAGGAGATTTAAATTAATCTTTTCCTTTCTTCTTGTAGCTGTCAAAAATGCGCCCATCAGTGAGCCAATGCCCATCGATGACATCAAAAAACCAAAACCTGTTTCATTTCTGCCCAGAGCAAGTTTTGCATACACAGGAATAAGAACATTAAAATTGAGAATAAATATGCCCATGATTAAAACAAGCGATATTGCTCTCAGAAGCACTTTGTTCATATATACATACTTGAGCCCTTCAACCACCTCTGAAAAAACGCTTTTACCATTTTCCTCTTTTTGAGGCTCTTTGGCGTCAATCAGAAATACACCTATAATAACTGGCACAAAACTTATAGCATTTGCCAAAAAACACATTTCAATTCCTGCTGTTGATATAACCAAGCTTGCGACAGCAGGGCCTATGATTCTTGCAAGATTAAAAATCATAGAGTTAAGACCAACAGCGTTCGGCAGGTCTTCTTTTCCAACGAGAGTTATCATATAAGACTGTCTTGCAGGGTTATCAAATGTTGTTACAAGACCTCTTAAAATAGCTAAAACTACTAAGTGCCAGTAGCGAACTGTGTGAGTATATGTAATCAAAAATAGAATGAAAGCAAAGAATAGAAGAAGGCTTTGAGTTAACAAAATAATCCTTCTTTTTTGCCTTTTATCAAGTATTGCCCCTGCAAAAAGCGAAATAAACATTACAGGTACTTGTTCACATGCAGTGACAATACTAAGAAGCAGTGCTGAATTTGTAATGCTTAAAGCCAGCCACTGCATTGCCATGTTCTGCATCCATGAGCCAATCACCGATATTGCCTGCCCAAACCAGTAGTATCTGTAATTTTTGTGCCGTAATGCTCTAAAAGGTCCTGAAAATAATACATATTGCATTAGTCAACACCTTCTTATGATATATTGAGGAATATGTTTGAATATTGTGGATATATTTATCATCACCTCTCAATATTAATTTTGAATATAATTAGCTTTAAAATTATTATAACATCTGAACTATTAACAATCAAATAACACCTATCAAAAATGGGCAGAAATCACAAATTTAATTATTCATTCTGCACAAATAATAAATTATTTGTAATTTTAAGAGGAGTTTAATAAGATTTAGTGTTGAAATAATGTGTATTTTTGTTGATTTATTTTGATGGAAAATGTAAAATATATATGAAATAAAGGTCAGACAAGGAGGGATTTATATGGAATTCAAATTCAATTTTGAACCCGTGATGAAAAGTGATTTTATAAATGTAAACAGAAGTAGTATTTACAAAAGTGACAAGAAATATGGTTTTGAGTCTTTCAGATTCAGAGTGGACTTGCCAAATAAGAATTATGATGTAAAGATTGTGTTTAAAAATCTCGAGGTTGATGTTGCAAAAGCTAATGTTATGGTTTTCCCAAGAAGAATAATGTTAAAGGATTTAAAAATAAAATATGGAGAAGTATTGCAAGAAGAATT
This sequence comes from Caldicellulosiruptor bescii DSM 6725, assembly GCF_000022325.1. NCBI lineage: Bacteria > Bacillati > Bacillota > Caldicellulosiruptorales > Caldicellulosiruptoraceae > Caldicellulosiruptor > Caldicellulosiruptor bescii. The sequence goes on along the minus strand of NC_012034.1, from coordinate 2,463,288 downwards.
TACTGTCAACGTAAAAGATGAAAGAATAGTATTTGAAATTGAAACTGATGGGGCTGAGGTTTGTAGTATAGAAGTTAAAGAGGCCCAAAAACCTATTGTTATTTATCTTGCTGGAGACTCTACTGTTTGCGACCAGGAAAATTTGCCTTATGCCGGCTGGGGTCAGGCGTTTGGCTGCTTTTTCAAAAAAGGAGTTTCTATTTCCAATCATGCTTACTCTGGGAGATCATCTAAAAGTTTTATCGAAGAGGGAAGGTTAGAACAAATTCTTCAGACCATAAAAGAGGGTGATTATCTTTTCATCCAGTTTGGTCACAACGACCAGAAGGATGATAAAAGATATACTGTGGCAAATACTACATATAAGATAATGTTAAAGGTTTATATAGATGAAGCACGAAAAAGAGGAGCTGTACCGGTTTTAGTGACACCTGTTGCACGAAGACATTTTGATGAAAATGGGAAAATTGCTGGTAGCGGACTTCATTTTGATTACCCTAAGGCTATGAGGGAGTTGGCAGAGGAAGAAAATGTTTTTCTGATTGATTTGCTTCAAATGAGTTCCCAGCTTTATGAAAAACTTGGGGTTGAAGAGTCAAAAAAGCTCTTTGTCTATGCAAAGCCGGGTGAATATCCTCAGTTTCCTGAAGGTGTAGAAGACAATACGCACTTTAATATGTATGGTGCTTATGAGATTGCAAGGCTTGTGGTTGAGGGGATAAAGAAAGTAGATTTAAAACTCAGAGAATACCTGAGGTAAAAAATTTTGTTCATGCTGCCTGAAAAAATTTCTCTGGCAGCTTTTTTTGTCTTTAAAATAAATGTTCACATTGTTATTTTTCAAACATAGGTATATAATAGATAAAGTAATAAATCACTTTCATATGAAAGGGGGACGAGAATGGGAAAACTTTTTGGGACAGATGGTGTGAGAGGCGTTGCAAATAAAGAACTTACATGCGAACTTGCGTTCGACTTAGGAAGAGCTGGGGCGTATGTACTCACTGAAATGCACAAAAAACCTAAAATCTTGATTGGCAAGGACACAAGAATCTCATGTGATATGCTGGAGGCAGCCCTCTGTGCAGGACTTACCTCGGTAGGAGCAGATGTGTACTTGGCAGGAGTTGTTACAACACCTGCAATAGCTTACTTGGTAAAATCACATGGGTTTGATGCAGGGATTATGATATCTGCATCACACAATCCTTATGAATTCAACGGTATTAAGTTTTTTAATTCTCAGGGCTTTAAGCTTTCTGACCAGATTGAAGAAAAAATTGAGGACATTATTTTAAACAAAAAATGGGATGAGGTTCCACACGCTCAATTTGATGCAATAGGAAGGGTAAATAGGGTTGATCTTAAAAAGGATTATCAAGAATACTTGAAATCGACATTAAATGGAGCAAGCTTCAAAGGGCTTAAAATTGTCATTGACTGTGCAAATGGTGCAGCATATAAGATAGCTCCAGAAGTTTTTGAAGAACTTGGTGCAGAGGTTGTGGTAATAAATAACCAGCCAGATGGTACAAATATCAACAAAGAGTGTGGCTCTACACATCTCAAAATGCTCCAGCAAGAAGTTGTTAAAAACAGAGCTGACTTTGGCATTGCATATGATGGTGATGCAGACAGGACGCTTTTTGTTGATGAAGAGGGCAATATTGTTGATGGCGATAAAATAATGCTTCTTTTGGCACAAAATTTAAAACAGCAGGGAAGACTAAGTCGCAACACCTTGATTGTGACAGTCATGAGCAACATGGGGCTTTTTGTCGCGGCAAAAGAGCTTGGAATAGAGCTTGAAGTTACAAAAGTTGGAGACAGGTATGTTTTAGAAAAGATGCTTGAAGGCGGATATTCGATTGGCGGTGAGCAGTCAGGTCACATAATACTTTTAGACTTTGCAACAACAGGCGATGGAATTTTAACCAGTCTTCAACTGACAAAGCTTATAAGAGAGAGTGGTAAGAAGCTTTCTGACCTTGCAAAGATCATGAAGGTATATCCTCAGGTGCTTGTAAACGCTAAGGTTGAAAATGGCAAGAAAGACCTTTATTCAAAAGATCCTGTAATTTTAGAGGCAATCAAGAAGGTTGAAGAAAAGCTAAACGGTAAAGGAAGGGTTTTGATAAGACCATCTGGCACAGAGCCTTTAATCAGGGTAATGATTGAAGGTGAAGACTATGAAGAGATTAAAAAAGATGCGGAAGCTCTTGCAAGCTTGATTGAATCAAGGCTTTCATAAAATAAAAGTTTCTGAGCCAAGTTAAAAAGGCCTTTTTAAAAAAGGCTTTTTAAAAGCGCCAGGACCTCTGGAAATTATAGCGCTATTGCCTTTGCGCATTTTTTCCAGAGGTTGACGAGGACTGGGGAGAATCGAGGTTTTCGGCGGGTGCCCCAGCGGGGTTTTGCCTTTTTCCCTCGTAACTTTCTGCTACAAACCCCGGAAGGCAACTTCTGGGACAAAGGCAGAAAGAAAAAAAGGCTTATATCCTTGTATTTGCTGGGACAAATTAGCAGCTTGGAAATTAAATATAAAGCTCAAGAGGAGGACAAAAACAATGTGCGGAATTGTTGGCTATGTTGGCACAAAAAACTGTGTTCCTATTTTGCTCTCTGGGCTTAAAAGACTTGAGTACAGAGGATACGACTCTGCCGGTGTGGCAGTTATCAATATAGATAAATCAAAGATTGACATAGTAAAGACAAAAGGAAGGCTTACCGTTTTGGAAGAGAAGCTAAATCAAAATCCCATTGAAGGTTTTGTTGGGATTGGTCATACAAGGTGGGCAACACACGGTGAGCCGTCTGATGAAAATTCTCACCCGCATGTGAGTCAAAACGGCAAGATTGCAATTGTTCACAACGGAATCATTGAGAACTATTTGAAGCTGAAAGAATTTCTAATAAAGAAAGGTTACACCTTTGCATCAGATACAGACACAGAGGTTGTTGCTCATCTTATAGAATATTACTATGACGGTGACATTTTAGATGCATTTATAAAGACCCTTGAAAAGATACAGGGGTCATATGCGCTTGGTGTTCTTTGTCTTGACAGACCGGATATGATACTTGCAGCAAGAAAAGACAGTCCATTAATTGTGGGACTGGGCCAGGATGAAAACTTCATAGCATCAGATATCCCAGCTATTCTGGAGTACACAAGAGATACCTATATTCTTGAGGAAAATGAAATTGCCATTGTGACAAGGGATAAGGTAGAGATTGTAAACACTGAAAAAGAGCCAGTTAAAAAAGAGGTATTTCATGTTACATGGGATGTATCAAGCGCAGAGAAGGGCGGCTATGAACATTTTATGATAAAAGAGATAATGGAGCAGCCCAAGGCTATCAGAGATACCTTGACAGGAAGGCTTCCAGACAGTGGTTTTGAAGTGAACCTTGATGGAATTAAGATTACCAAAGAGGATTTACAAAAGCTTAATAAAATATTTATTGTTGCATGTGGCACAGCATACCATGCGGGGATTGTCGGAAAACATGTCATTGAAAAGCTTACAAGAATTCCTGTCGAGGTTGACATTGCAAGCGAGTTCAGATACAGAGACCCAATCGTAGATGACAATACATTAACAATTGTGATTTCCCAGTCTGGTGAGACAATAGACACACTTGTTGCAATGAGAGAGGCAAAGGCAAGAGGTTCAAGAACGCTTGGTATTGTCAATGTTGTTGGATCGTCAATTGCAAGAGAGGTAGATGATTGTCTTTATACATGGGCAGGACCAGAGATTGCGGTTGCATCAACCAAGGCTTATACAACACAGCTAATATGCCTGTATCTTATTGCGCTTGACTTTGCGACAAAGCTTGGAACAATTTCCTATGAAGAGTTTGCAAATATCAGAGATGAAATAAAGAGACTTCCTGAAAAGGTTGAGTATGTTCTGACACACAAAGAGAACATTCAAAAATATGCATCAGAGCATTTCAATGCAAAAGACATCTTTTATTTGGGAAGAGGCTTGGACTTTGCGGTTGCAATGGAAGGATCTTTAAAACTCAAAGAGATTTCGTACATTCACTCAGAAGCATATGCAGCAGGTGAGCTAAAGCATGGAACAATAGCACTGATTGAAGACGGAACATTTGTAATTGCGCTTGCAACACAAGAGAAGCTTTTTGAAAAGATGGTGAGCAACATAAAAGAGGTAAAATCCCGTGGTGCTGTTGTGTTATCTGTTGCACAGGAAGGAAATACCGAGATAGAAAATGTGTCAGACCATGTTTTATATATTCCAAGAACGCTTGACATTTTAGCACCAGTTTTGACAGTTGTGCCTTTGCAGCTTTTTGCATACTACACAGCAGTCCAGAGAGGCTGCGATGTTGACAAGCCAAGGAATTTGGCAAAGAGTGTGACTGTAGAGTGATTTAAAAGGGGACTTTTATTTAACAGACTTTTCGCAAGAAGTCTTCATCTTCTATAAGACGGAGATGAATTGCAGTTGATAAATATTCAGTTTCGGTATATAATAAAACTGGTGATGATTATGAAATTTGACTCAAATAAACATTCAGTGTTTCTTCTCTACTACCATTTGATTTTAGTGACAAAATACAGAAGAGATGTGATAGATGAGAAAATTTCAAAAAGATTAAAAGAAATTTTTGAGTACATTCAACCCAATTACAACATAACCATAGTTGAGTGGAATCATGATAAAGACCACATTCATGTTTTGTTCAAGGCAACTTTTACAACACCACTTTCTAAGTTTATAAATGCTTATAAAAGTGCCTCTTCAAGACTCATAAAAAAAGAATTTCCTGAAATTAAGCAAAAACTATGGAAGGAATATTTTTGGCAAGAAGTTATTGTTTGCTGACAAGTGGTGGTGCTCCAGTTGAGTTAATTAGAAGATATATTGAGAGTCAAGGTGAAAAAAGAAAATGCTAAAAGCATATAGGTATCGGATATACCCTGATAAAGCACAGGAAGAATTTTTTGAAAAGACTTTTGGCTGTTGTAGATTTGTGTGGAACAAGATGTTAGAAGAAAAGTTAGAAGCACTGAGACAGGGTAGAAAGGTTCCAAGAATAACCCCAGCAAGATATAAAAAAGAATACCCTTTCCTGAGAGAAGTAGACAGTCTTGCTCTGGCAAATGTTCAACTTGAGCAGGAAAAGGCGTTCAGAGACCATTTCAAAAACCCGAAACATTTTAGAATGCCGAAGTTTAAGAAAAAGAAAGATAAGCAGTCATACACAACAAACAACCAGCAACCCAAAAATGGTAATGAGACAATTAGAGTAGATTTTGAAAAAGGGTTTACTTACTTGCCAAAGATAAAAGGTGGAATAAAAACAGTATTTCACAGAAAGTTTGAAGGGAAAATAAAATCTGCAACAGTTGCGAAAACAAAAGCAGGCAAGTACTATGTAAGTATACTTGTAGATGTACAGGACCCAAGAAATGATGTAAAAGAGCCAAAGAATATTGTTTGTGGGATAGATTTAGGTTTGAAAAGTTTTGTGACAATTATAGGTGATACAGGGATTTTGAAAATTGAATATCCGAAGTATCTAATTAAAGGCGAGGAGAGATTAAAGAGGTTACAGAGGCAGCTGCTGAGGAAGAAAGAGGGTTCTAAGAATTGGGAGAAGGCAAGAGAGAGACTTGCAAAAGAGCATGAGTATGTAAAAAATGCAAGGGAAGATTTTTTGCACAAGCTTTCTAAGGCCATCATAGACGAGAACCAAGTCGTGGTGGTCGAAAGTCTGAACGTAAAGGGACTATCAAAAACAAGATTATCGAAACACATTCTTGATAGTTCATGGTCAAAGTTTTTAGAATATCTTAGATACAAGGCAGATTGGTATGGCAGGAGAGTTATAGAGGTAGATAGGACATTTCCATCTTCGAAAATGTGTAGTAGATGTGGATATATCAACAATGAGTTAAAATTGAAGGATAGGGTATGGAAATGTCCTGAATGTAGAACAATCCATGATAGAGATGAAAATGCAGCGAAAAACTTGAGAAACTATGGGATTGTATATATAAGCGACAAGTAGGGAGGGAACCCCCCGAATTTACGCCTGTGGAGATTGGACCTCTACTACCGGGGATTTATCTTCCGGTAGCAAGTCTGGTCGATGAGACAGGAAGCCTCCACCTCTTCAGGTGGATGGTAGTTCACAGATGCATTGGGAATGGATATAAAGGCAATAATCGGGGCTAACAATCTTAATCCCATTGGTGCAGTGAATGAAAGAAAGGATGTACTTGAGAGGGCTTTTGAGGTGGGAAAAGAGATTGTGAAAGGGTAATAAAATTTAAAATTTGAAGATAGAAGTTAATAATTGCAGTAAATAATTACAGTAGGGATAAGTGCAATTGCTGAAAATTGAGAGCTCAAATTTGCACTTATCCCTAAATTTTTTCTTGTTGAAAATAGTTGATAAAAGAGTTATATTTATGATTTGAAAGAGGATTTTCCAAAAAGAAAGTTAAAAGAATTTAAATGAGATTGGGGTGGGGAGACAAAGTCTTGAAAATGCAAAAAGTTCAAGAATGTTGTTGACAATATAACTTATAAGTTATATAATTGAGGTGTTTAATTCAATGTTACATAAGCTTAATAAAATAGTTTATGTAGAGAATTACGAGAGCGATTATGTATATGCTCATCCTTCTTTAATTGATGATTTAGATGAAATTTTGAGTGAAAGTGGGAAAGAAACTGATTTTGGAAAACAATTTAGAAAGAAAATTATTTTTTTAGAGAACCTAAAGAAAAATTGTATTCAACAAAAAAGCTTTGAGAGATTAAGCAAGCACGGTTATTTATATTCATTAAGAGTGATGGGTGTTCATAATATTCGAATATTGTTTGCTTTTTTTGCTTTGCAAGGAAAAGAAATAGTAATATTACTTAATGCTTTTCCTGAAAAAAGTAAGAGCACAAAAAATAATCCAAAAAGTTATTCATATGCGATTGAAAAAGCAGAAGAGCGAATAGAAGAACTAAAATCTGTATATGAGGACTTACAACTAATTACAAGTTGAAAGATAGAGGTTATTGATTATAAATCACGTGCAAATGGATATAATATAATAAAAGTAGTTTGCCAAAAATAGTTTGCAGGGAGATGAGAAAAATGTTAGATAATAAGAGATTAATTTCAGCCTACAAAATAGTTGAAAAATATACAAATGAAGAAGATAAAAAGTATTTTGAACTGGACGACATTTTAGTAGACATTGCTGTAAAGATTATCCAATATAGAATCAAAAATAATCTTTCCCAAAAAGAATTAGCTCAAAAGCTTGGAATTAGTCAGGCTATGGTGTCAAAACTTGAAAGTGGGGATTATAATCCTACTGTAAAAATGTTATATGAAATTGCTAAAAAACTGGGGTTTGAACTTGAGATAGAGTTTAGAGAAAAGACTGAATATGAAGAAAATTGGGTGGAAAGTAGTGAAGAGTTATTGGATGAAGTTATAAACAATGAAGTAGGTGAGGCTGCTTGATAGAAATAGGAAATTTAAAGGCAGATTTTCAACTTGTAAGTACGCGTGTTGTAAAATTTGAACTTGAGACAAAAAAAGAAGAAAGTGACGAGATTGAAGTGGAACTTAAGTGTGATTACGATATTGAGGAAATTAAGGAAAATAATGAGATATATATAGGGGCTGTTCAATTTAAAGCGGCATTTGAAGGAAAAAAGAAGAATAAAAAGTTATTTAAAATTCATATAGTGTATGAGGGGTGTTTTGCTGGGAAAAAAGAAAAACTTGGATTGGAAGATTTTAAGAACATGCTGGAATTAAACGGTATAATTACCTTGACTCATCTTACACGTTCATATATTATGTCATGCACAGCTTTAGCAGGGTTTAACCCGCCTCTGAGACTACCGTTGATAAATGTACATAAGCTTAGAGAGATGAAACATAAAACTATGTAAATTCCACAAACCACCTATTCTCATCACAAAAAAGATACAGCATTTTTGAGCGGACAAGGATTTTATATCTTATGCCTTGTCCGCCTGCTTTTAAAGAGGCAGCAGGTCTTTTTTCTATGATTTTATCAATTTCGTATGTTTTTCCATCAAGCCAGACAAACGAAATGGGGGTTATTTCTCCTTCCTTTGAAAAATGAGCATAAACTTCTACAAATATTTTTCTCATTTTAAAAACCCTCACCCTCTCATGTTTATTTTGAAAAACAAAATTTTATTTGAAAAATGCAACAGGATGGATTTTGTTGTGCAGAGGAATCTCGCAAGGCAAGTCAGATTTAGTCAAAAGTATAGCTGGCAAAACTGCGCTCTGCCCAAACCTTCTTCGAATTTGGTCAACCGTCTTTTCAAGCTGTTCTAATTTGAATTTTTTCAAACTGTCAAACTCAAGCTGATAAAATGAGTTTGCACAGACGAGATCTAAAGCTCTTACGCCAAGCGACCTTATGCTATTTTTAAAGTTCCAGTGTTTTTTGAATATTTCAAAAGCTTTTTGAGAGATTTCTCTTGCCAAAAAAGTAGGATTTTTGAGTTTTTCCTGCCTTGTTATTGAAAAAAGGAAGCTATCTCTTATCCAAACTTGGACTGTATAACATTTTAAATACTGCTGACGAAGCCTCTGCGCAACAGACTCAGAAAGCATTCTAATAACATATTCTGCATCTTCATAACAAGTCAAATCTCTCGGCAGTGTTATGCTATTGCCAATTCCTTTGATGTTGTCTTCAAAAAGTGGGGGAGTAACTGGGGTGGTGTCAAGCCCATTTGCAAATATCCAGAGCACTTCACCCCATTTGCCAAGGATTCTTTTAAGATATTCAGGTGAGCTTTTGGCTATATCACCTATTGTGTAAATTGCCCTTGAACTGAGCTTCTTTTCTGTTGCGCTACCGACATACAAGAGGTCTTTTGCAGGCAGTGGCCAAACAATTTGTTTAAAGTTTTCTTTTGTGATAACTGTTACAGCATCGGGCTTTTTATAGTCGCTTCCAAGCTTTGCAAACACCTTGTTAAAGGATACTCCAACCGATACTGTCAGACCAAGTTCACTTTTTATTCTTTCTTTGATTTCATAAGCAATCTTTCTGCCACTTCTTAAAATACCTGTAGATTGACTTACATCAAGCCAACACTCATCAATCCCAAACGGTTCTATCAAATCGGTATACTCAGAATATATTCTTTGTACAAGTTTTGAAAAACGTATATAAAGAGGGAAATTGGGTTTCAAGATAACAAGGTTTGGGCATTTTTTAAGTGCTTGCCATATAACATCACCTGTTTGAATACCATATGACTTTGCGATCTGGTTTTTTGCAAGAACTATCCCATGCCGAAGTTCGCTTTCACCGCAAACAGCAACAGGCTTGTTTCTCAGCTCAGGCTGATAAAGACATTCAACAGATGCATAGAAGTTGTTAAGATCACAGTGTAAAATCACCCTGCCCACTTTTTCTCACCCATCGAACATGAGTTTGTATATATATTATATCACCGAAAATTTGTTTGGTAAATGGAAGTTTTAAACAACTAAAATGGAGAAAGATTTGAGTATTGGCTATAAGAATGGACATATTTTTATCAATAGACGATGAAAGGATTTTTATAATAAAATTGTAAATTTAAAGATTGTAATTCAGGATAATAATTTAAGAAATCATTAAGTCACATTCGCTTATTTTTGTGCTAAGCGTGTTTGTTATTTTCCATTTTACTCCAGAAGGAGCTATTCAATTTTATGTAAGTTTTGAGAGAGGTCCTTGGGTAGCAGAGAATATGACAATCAAGCGGGGAGACTTTTTGACAAAAGTTATGGTACACAGTACATTGTGGAAGGTTATAAAGATCTTCAAACGGGGATGAAAGTGCGCTTTTTCTATCTTCGCAAAAATAGTATTGGTCTGTGGGAAATAACCACTGTTGGCACGGGTCCATAAATAAGAAGAGTCAATGTTATTTTAAAGAGAAGATGGGTAAATAAAGTATAAAATAAAAATGTTTGATTCTGGCAGGTGATTTGATGGAGAAAAACTTTGTAAGCCAATATAATTTCTGGAGTGTAGGGCAGGGCTTATTTGTTACTATGAAGTTTAATGATATAAACGTTGTTTATGATTGCGGTTCAGTTCAGAAAAAATTAGTTGATAGGCAAGTTGAAAAATATGTAGAGACTTTGCCAGCAGATAAAAAAGTTAATATTATCTTCATCTCTCACTTTCATGAGGACCATATCAATGGAATTTTTAAACTTTTAGAATGCATAAATAAAGTAGATTATGTGTTTATCCCCTATATTCCTTTACCAAACAGAATATACATTCTTATGAATTTATTAAAGAATCTTAATTATTTGAGAGACAATCACGTAATAAGACTTGTCGAATTTATATTTGATCCACTAAGTTACATAGAAGAAAACTTTTCAAATAAAGTCGGAGAAAGAGTGGTAGTTGTTATAGAAGGAAAGGAAAAAAGAGATGATGAAGGAGGAGATAATATTTCTGAAAAGCGAGGGTTAAATATTAACAGAAGAGCATTTTTTGATGAAGGAAGTTTTGAAGCTGGATTGGCCAATAGAATTGAGGTTTTTGATACCGGTAAGAAATTATACAACTCTAATTATCCAATCTCTATTTCTGAAATTGAAAAAGGGAGACCGACAAAATTTATCGATATTCGGTGTTTTAACTACATAGGAATTGAAGACTTAAGAAAGATGGAAGAAGGGCTGGAAGAGTTTAAAAAGGAAATAATTAAAATTACACAAGGTAAGAAAGGAAAAGAACTTGTTAGACGGTTGTTAGAGGAAAGAAAGATGATAAAGAATCTATACGAACATTTAAATAAAAAAATTAAATGTGGAAATTTCAATCATACTTCTCTATGTGTGCTTATTAACGACAATATAAAAGAGTTGGCAAAAAAAGTCCAAATACATTCATTGGAAAAATGGAATTGGTGTTCGGGATGCTGTATCGAAAAGATAGAGAGTATCAATTTTTACAATAAAGAATTGTTTACTACTTTATTAACTGGTGATATTAATCTAAAAAATAAAAAAATTAGAAATAAACTTCTATCTCATTTTAAACTTCGTCAACTAAGTGCAATGAATTCAATTTCAGAGAAGGAAATAGACTTATTTGTCGTACCGCATCATGGCTCAAAAAGTAGCTGGTCTAATGAAATGCTGAAATATTGCGATGAGCTTTGTATTCTCTTGTTTCCAATTACTTGTAGATGTTTTGCAAGATTTGGTGAATTTCCATCGTCAGATGTAAGAAGCGAATTGAAAAAGAAATATTTTAGATTCAGTCTAATATAAGAAAAAACAAGGAGTGAAAAAGTATGAGCGATTTCTTCTATGTAATTATAAATGGTATACCTATTAAAAGTGAGTGTAATTCATATCTTCAAATAATTGACACTACATACAAAAAATTTTGAGAGGTCGACTTAGTAAAGAAGGAGATTTGGGAAGTTATTGGGAAATTGAGTGGTTGAAAGATCAGATGAATTCTGCAAATACGAAAAATAGAAATTTTTTATTTAATCTTGAAATATGTTTTGAAAATAAATTATATAAACCAACCAAAATTAGGTATCTGGTAAATAGCGCCAATTTTTTAATAGAAGCAAATCCTGTAAAGGATATAGTCAAAGTAAAACTGAATAACACAAAGAAAATCTACAATTATGAAAAATATGACTTAAGGAAGTTTGTTAATGTTTTAAAAAATGATTTCGATTTAAAAAAAGAGTTAAGTGAAAAGATAGAAAGAGACAAAACAGTAATTTTTACCAAAATCCTCAAAAGCAGAATTGAATCGCACGAAAGAGTTTTGGAAAGGGATTTATCACTTTAATGTAGAAAATATTATAAAAAATACATCAAGAGGTGATAAAGGTGTCGTTATCTTTGGCAGAGAGTGCTGCTATTGAAAAGATTTCAAAGTTGCTTTATAGTTTTTTACCCTGGAAGCCCCATCCGTACGCTAACCCGTACATTTCATATAAGGCAATTGCTTTGGAATTAGGATTGAAAGATTTTTATTATGCAGAAGGTAGTAAACACCAGGGAATAAAATTTTTATTAGAGAACACATATGAAAAGAAGAGAGATTTATTTTGCAAATTAATAACAGAAATAGTACGTAGAGGCATAACCTATAGAAACACTAAAAATGATCCCGTAAAAAGAGAAGAAATATTAGAATTAAATAATCTTATTCTTCAACTACAATTTAAAATACCCGAGTTATGGGATAAAAAATTTATTGATTCATTACCTACTAATAGTCCCGTCCATGTTAAACCTTCTTTGATCTCAGATGAAACTAAAGAAAAGAAAGATTTACAAATATTAGAGAATTTGAGTAGAAGATTAATTGATATATCAAAGTTAACACCTCAAGAACGAGGATATGAGTTTGAGAAATTTTTGAATGATATGTTCGATTTTTACAATTTAAATCCTAAATCGCCTTTTAGAGTAACAGGCGAACAAATTGATGGGAGTTTTGAATTCGACGGGGATATATATTTAGTAGAAGCTAAGTGGCAATCAAAACAAATTGGTTTTGAAGATTTGGCAGCATTTCAAAAAAAAGTAGAAGGTAAAGCTACATGGAATAGGGGAGTTTTTGTAAGTTTTAATGGTTTTTCACAAGATGGTATAAAAGCTTTTGAAAGAGCTGGTCCAACAAGTATAATTTGTATAGATGGACGTGATTTATACTGCGTATTAGAAGGTAAAGTGACATTGCCTCAATTAATTAAATTAAAAATTAGAAGAGCTGGTGAGACAGGAGAAGTATATGTGTCAGCTTATGAGTTGATATTGTAAGTTCTTGTTTTATGAACAGATTGATTCCTAAAACTCATAAAGAAAAAAAGAGCCATTTTTGTGGGGCTCTTTTTTGTTGTCTTTGTTCAACAAAATTTCGCACATTTTATACAAAATATGTATTGATTTCGTCAAAGTTAACTGCTATATTTTTATTTAAAGCCAAAATCGATTACGTACCAATATAAATCAAAGAAGAAAAGGATGAGGAAGATGAAGTACACAATAAAAGACATAGCAAAGATAACTGGCTATTCTGTTGCGACAATTTCAAGGGCGCTGAGCGGTAAAGAAGGAGTAAGCGAGGAAAAAAGAAAAGAAATCTTAAGAATTATAGACCAACTTGGATATATTCCAAACCAGAGTGCAAGGAGGCTAAGGAGCAAACAAACAAAAAATATTCTTGTGATGATACCAGACATAGAAAATTACTTTTTTAATAAGCTAATAAAAGGTATTGAAGCAGAGGCGCGTGAAAAAGGTTATAATATCATCCTTGGCGATTTTTCAGACTCTCAGGAAATTGAAGAAGAGTACTACAAGATGATGAAAGGGCAGATAGCAGATGGGATATTGATTGTTGGAAGTTTGAGTGGGCCTCAAAAGGTTATTGAAATGTCCAGACAGTTTCCAATGGTTGTAATTTCTGACTATTTTTCAGACGAGCTTGTGACGGTGTGTATTGACAATTTCAAAGCTGCATATGATGCTACCATGTTTTTGTACAAATGTGGATATCGAAGAATTGCTAAAATAACAGGGAAAATTGGATCGATACTATCTCAAGACAGATTGAAAGGATATAGGATGGCACTTGAGAACTTAGGGTTAGATAGAGATGAAAAATATATAAAATATGGTGATTTCAAGTACGAAAGTGGCTACAGGCTTGCAATAGAACTCTTAAATGCAAAACCTTGTCCGGATGCAATATTTTGCTCAAACGATGAAATGGCAATTGGTGCATGTGATGCAGCAAAAGATCTGGGTTTTTCCATTCCCGATGAACTTGGGATTATGGGATTTGATAATATTGAACTTTCATCAATAGTAACACCGAAAATCACCACAGTTCATCAGCCCCGATACGAAATGGGGAGGCTGGCTGCACAACTTTTGATAAAAAAATTAACAGGAGAAAAAGTTTCAAAAGGCAAATATATCCTTGACACTTCAATAATTCCAAGAGATTCGACCAAAAATGCAAATATCACAAAATGAATAGTTTTTTTTTAAAAACCTATTGACAAATTGAACAAGATATAATATATTTTATTTAGCGTAAACGATTACGGTGGAAGACAAAAATAATTGCCTGGCCTACACAAAACTATTTAGAATCAGACCAGGCATAAAAGAGGTATTATCCCATCATATGGGATAATATACAACTCCCAATTTATATTATATCATAAAACTCATTAAAAGGAGGTATTTTTGTAATGAAAAGATTTATAGCTGTGATGGTTTTAATTGCTTTTAGTGTAGGTTTGTTTTTAGCCTTTGGTCCTGCCAATTCTAATGCCGCTTCTAAAAAACAGGTCACAATTACTTATGTTCGAGGCAAGGACGAAACACACGCAACAGAAAAGATTATCAAAGAGTTCATGAAGAAAAACCCAGACATCAATGTAATCTACAAAGAAAATCCATCTGACACAGGCCAAAATCACGATCAGCTTGTAACAGTTCTGAGTGCTGGTGGTTCTGACATTGATGTGTTTGACATGGACGTTATCTGGCCAGCTGAGTTTGCTCAAGCAGGTTACACACTTCCTCTTGACAGATTCATAAAGCGCGACAAGACTAATCTCAATGACTACATTAAAGGAACAATTGATGCTGCAAGATTTAAAGGACAGATGTGGGCATTTCCAAGATTTATTGATGCAGGACTTCTTTATTACAGAAAAGACATTGTTCCTCAAAATGAACTTCCAAAGACATGGGATGATTTGATTAAAGTTGCTAAGAAATATAAAGGTAAAAACGGAACAAAGTACGGATTTTTAATGCAGGCAAAGCAATATGAAGGCCTTGTTTGTGATGCAATTGAATATATAGCATCTTATGGTGGCAAGGTTGTTGATGAGAGTGGAAACATTGTTGTCAACAATCAAGGAACAATTGATGGACTAAACATGATGAGAAAAGTTATAACATCCGGGATTGTTCCGCCAAACATCAATACATTCACAGAGGTTGAAACGCATACAGCTTTCATAAATGGTCTTTCAGTCTTTGCAAGAAACTGGCCTTACATGTGGGCAATGATAAATAGTCCACAGTCAAAAGTGAGAGGAAAAGTTGGAATTTTACCTCTTCCAAAAGGTTCAAAAGGGTCTGCAGCTTGTCTTGGTGGATGGATGGTAGGTATAAACAAATTCTCGAAAAATCCGGAAGCTTCCTGGAGACTTTTAAAGTTCCTTGTACAAAAAGAAGGACAGAAACTTATGGCTATTTACAATGGAAATGTTCCTGTTTACAAACCACTTTTCAATGATAAAGATGTTATAAAAGCTAACCCACTAATAGGTGATAAGAAATTTATTGAAGCTATATTAGCTGCTGTTCCAAGACCTGTGTCGCCAATTTACCCAAAGATTTCAGATGTTATGCAAATTGAACTTTCAAATATTGTAAACGGTAAGAAGGATGTAAAAACAGCTGTTGCTGATATGGACAAGAAATTAAAAGAAGTTGTAAAAACTTCAAAGTAATTCTAATAGTTATTTCATTGGCAGGTTCAAGATTTTCTTGAGCCTGCCAATCAAGTTTAAAGGGGAGGGAAAAGATGGACAGAAAGGAAAAAGTGTTTGGATATTTGTTTTTACTACCTGCAGTTTTAATATTCATCTTTGTTGCGGTGATTCCACTTGTGCAGGTTTTCGTCTTCAGCTTATTTGACATTCAGCTAAATAACCCAACAAAAAGCGAGGTTTCACTTTCATACAAGATAGATGTAGAAAACTATGCTAATACTCTTTTTACAGCTACTTCAATAATTGATAGTATAAAAATGGAAGCTTTGAATGATAGTCAAAAAAAGACAATTTCAAGAATAAAACATCTCTTGGCTATGATGGAGAAAAGCATTTTTAATACAAAGACCAGAATAGACAGGCTCAACAAGGTAAATGAACTTTTAAATAACTTTCACCCAGTAGATAACAAACTAAAATATCTACCAGTGGCTGCTAAAGAGATAAATCAATATAATACATATTTTAAGAAAATCATGGACCTTACAAACTCTTTGCCAAACACGCAAGAGATGAATGATTTAAAACAGGCACTTTTAGCGTTTGACCAGGTGATAGTTAAACCAAACTTTGTTGGTCTTCAGAACTATAGCTACTATCTAAAAGATTCAAGGTTTTTGTCAGCTATAAAAAATACACTTTTGTTTACAGTTGTAACAGTGTTTTTTGAACTTGTATTTGGTCTGATGCTTGCAGTTGTTATGCACAAAGTAGCAAGCCTGAAAAATGTTTTCAAAAGTATTATTCTTTTGCCATGGGCTATTCCAACAGTGATATCAGCTTTGATGTGGAAGTTTATGTATGACGGTCAGGTTGGCATCTTGGCAAAGTTTTTTGCAGACATTGGACTTATTAAAAGCTCGGCAGATCTTTTATCGAGCACTACAAACGCGATGATTGCGGCAATGACAGCAGATATCTGGAAAACAACACCCTATATTGCAATATTGCTTGTTGCAGGACTTCAAACAATTCCGGAGTCACTGTATGAGGCTGCAAAAGTGGATGGAGCAAATGCAGTTTATCAATTTTTCAGGATTACACTACCGATGTTAAAACCAACCATACTTGTTGCCCTGCTTTTTAGAACCTTGGATGCATTTAGAGTATTTGACCTGATTTATGTTTTGACTGGTGGCGGTCCTGCAAACTCAACAGAGACAGTCTCTATCTACACTTACAAAACTCTATTTAACCAGCTTGACTTTGGAAGAGGTTCGACTTTGGCAGTTTTGATTTTTATAATGGTGACAATTATAAGCTTTATCTATATAAAGATTCTTGGCGCAGAGGTATTTTCACATCAAAAGAGGTGATAAAGTAAAATGAAGAAAAAAAAGAAGCTGACAGGCGAGAAAATAGCAAAGATTGTAATGAATTTGATAATTATATTCGCTTTGATTGTAATTTTGTTTCCGTTTTATTGGTTGTTTCTTACCTCTATAAGACCAAAAAGCGAAATATTCAATATTTCATCTCTTATAACACTAAAGCCTCATATTGGTAATTACAAGATGGTATTTACTGAACGGCCATTTGCAAGATATATTTTAAACAGCTTTGTAATAGGACTTGAAACTACAGTTATATCAATTGTGATTGCCAGCTTTGCAGCATATGCAATTGCAAAGACAAATATCTCACCTAAGATAAAAAACATTGTTTTAAGTCTTTCATTGGCTGTCTCAATGTTTCCACAAATTACAATTGTATCTCCTATTTACGTTATGGTAAAAAACTTAGGGCTTAGAAACAGCTTTTTTGGGCTTTTAATTCCATACACCACATTTTCACTGCCACTTGCAATCTGGTATCTGACAACATTTTACCAAGGTGTATCTCATGAAATTGATGAGGCAGCAAAGATTGATGGCTGCAATACATTCCAGATATTTTATAAAATAATAACTCCGCTTATAGCACCGGGGATTTTTACTGCAGCGATATTGATATTTATATCTGCGTGGAATGAGTTCTTGTTTGCCCTGGTCATCAACACAGATGATATCTGGAGAACAGTATCTGTTGGGATTGTTATGTTCCAGGGGAGATATACAATTCCATGGGATGAGATTTCAGCAGCTGCAATTGTGGTAATGATTCCGCTTGTGCTTATGGTATTTGTATTCCAGCAAAGAATTGTGTCGGGTCTGACAGCTGGAGCTGTGAAAGAATAAGAATTTGTAGGGGCTATTCTGAAAGGAGTTTTTGAAAACCTCAACAGAGGTTTTTGACCTTTTAGCCCATTTTGATATCAATTTTAGGATGATGGGAGGCTTAAACAAACGAGTATTAATAGTGAGATGCTGCTTGTATGCTCTTTGTCTTTATGGTATAATTTTAAACAGAAGAAAAAACTATAGCTGGATAAAAATTAATTATAAGGATGAAGTAGATGCAGCAGAAAGTACCGCATAACCAGTATGATTTGACGTTCAAAAGATTATTTCAATTCAAGGAAGTATTTTTAAACTTTTTAAGGAGCAATATAAATAGAGAATGGGTAAATAGAATAGATGCTGAGAGTTTAGAGTTTGTTGACAGGAGTTTTATTAAGGACGAGTTTGTAGAAAAAGAAGCAGATGTCATATATAGAGCAAGATTAGAAGATACGGACATATACTTTTATGTGTTAATAGAACCACAATCCACTGCAGACAAAAGTATGCCGAAAAGATTGTTTGAGTATATGAGCTTGGTATGGAAAAGACACATGGAAGAGAAGGCAGATGAGTTATTACCGCCAATTGTTCCGATAGTGTTGTACAATGGTAGAAGCAGCTGGAACATACCGACCCAGATATTTAAAGGTTTTGATATATTCAAGGATGATATGTTTAACTATATCCTGGTTGATGTAAATAGGCTTGATGATGAAAAGCTAAGAAGTAGGTTAGACCTTTTAAGTATTATTCTTTATTTAGAAAAGTCAAGAAGAAATGCAGAGGAGTTTGTAGAAAAGCTCAGTGAAGTGTCAGAATATGTTTGTAAGTTACCACAGCCGCAGCTAAAAGTGTTTTGTTCATGGCTGCTCAGGATAGTAAAACCGCAGGTGAGAGAGGAGATGAAAAGCAGAATAGATGAATTATTGGAGAAGATAGAAGCTGAGGGGGTGGAAGATGTGGGTGAGTTTATATTCAATGTTCAGCAGCTGATACAGGAGTATTACAAAGAGGCAGAAGAAAAAGGCAAAGAAAAAGGTTATGAAGAAGGCATACAGGAAGGTATACAGCGAAAAGAAGAAGAAATTGTTAGAAGGCTTATTCAAAAAGGGTTTGATAATAATTTCATAGCTGAAGCAACAGGGGTTGAGATTGATAGGATAAAGAAGATAAGAGAAGAATATACGAAATATTCTTAATTCCCCTTTGCTATTCTCAAATGTCTGTGTTATAATAAAAATAAAAATTTATACTTCTACCAAAACAAAGGCGTTTTGGGGCGATGAGCTTCAAAGCGCCTTTAATTTTTTTGTAAAACTTTTTTCATGGGGGTTTTGCAAGATGCAGGTTGTATTGACTATCTTGGGTGCGCTTGTACTATCAGTCGTATTTTCAATTCTGATTTTAAAAATCTTTGTTGACAAGACACTTTCAATTTTGCAGGGCAAGAACAACCTCAGCGCAATTGAAAAGCTCTTTTTGAAACCTGTGAAAGACTGGGCAGTATCTTTTCAAAGTTTTCTAAGTGACATATTCAAAGAAATTGACCTTGCATACAACAAGATCTTGTCTGTTGCTTATGACATCGAAGCAAGCGCAGAAAAGAACCAGCAGCAATCTAATCTTGTGCTTTCAAACAGCAGGGACATTCAAAATTCCATCTCAGGGCTTTTGGTAGGCTTGAAACTTGTCCTTCAACACATTGAAAGTGCATACACAAATGTTTCTGACCTTGAAGAATTCATGGCTCATTTCAGAGAAAAAAACCAGAATATTCAAGAAGACATTCAAAAGCTGCTTGCAGAGGTGTCAAGCGATTTGGAAAATATGGTTTTGGAAAATACAGCGTATACCCAGAAAATAGCAGACAAAATAACCAAACTCAAGGCTGTTTTCAAAAAGGTAGAAGATTTTCTTGGCACAATTGTAAAAATTTCAGAGCAGATAAACATCCTTGCACTGAACGCTTCTATTGAATCTGCAAAGCTTGAAAGTGTGCTTGGCGAGAATTTCAAAACAGGCTTTCATGTAATTGCTGACCAAATCCGAAGACTTTCAAATGATACAAAAACGACTGCAGACGAGATTGGAGACTTTATCATAGAGATTTCTGGCATAGTTGATGGAATTTCAAGCCTAAGCGAGAAAAGTAAGGATATTATATCAATGCAGGTAGAATATGGCAAGACTACTTTCCAGAGATTAAATCAAGTATCTCAGCTTGTTGACTACACAAACAAGAAGATTTCACAAGCCTCAGAGAAACTTTCTGTCCAGTACTCTATTGTGAATGATCTTAAGCACTATGTAACAAGACTGGAAAATAGCTACATCGCTGTCGATTTGAGCACCAGCAGAATTTTGAGTTCTGTAGAGGTAAGTAAAAAAACTGCAGAAAGGCTTATGCGGCTTATGAACAGGCTTGTTGACATGTGCAGGGAGTTTGAGTCTGTCAGAAATGACATCTCAGTAAAAATTACAAAGAGAGTAGAGATAGAAGTAAACCAGCAACGCATTACAGAAGCTATTGAAATAATTGAAAATGAAGTTATTCCGCAGCTTGTTTTAAGCTGGCAGAAAGAGCTCAATCACAAAGAGGTTATAGACCAGAGTCTTCAAAAGTTTTCTAATATACTTGAGGCTCTGTGGACAAACAACCCTGATGGAACGTTCATTTACTCAAATCCGCCGGAGGGCATAGAAAACGCAAAAGTCAGGGAATGGTTCACAAAAGCAGTGGCAGGTCACACATATGTATCTTCAGCTTACATCTCAGCTATAACAAGAAACTACTGCATTACAGTTTCTATGCCTGTATATGACTGTATTGGTAAGCTTTTGGGAGTGATAGGCGCAGATATAAAGCTGTAAATAGTGAAATGTTCACAAACAGGTTTGTAGAGTTTAATGTAGAAAAATTTAAGCAAAGGTGCTACAATTAATACCATGCGCCTTTTGTTAAAAAATTGACCAACAATAAAGTTGGCAGCAAAATTCAATTCAGGTGGTAAAAGGGGTTGAACAAAAATGAAAAGGATTTATATCACAGAGACAGTTTTGCGGGATGCCCAGCAATCTTTAATTGCCACGCGAATGCCTTATGAAGATTTTGATGGAATTTTAGAGAAAATAGATAAGGCGGGGTATTATTCTATTGAGTGCTGGGGCGGTGCAACATTTGACTCATGTCTTAGGTACTTAAATGAAGATCCTTGGGAACGCTTGCGAAAGATAAGATCAAAAGTGAAAAACACAAAGCTCCAGATGCTTCTTCGCGGGCAAAACCTTTTAGGTTACAGACACTATCCAGACGATGTTGTGAGGATGTTTGTCCGAAAATCTATCGAAAATGGAATGGATATAGTAAGGATATTTGATGCTTTAAACGCTCTTCGAAACATTGAAGTTGCAGTTGATGAGACAATCAAAGCAGGCAGCCATACACAGGGCGGAGTTGTGTTTGGCAAAATTATGTACAAGCTCTCTGGCGGCAAGATAAATCCTTTGATTGGTTCTGCAGGAGTTTCAGCTGTTCCAATGGCAGCACGTGTTTCGCAGGTTGTAGGACAAAAGGAGAATCCGTCAAACTTTCTTTTGATGCACGCAATGGGACCAAACGTTGCCGGGGTAATTGGCTCGGCGGTTGCAGCAGGGGTTCTTTTGACGCTGTTTAAATAAATTTTGATGGCCCTGCAAAAGAGGATGTCTTTTGCAGGATTTTGTTTTAAATTACCATCCAATTAGTATATTTAATTTAAATTATTTGAGTTATTTTGTTTATTCAAAGTTAAATAATTATGAGAAAATATTTTGTCGAATTATTAATAAAGAATGACTTATTTATTGTATTGGCAGGTAAAATAAGATATAATCAAAATTAACATACAAAATTTATAAGGGTGGGAGTACTTGTGAAAAAGAAAGGTATTGCCAAATCAAGAAATAACGTTAATCTACAAAGCCTGATTATCTCATTTTTAAAGAGTGGAAAACTTGCAAAACGCTTTGCATTGTTGATTGCGTGTATAGTAATTGTTCCAATTGTAATAATTGATATTTTGTCAATATCAATGTCCGTAAAATCGGTTATCAATGAAAGTAAGAAATCATATCTTGCTGCAACAGACTCAACTGCAAAATACTTTCAGCTTGCAATTAAAACTGCTCAGAACAATGCAACTCAACTTATGTCTAATGAGCTTATTCAAAGGTACTACTCTGAAAGTAAACAGGTAGCATTAGAAGACTACGAAAAAATAACACTGCAGACGAATGCAAACAAAGCTATCCAAAATGTATTAATTTCTAATAACATGATTGCAGGGATTTACATATTGGTAAACAAAGAAAAATCATTGTTTAATCCATCAATAGTGTTTGAACTTGATTATGAAAAAATAAAAAATACAGGATGGTACAAAAAAATACTTGATGCTGGAGGACCTACAATAATTGAAGCGCATGATAAGGAGTTTGATGAGGTTGCCCAAAAAAACAATGCAAATATTCCTGAGTATGCTTTTTGTATAGGACTTCCGTTTAAAGACATTGCAACAAATGAAACTCTTGGTGTGATGCTCTTTGATGTAAGCAAGAGCTGGCTTAGAGACCAGCTTCAGGAATCTCAGATTTCTCAACAGGGTGGATTTATGCTTGCAGTTTCTTCTCAGGGGCAGGTTGTACTACCAATTGAATGGGAGAACAAATTCAAAAATATACCAAACAAAGATACCAATTTTATAAAAAAGGTTTTAGAAAATATGAAGGCTGATAAGCAATCAGGAGCTTTTGATACAGTATATTCAAATCAACCATTTCTTATAACCTATTCATTGATTCCAGATACACCGTGGGCTGTTATAGGTATGATTCCTATTTCACAGCTCATGACAAGTGCAAGGAAATTAGAAGTCATTTCAATTGTTCTTACAATAACATTTACTTTGCTTGCACTTGTTCTTGGAATATATTTTGCGTTGAGAATTGTTAGAGACATAGAAAAGATAACAAAGGCATTTGAAGTTGCAGAAAAAGGCGATTTGACAGTAAAATTAGATATTCAGCGTTATGACGAGATAGGTCTTATGGCACACAGTTTCAATAATATGACAAAAAATATTAAACAGCTTATAGAAAAAGGTGTAACCCTAAGCGGTGAGGTAACATCTGCAATTTCTACATTATCAACAGTAGCTGGTGAAACAGCTGCAGCCTCAAATGAAGTTGCAAAAGCAATTTCGGAAATTGCAGAAGGTGCATCAAATCAGGCAAAAGAAGCAACAGGTGTTGTTGAGGTAGTTTCACGCTTTGGTGAGAAAATAGAAACTATTGTTGAATCATCCAGTAAAATGGAAAGACTGACACAAGAGGTATCTAATCTTTCTGAAAAAGGTGAAAATGCTGTTGAGGTACTTAGCAATGTTTCGCTTGATACAGAAAACATTACAAACACAATGATCTCAACTATTAACCAGCTTGCAGAATATTCAAGATCAATTGGCAAAATTATTCAAGTTTTAAGCAGCATCTCAGAACAAACAAAACTTTTGGCTCTGAACGCTTCAATTGAAGCTGCAAAAGCAGGTGAGGCAGGAAGAGGTTTTGCAGTTGTTGCAAGTGAGATTAGAAAGCTTGCCGACCAGTCAAAAGAGTCAACAAGAGAAGTTGAGGATATGATAAAAAGGATTGTAAGTCAAACAAAAGCTGCTCAGGACGTTGCTGATAAAGTAGAAGATGTTATTGAAAAGCAAAATGAAGCTGTTAAAAATGTTTCAGAAGCATTTTCAAGCATAAAATCTGCTATGGATGATTTAATTGATGGTATAGAAAATATTAATCAATCTATTATGTCAATAGATAAAGAAAAAGATACTATTGTGAGAAGCATCGAAAATATCTCGGCAATATCACAGGAGACTGCTGCATCCTCAGAAGAGGTTTCTGCATCAACTCAGGAGCAGCTTGCTGCAATTGAAGAGCTTCGTGCTATGGCAGAAAGCCTCAATAAGCTTGCACAGGATTTAAAAGAGGCTATGCAGGTTTTCAAAGTGTAATAAAATTGTTTCACTAATTTTACAGTTTGATTACAGTTTAGTCAGAGCTATTGACTATTAAAAAACCGCTTGATAAAATTTTAGCTGTAAGTGATGAGGCTATAAAAAATAGTATAACCTCATCACTAAAAAATCATACAAGGAGGTTTGGTGAGTAGTTATGAAAAAATTCAAAAGACTCATCGCTATCGTAACAGTTCTCTTATTTGCTCTTTCAATAATTGCGCCTGTGTTTGCACAGGACGAAGCTACTACAGAAGAGACAGCTGGTTCTGTGTATGACCAGGCAGCAAAGATTCTCCAAGACAAAGGTATCTTGAAAGGTAATGAGCAAGGCGACCTGATGCTCGACAAGCAACTTACAAGAGCAGAAATCTTGGCAATGATTATCAGAGCAACAGGTCAAGAAGATGTGGTAAAAGACTATGTTTATGCTGAGCAGTCATTCACAGATGTTCCACAGGATCATTGGGCATTTGCATATGTTGAGGCAGGTAAAGACCTCGGCATTGTAAATGGTTACCCAGATGGAACATTCAAGCCAGACAAACCTGTCAAGTTTGAAGAGCTCTGCAAGATGCTTGTTGCTGCAAAAGGTGAAAGCCCAGCAGCAGGAAAATGGCCTCTCAACTATGTAAGAAAAGCTCTTGAACTTGGGTTCTTCAATGGTATTGAAGATGAAGTTGGAATTGGTGATGTTGTAATCAGAGGTCAAGCAGCTGTAGCATTCGCAAATGCATTCTTCCCACCAGAAAAGACTATAGTTGTTAAAGATGTTAAAGCAGTTGCAAATGACACAATTGAAGTTTATGTTGATGCATATCTTGGAAATGAGCCTGCAACACTTGAAGATGGCGATGTAATTCCTCTTGACTTTGAGATCAAGGATGCATCTGATGCATCAAAGACAATTGCGGTAACATTAATTGATTCTCAGGCATCTGACTTTGGAGCAGGAAAGCTTGTGCTCAAGACAGCAGCGCAAACAGAAGGTGCTACTTATAAACTGTATTACAAGGGTAATGATACAGGCAAAACTTTTGTAGCAGTACCAGTACAGCTTCAAGTTGCAAAAGTTGAAGTACCAAACTTGAAGCAAGTTGTTGTAACGTTCAATAGAGATGTAAAGGACGTTTATGCTGTTGATAAAAATAACTATGAAATTAAAGTAGGAGATGCAACAAAGTCAATTGGTGCAGTGCGACTGAGCGAAGATAAGAAGAAGGTTACACTAATTTTGAAAGACGATTTAGCAAACCAGGACAAAGTTAAAGTTACACTCAAAACAGGTTTGGGTCTTAAGGAGGCATATACAACTGAAATTGGCCCTGTACAAGATGGAACAGCTCCGGCTATAGTAAAGGTTACAGCTGAGAACCCGCAGAAGCTTAGAGTTGAGTTCAGTGAACCAGTTAAAAACTATGCAAATCCTGCAAACTATACATTGAACGGAATGTACCTCGTAAAAGAGGTTAAGGGATTCAATGAAGACAGTTCTATAGACCCAAATGTAATTGTTCTGAATCTTTACATTCCTCTGAATGTTGGTAATAACACATTGAGTGTTACAGGTGTTACAGATATAGCTGGATTGCTTGTAGTAAATCCATCAATGAGCTTTAGTGTTGCAGAAGACAAGTCACCTATTGAGTTGAAGAATGTCACAGCAACACTTAGCCAGGTTAAGCTTGAATTTAGCAAAGCAATACAGAGCATTGTAAGTGTATCGTTGTCAAATGGTATTATAGCAGGTACATCAGTAGATGGTAACGTAGTAACAATATCTTCTGGTGATGAGTTGGCAACTTGTATACCAGTATCTGGTGCTAAGGTTACAATAGAAGTTAAGGATTATACTGGGCAGACAGCAAAATTTGAAAAATACGTTGTTCCAACAATTGACACAGAAAGACCTACTGTTAAATCAGTTACAATAGCTGATTCTACTACAGTAAAGGTAACATTTAGTGAAGATGTACGTGTTCCTAATCCTTCTGACAACAAGATTATTGTGAAAGATAAAGATGGTAACCAAAAAGTTATCAGTGTAATTACCTGGGATACAGACAGTAGTGGTAATCAGATTAAGAATACATTGAAAGTTGTATTGTCTTCACAACTGCCAGCAGGTGTTGTAACAGTTCAAGTAAGTGGCATTGAAGACCTCACACCACTTAAGAATGCAAGCTTGCCGCAGACAGTTACAGCTACACTTTCTGATACAAGTGCACCGGATGTAGTTGCTCCAATAGTATACAATGATGTTTCTGGCGACACAACAGAACTCTATATAACATTTAATAAGACATTGAATGCAGCAAGCGCTAATATAGCTACAAATTATAAGTATCTGGATAGCAGTTATGTACTTAAGGATTTCAGTGGTGCAACTGCAAGCGTGTTGGCAAATGGTAAAACTGTGAAACTTGTAATTAAAGATTCTGAATTTGCTAATATGACATACTTGCAGATAATTGGTGTTGCAGATACAAATGGTAATAAGGCAACATTGGCAATTCAGAAAGATGCTACTAAATTTGTATCTTCATCCACTGCAATTGTTACTATTGACTCAACTAACGGTGTTCAAGCTGTTTCAACAACACAGTTAAAAGTATTCTTAACAGGCAATATTAATGAATATACACTTTATGCTGGGGATTTTGAGGTCAAAGCAGGGTCAAATACAATAGGAGTTCTTTATGCGACATGGGATGCAGGTAGCAAAGCTGTTGTTTTGAACCTTGCAACAGCAATTGGTGCTGATGCTAAGAAAGATGGAAATGGTGTGACTGTAACTATCAAGGCTAACTCAATTACAAAAGACCTGCTTGGAAGATCAATTAATAGTGGCAGTGCAGTAGGACCAGTGACTGCAAGTGATAAGATTGCACCAACAATTACTGCAGTTGAAGCTGTATACAATGCAACATATAATGTTACAGAGGTTACAGTTAAATTCAGTGAAGCAATTGTTGTAGATTCAACATATGTTCTTGACCAATTCAAGGTGTATATCGGAGGAGCAATAACAAATCCTGATGCAGGCGTTGATGTTAAGACCGACAATATAGTCTTCAAGTTCAGTGGTGACAAGAGATACAGCACAATTAAGGTAGACTATGTACCAGCATATGACACAAGTAAAAGAGTAAAAGATTCATTAACAAATAATAATGAACTTGCACAAACAAGTGTGAGTGGAACATGGAAATAATAATAAAGCTGAAATAAAAGAGGGTGAGATTGATTCTCACCCTCTTTTATTTTGTTTAATCATACCTCTTAGATTTAAGGAACCAAAAGCGGGTCGCCAACACAAATATAAGTATCACCTAAATCAGCCGCAAAGGTTCTTTCAAATTGTAATGTCAAAGTATTGATTCCTTCTACGTTTATTTCTGCTAACGTTGGTTTTCTGTTCAATTCAAGCTTATACTCGCCTAAAAGCTTGTCGTCACCCAAAATTCTGACTACACCTTTTGAACTGTTGGTAGAACAATCTGCTATGCCAAGCCAGCAGCTGAATTTCTTGTATTTTCCCTCAATCTTGTACGTAAGGCTAAACTGGGCACCGTTTGTCCAGTGTTTCCACCAGATATTTTTGAAGAACTTTTGATAATTGACAGTTATATTTTCATCGTTAAAGCCAAAGGAGGAGAACATTCCTAAATATGTTGGTTTAAGATCAGTTAGCCACGTTCCTTCTTTTTTCTTAAAAGAGGACAAAATTTTAACCTTTTTTTCTTGAACATCAAATGCATAATCTTTATTTGTAATGCATAAAAAAGTAGTAATAATTGAATCAAAGAGCACATATCTTCGTCCTTTGTAGCTGATGAATGGAAGTTTTTCTGAAATAGTCACATCATCTTTGACAAGATCATATTCATATTCCTTAGGCAAGCTTGAAATTTTTTGGTTTAACAATTTTACCTGATTTTGAAGTGTATTAATTTGCTTTTTAAGATTTGCGTTTTCAGACTTTAAACTATTGTACTGTTTCAACAGATTTTCATAAAGCTGCTTATAGTCTGGCTTGGCTGCTGAAAAACCAGTAGCTGTCCAAAGTAGAATAACCATCACAAAAAAAAGATACCACCTGTTCATCTGAAATCATCACCTCTCCTACTGGTATTTGTAAAGAATCGCTATAATAAAAATATACTTGAATTAGGCTAAAATCTCAATAGAAATAAAATTTTTGATAGTATAGCTAAGAAGAAATAGTTATAGTAAATAAAATTAAATTACTTTTACTGAATTTAAATGAATTTACCAATTAGAGTGTCTAAATAATAGACGAGAAAAACAAAGAAGTAATGTTAGCTTTAGATTCACTATTATGGTCCGTACAAATAGCCAGTTAGAATGTGGTATAAACAGATTAGAAATTAATAAAGAAGTATCAGATGATGAAAAATATTTGAGCCATCATGAGATAGAGATGATAGACACAAAAGTGATTAAGGATATAATAAAAAACTTGTTGAGCTTTAACGTCTCAGAATTGGAGTTAATTTTTCAACAGTGGATTACGTGATAAATCAACTAAAAATTCGAGGGACTGATGTGCTTAATAAAAAAGAAATTATAGAAAAAGTGAAAAGGTTAAAAGGCAATAAATACACCGAGAAAAAAATAGAGGAAGCCATTAAGTTTTTAGAAGAAAACGGTTTTGTAAAAATAGAGGGTTAGACTGATGAAAAAGATAATGTTATTATCTTCGCTAAATTTTTCTGGTTATGACTAAAAGCGAGATGGGTATTTAGCCCACCTTTTTTATTTTTCCGCATTTCACAATTTTCACATTTCATTAAAATTTGTTTATAAAAATTTAAAAATTTATTTACAAATTACTGCTAATATATTTAAAGAGGAAAAATCTTCATAGAAGGAAACGCAAAAAAAATGAGAATAACGAAAAGCCTAAAAGCTTATATGTCCCTTATGTTAACATTTACTTTTATAGCTGCAGTGTTGATCTTACCATGGAATATATCATATGCCCAATCGAACAGTGCTCAAAATTCCCAGCCAGATTTAATTGGCGTTGTAAAGAGTTTATCTGGCAGTAAAATCACAATCTACATCGCAAAGCTCTCTTCTCAAAGCGATGGTAGAGGATTTGGAAGAGGTAGAATTGAGCTGACAAACAAGACGCAAACAATTACAGTTTCAAGCAAAACATCAATTGTAACAAGAGTATTTCAAAATGGTCAGATAACAGAGAAGAAGCTGTCAACAAAGGACTTAAAGACAAACAACATCTTGTACATCTGGTATGCAGATAGCAAAAAGAAAACCATCTCAAAAATTCTTGTCCAGGGCACATACGACCCATATCAGACGCCGGAGTTAATTGGTGTGATTAAAAAAGTTGAGTCAAACAAAATAACCATCACAGTTGCGACAATCGAAAGACCACAGCCAAGGCAAAACACATCAAACAATCAACCTCAGCAAAGAATGGCTTCTCAGCTACCTCAAGGTGGATTTGGCAGAGGCATGATGAATCTAAAGCTATCAAGCCAGACAAAGACAATAGCAATTTCAAAATCAACAGTGATTGTTACAAGAACATTTCAAAATGGTCAGATGACAGAAAAGAATCTGACTGTTAAGGATTTGAAAGCAAACAACATAGTGTACATCTGGTATTCTGACAGCAAAAAGACAACTGCAAAAAGGATTATGGTTATGGGGACATATAGCCAGAGCTCAAAATAAAGCAGTAAAAAAAGCGAAAGGAAGGGTGTGCATATGGCAGAGAAAGTAAAACCGCTAAAAACTTCAAAGTTTAAGTTCAGTTTAAAAAGCAAGGTTTTAAAGAGAGTTATAATATCCATAGTAATTGTTGCAATTTTGGCAGGGGCAGGGTTTGGAATATACAGGTTTGTTCAGGGAAGAAAAAATCGAAATCAAACAGTTCAGCAGAGGACTGCAAGAGTGACGCGTGGCGATATAACCGTTAGTGTCACCGGTTCAGGTCCGATTGAGTCTGCCCAGAGCGTTGATCTCACATCAACTGTGAGCTCAACCATCACAAATGTATTTTTCAAAGACGGGGATTCTGTCAAAAAAGGGGATGTAATATTTGAGCTTGAAAGCCAGGATGCAAAGAACAAGATTGACTCAATAAAGAGTCAGATTGACGATGTAAACTCTTCAATTGCAGATGTTCAGGAAAGCATCAAAAACCTTGTTATCACCGCACCCATTTCAGGGTATGTTAAAAATCTGAATGCTCAAGAAGGAGACAGAATTTCAAAAGGCTTAAGCGTTTTGACAATAATTGATACATCAAAGCTGAAAGTTACATTACCATTTTCAGCAGCGCTTTTCGACAAGGTCAAGATAGGTGCGCCAGCAGTTGTTTACATTCCTGACATTTCACAGTCAATCCAGGGCACAGTAAGCTATCTTGGGAACACAACTTACACAAATGACTACGGTGGCAAAGTTTTTGATGTTGAAATCACAATCTCAAACCCCGGCGCTCTGAAGGAAGGTATGAAGGCAAGTGCTGAGATAAAGGTAGGAGCTGAAGTATATCTTAGCACGCAGGATGCAACCTTGGAGTATGTAGACAAAGAAAATGTCAAGGCAAAGGTTGACGGCGAGGTTTCTGAGATTTTTGCAAGAAACAACCAGTTTGTTGAAAAAGGTGCTGTGCTTTTAAAACTTTCAAACGATGACCTGTCAAAACAGCTCAAGAACTACCAGACACAGCTTAAAAACTTGCAGGACCAGTTAAAGGATGCAGAGGATAACTTGGAAAACTACTACATTAAAGCTCCGTTTGACGGTGTTGTGACCAATATAAACTTCAAGAAAGGCGATAACATAAAAGCGGGAGAGGTACTTGCAACTGTATTTGATAACAAAAATTTAGTATTCAGGGTTGACATAGATGAGCTTGATATTGCTAAAATAAAAGTAGGGCAAAAAGTAAATATAACAGTTGATGCTCTACCAGAGACCCAGACAAACCCGCTGACAGGCAAAGTAGCCAAAATCCCGCTTGAGGGAACAACCCAGAACGGTGTTACAACATACTCTGTTACGATCTCAATTGACAATCCCAAGAACCTCAAGATTGGCATGAACGCAAACGCAGAGATAATTGTAGACCAGAAACAAGATGTTTTGATGGTGCCGCTTGAAGCTGTCCAGAAATTCGGCAACAGGTACTTTGTGTTTGTAAAAAGCTCAAGTCAAAATAGCACTCAAGAAGGGCAAACTGGCGGATTTTTCCCACAGGGAGGTTTTGGAAACAATCAGCAAAGCTCTGCTCAAGGCTCACAAAACTGGCGACAAAGATGGCAGCAAGAAGGTAGCAGCACAGAAAATACGCAGCAGTCGACAAGCAGCCAGTCAAGAGGTTCATGGTCACAAAATAGTCAAGGCACAGGTAGCTCTTCGCAGCTGCGAACAAGAAGGATGGCAAGTTTGCTGGGTAGCAGCTACTATAAAGGCGCAGTTTTGCGACCTGTTGAGGTTGGTATAAACAATGACTCATACATCGAGATTGTAAGCGGACTTAGCGAAGGCGATATCGTTGTCCTGCCACCGCTTTCTACAGGCTCAACAAGCACCCAGACGCAAACTCAGCAGGGATTTAACATAATGGGCGGGTTTGGCGGACCAGGTGGTGGAATGCCAGGCGAGTTCAGACAGTTCAGACAAAACCAAAGCGGTACTGGCAGAACAAATCAGTCGTCTGGTTCTCAGGGAAGTAACACAAACAGGTAATAAAAAAAGAAGGTGAAAGCTTGCTATGATCGAACTTTATGATATCTACAAAATCTACAAGATGGGCGAAAATGAGGTGTATGCTTTAAACGGTATTAACCTGAAAATCAATGTTCACGAGTTTGTTGCAATAGTGGGTCCATCCGGCTCAGGAAAATCAACTCTTATGAACATCATAGGCTGTCTTGACACACCAACATCTGGCACATACATACTGGATAGTCATGAAGTCAGCAGGCTAAATGACAACCAGCTTGCAGAGATTCGAAACAGCAAGATAGGCTTTGTGTTTCAAAACTTTAACTTAATACCACAGCTCACAGCTCTTGAAAACGTTGAGCTTCCTTTAATCTACAAAGGTGTTCCAGCCTCTGTGCGTCACAAGCTTGCCAAAGAAGCTCTTGCCAGGGTTGGCTTGGAACATAGAATGCACCACAGGCCAAGAGAGCTTTCAGGCGGTCAGCAGCAGAGAGTTGCAATTGCAAGGGCGCTTGTCACAAGCCCGCCAATAATCCTGGCTGACGAGCCCACTGGGAACTTGGACTCAAAATCAGGTGCTGAGATTATGCAGATTTTCAAGGAGCTTCACGCTCAAGGAAACACCATTGTCCTAATCACGCACGATAACAACATTGCCATGCAGGCAAGAAGGATTGTAAGAATTCAGGACGGTCAAATAATAGAGGACAAGGAGGTGAGCTGACAGGTGGCTCAGTTTGCTTTGGCTTTCAAGATGGCAATAAAGAGCATCCTTTCAAATAAGCTAAGGTCTTTTCTTACTATGCTTGGCGTCATCATTGGTATCTGGGCAGTAATTGCGGTTGTTGGGCTTGCCCAGGGAAGCACCAAAAGCATAACAGACAGGCTGCAAAGGCTTGGAACAAATCTCATTCAAATAAACATCACAGGAAGAAACAGTAACAGAAACGTCACATATGAAGAGCTTCAGCAGTTTGCCGAGCAGCACGCAGAGGATATTGAGGCAATCGCACCAACTGTATCGAGCTCTGTCACGCTCAAGTATGGGACAAACACCCACGATACGACCCTCATTGGAACAACAGCAGACTACAGCCTTGTGAGAGACGTCAACGTCAGCAGCGGAAGGTTTATTTTGCCAATTGATGTAGACTATCGTCAAAAGGTTGCGCTTGTTGGGACGTACATCGTAAAGGATTTATTTAACGGGCAAAACCCGATAGGGAAAAAGATAAAGATAAACGGGCAGATATTCACAGTTGTTGGTGTTTTAGAAGAGCGGGCAAATTCGCAGGAGCAGTCAGACGATGACCAGGTGATAGTCCCTGTAACAGTTGCACAAAGGCTCACACGAAACGCAATAATCCGAAACTTTGCGATAAAAATCACGGATGGTAACAGAAGTGAAGTTGTAATGAACTATCTCAACGATTTTCTCATGAAGATTTACAACGACTCTACAGCTTTTAGAGTTTTCAACACAGCCCAGCTACTTGACACATTAAACAGTGTAACCCAGACACTCACGCTTATGCTTGCCGGAATTGCTGCAATTTCGCTCATTGTCGGTGGAATTGGCATCATGAACATCATGCTTGTGTCTGTGACAGAGAGGACAAGAGAGATTGGAATCAGAAAAGCAATCGGCGCAAAGAGGAGAAACATACTTGTTCAGTTTTTGATAGAAGCATCTGTTGTGACAGGACTTGGTGGAGTGGTGGGTATAATACTGGGATTTGTGACAATAAGAGTAATGTCAAAACTTAATATTGCAACAGCCATATTCTCAATACCATGGGCTATTCTTGCGTTTACAATTTCACTTGCTATAGGGATAGTCTTTGGACTGTTCCCGGCATCAAAAGCATCGCGCCTCAACCCGATAGAAGCGTTAAGATACGAATAAGCTTGGAGGGGATATGAAAAGATGAGAAAAAAGTTTTTAGCAGTCATTTTGTTACTTTGCTTTGTGGTTGTAAACTTTGGTTTGTCTTCTGCTTTTGCTGCATACAAAGACATTCCATCAAATGCAAGTTACAAGCAGGCAGTAGAAAAGTTAAATAAGCTTGGGATTCTTGTTTACAAGGACTATTTCAAGCCAAATGCTGCTGTCTTACGCGGTGAGTTTGCAGCTGCGATTGTAAAGATTTCAAACGTAGAGGATGAGGTGAATCTGCTAAAAGGATATTCTCAGTATCCAGATATAAAGCCAAACACCACACTTTGTGGATATGTCAACTGGGCGGTAAAGAAAAAATACATGACACCAATGGCAGACAATAAGTTCCATCCAAATGACCCGCTTACCTTTGCCCAGGCAACAACTGCTATTGTGAGGATGCTTGGGTATTCCGACTCAGATCTTTCTGGCATCTGGCCGCAGAATTATATCGACAAAGCATCAGAGCTTGGGCTTATAAAAGGAATAAACCTTTCTGCGTCGCAAAAGGTTCCGCGCTGGGCTGCGGCACTGATGCTATCAAGGCTTCTTGATACTTATGTCAAAAGCGGTGGAAATCAAGCTCAATCTGGCCAGTCAGCTTTAAGTGGAGTATCAGCTTCATCCCAAAGCAACGGCACAAAATTTTCTGAGTATGTTGGGCTTTACAAATCGTATGTTGTGCTTGATACCGGCAAAACTTCTTCAAAGCTTCTTCCAAATGAGGTTTTGACAGACAGCGGAGTGCTTGTGAATGCAACAAAGACGCAACTTGAAGTTGGGAAAAAGTACATGCTTCAGGTTGATACCAATAAAATCACGAAAGTGTTTGGCACTGAAGCTGATTCTTTCCAGATTGTCAGCACAAAGGTAAGCAGCAGGACTGTATATTACAAGGAAAGTGGAAAGACAAAATCAATAACTTTGCCATCTTCGGCAACATACTATTACAACGGCTCAAAGCAGAGCTATGATGCAATAGAAAATGTACTTAAACCGAACCAGAAAATAAGCTTTATCTATTCTGAAGATAGGAGCAAAGTGGACTATATTGTAATTAAAGACATATATGCACAAGAGGTTTATGGAAACTACGATGAGGTGCTGATTTTGGCAACTCCTAAAACATCATCGTCGTTAGAGGCAAACCAGGTTCAGACAGACAAGGGAATATACTTTGTTGCATCTTCAATAAAACCTGAAAACCTTGAAATTGGAGCAAAGTATGGAGTGTATATAAAAGATGATACAATCACTGCAGCTTTGCAAAAAGTGTGGGTATCAGAAAAGTTTACAATTACAAATATAGATGATTACACACTTGATGCTGCTCAAAACGGCAAAACACAAAGGATTCAGCTGACAAGCAAACCTTTATATTACTATCAAGGAACAAAACAGAGCTATGAAAATTTACCAAACATTTTAAAAGAAGACCAGATACTCTATGTATCAAAAGACCCTGACACAGGCAAGGTTATGGCATATGTTATTCAAGACCCATACGGCACCCAGTATGGAAACTATATTGAGGCAATAATCCTGCAGGATGCACTTTTAAACCCTGCTTTAGAAAACAATCAGGTTTTAACAGACAAAGGTATATTTTATTTACCTAATATAAACACAAAACTGGAGATTGGCTCAAAGTATGGTGTTTATGTTAAGGATGACAAGATAACATTAGTTGTAAAAAAATTAAATACTGTGAATTTGTATGAGATTACAGATGTTGTTAGTGATACAAATGTAAAGTTAAAATCATCAAAAGGCCAGGAGAACATAATCCTGCCACAAAAACCTGTTTACTACTATAACGGCAATAAAATTAGCTACAGTGATTTGAAAAACGCGTTAAAATCAGGTCAAAAAATCTATTTTGGATACTCAAAGGATGGGAAAACTTGCGAGTATATTGTTCTTCAGGACCCATATTCATCTGAGTACGGTGCATATACTGAGGTTATCGTTCTGGCAGATGCGGTTGTATCTGATAAGTTATCTACAAACGAGGTTTTAACAGACAAAGGGATATACGCGGTAAAGTCCACAGCAGGCAAGCTTACAGTTGGTGCAAAATATGGGGTATATATCAAAGATGATACAATCACAAAGGTTGTAAAGAAGCTCAACAGCGTCGATACAGCAGAGATTACAGAGGTTATAAGCGATACAAATGTTGTTCTCAAAAAAGGCAGCACAAGCAGCTCTACTTTCCTGCCACAAAAACCTGTTTATTATTACAATGGAAGTAAGGTTGACTACAATAGTTTGAAAAACATAATAAAATCAGGGCAAAAGATTTATTTTGGATACAACGCAGCAGGAAATTCCTATGAGTATGCAATAATTCAAGACCCATACTACGACAGCTATGGAAAATATGTAGAGACAGTGATTTTGGGGACATATTCAACTACAAAAGGGCTTGATGTGAATGAAATTTTGACAGACCAGGGAATTTTAACATTGCCAGAAAACCAAAATGTGAATTTAGAACTTGGTGCAAAATATGGGTTTTACATCGACCAAGACAATCAGATAACCCTTGTGTACAAAAAACTAAATTCAACCGAAGGTGTGACAGTACTTTCTGCCATTTCAAACAAAGTGACAGTTGACAAGGGTGGTAGTCAACTTGATATGATATTGCCTCAAAATATAACATATTACTATAATGGTTCAAAGATTGATTTTTCAACAGCACTTAGCAGACTTCAGATGTCAACATCGCTTGTGTTTGGACTGTCAAGTAAGAAAAAAGGATATGACTACTGTGTAATATTTGACCCTGTATACAGCAAGCCATACATTGCAAATGAGCAGACATACTTAACGCTAAAAGCAGGTGATCTGGATATAAGTGGTAGTAGCAAAGTTATAAAAGATGGGGATGTTGTGGACTACAGCTATATTCAGAAAAACGATGTTGTATATGCTGTGACAGATATCTGGGGCGGCAACAAGTTCATACTTGTTGTAGATAGCAAAGTTGAGGGTTACGTCAAGAGCTACCAACCAACAAGGTTTACACCAAAGTCTATTGTTGTGAACGTATATGACCAGGTATCAGGAAAGCTTGTAGACAAGACATATGAGGTGAGCGAAGACTTTGACCCATCTGTGCTTTTGGCAGATACATTTAAAGTTGGTCAGAGAGTGTACCTCATCTTAGGATACGATGGCAAGGTTGTGAGCATTGTAAATCCGTAAGTGAATTGAACAATTGCTTTCAAAAGGCCGCCAATTCGGTAGAGAGGGCGGCCTTTTCTCTTAAGACAAAATAAAGAATTTGTGGTATAATAATAATTGTGTAATAAAATCAGTTTGGAGCAAAAAATGTAAAAATGAAAGGAAAAAATGTTTTGAGTGAAAATTTGCCTCCAAAAGAACATGATTCCACATTTAAATTTTTATTTGAAGAGAAAAAGGATATACTTCTTTTAATAAAAGATATACTAAAGTACAAATGGGCAGAGATGATAGATGAAGATTCAATTAAGCTGGTAAAAACAAACTATGTAACACAGGATTTTATGCAGATAGAAGCTGATGTCATTGCAAAAGCAAGGTTGAGGGAACGGGAAGTATATTTTTACATATTGATAGAGAATCAGTCAACAGTAAAGAGGGATATGCAACTTAGAATATTAAAATACATGATAAGCTTATGGGCACAAGAGATAAGAAAAGGAGTAGAAGTTTTGCCCGCAATTATACCGATAGTTGTTTATAACGGAATTGACGAAAGATGGAATATATCAACAAACTTAATGGAGGCTTTTGATATATTCAGGGATGATATATTTAAATACCGGGTAGTTGATATTATAGAGCTTGATATGAAAAAGTTTTTGGAAAAACAAGAAGATGTCCTTGGTCCAATAGTATTCTATTTAGAGCAGGTAAGAGAAGACAAAGATGAGCTTGTGAAGAGGCTATACGAAATAGAAGCAAATTTAAAGAGTTTGAGCAGAAGAAATATTGACCGATTTTTTAACTGGGCACATTATATTATACGGCCAAGACTTGCAGAGGATCTCAAAGCAGGGTATGACAAAATAGTAGCAAGGATAAAAGAAGGTGTTAATGATAAAATAAAAATGTACTGAAAGTGGAATATAATGATGTACAAAATTGTACATTGATATGATATCCTTTCTCATAGTGAGGAGGGATATCAAATGCAGAACTTAACAGCACATTTAAACATGATAAGGGCGATGAAAATGAAACCTAACTTTTCAGAACTTGCAAGAATATATGGGATGGATAGAAGAACAGTTAAAAAATATTATGAGGGTTATGAAGGAAAACCTAAGAATAGAAATAAACCAAGTAAATTGGACAAATACTATGATGAGATAAAATCAAAGCTTGCTATCAAAGGAGTTACAGTCAAGGGTGTTTATGAGTATTTAAAATCAAAAGATGAGACAATAGGAACATATTCAAACTTCAATAAGTATGTTAAGAAAAAAGGATTAAAGCCAGAGAAGAAAATAAAAGGTCACCCAAGATTTGAGACAGATCCAGGTGAGCAAGCGCAAGTTGATTGGAAAGAGAATATAAAGCTTGTCTCAAGAAATGGAGAGGAGTTTATCATTAATGTTCTTGATTTTAAATTAGGTTATTCAAGGTATTGCTGCTTTGAGATAAACAGGACAAAAACTCAAGAAGAATTAATAGAAACTCTAATAAGAATATTCAAAGATATAGGCGGAGTACCGAGAGAGATTTTATTTGACAATACAGCAGCAGTTGTTGATATAACAGGTGAGAAAATTAAAGTAAATTCAAGATTTAAAAGTTTTGCAAAAGACTTTGGGTTTGAAGTAAAACTGTGCAAACCAAGACATTCGTACACAAAAGGAAAAGTTGAAGCAGCAAACAAGTTTATAGATTGGATACTGCCATATCAGGGTGAATTTGAAACAGAAGAGGACTTAGTAAGGATAATAAAAGAGATAAACGCAAAGGTCAATATGCAGCCAAATCAAACAACTCAAGTTCCACCTGCTCTTCTGTTTCAAAAAGAAAAAGAGTATTTACAACCCTTGCCAGACAAAAGGTTAATAGACAGTTACCTAAATTCCTACAAGTCAGTTAAAGTCCAAAAGGACTCTCTGATTTACTACAAGGGAAGTAAATACTCTGTTCCACCCGAATACATAGGAAAGACAGTCCAAGTAAAGGAGGTGGAAAACAAAATTTATATTTATTATAACACAAACCTGTTAAGGATACATGTTATTGATGAAAAAAATATCAATTATCACGATGAAGATTACAAGCAGCTAATGCTAATGAGAGTTGGTCAAAGAGAAGAGCTTAACAAGATATGTGAGGAAAACCTAAAGAAATTTGATAATCTGTTGAAAACCTAAAGAAAGGAGAAAATCTAAAAATGAGCAACTATGTGAAACTACTTAACAACTTAGAAGAGTTAGGTCTTCACAACATAAAGAATAACCTTGACAAATACTTAGATTTAGTGGCAAGCGGAGAAAAAAGTATGACAGATGCATTATATGAACTTAGTAATTTAGAGATAAAAGCCAAAGAAGAAAGGGCGATATTAGGATGTGTGAGGGTGGCAAATTTCCCATTTATAAAAGGTATAGAAGATTTTGATTTTTCATTTCAGCCAAGTATAAACAAGCAACAGATAATGGACTTAATGAGTTTGAGATTTTTAGAGGGTAATGAAAATATACTATTTGTCGGAACACCAGGGGTAGGGAAAACGCATCTAGCCACAGCAATAGGTATAGAGTGTGCAAAACGAAGGTATTCAACATATTTTATACATTTTCAAGAGTTAATAGCCCAGCTAAAGAAAGCATTATTGGAGAACAGATTAGAGTACAGACTTAAGCATTTTTCGAAATACAAAGTTTTAATAATAGATGAGATAGGTTATTTGCCAATAGACAATGATGGAGCAAATTTATTTTTCCAGCTGATATCGAGCAGATATGAGAAGAGCAGTACAATAATAACAACTAATGTTGTATTCTCAGAATGGGGAGAGATATTTGGTGGAGCGACAATAGCAAATGCAATTTTAGATAGGCTACTGCATCATTCTTACGTGATTTTCATAAAAGGTCCTTCATACAGATTACAGTCAAAAACAGCATATTTTAGCAATACAAACCAGCAAAGTTAAGTTTATTTTTTGTACATTTTTATTTTCGATTTTTTGTTCATTTTGATATTGACATTTACAAGAAGGGGGTGCAGGCAGAATGGGTGATTTTGTATCCAATGTTGCAAGGCTGCTTGATGAGACAAAGACAAAAGAGTTTAATATG
This sequence comes from Caldicellulosiruptor bescii DSM 6725, assembly GCF_000022325.1. Lineage (NCBI taxonomy): Bacteria > Bacillati > Bacillota > Caldicellulosiruptorales > Caldicellulosiruptoraceae > Caldicellulosiruptor > Caldicellulosiruptor bescii. The sequence goes on along the minus strand of NC_012034.1, from coordinate 2,423,472 downwards.
GGAATTCAGCAGGGAATTCAGCAAGGAATTCAGCAGGGAATTTACAGAGCCAAGGTTGAAATGGCAAAAAAGCTTGTTAAAAAAGGTTATAGCGATGATGAAATTGCAGAACTTACAGAGCTTGAAGTTGAAGAGATAAGAAAGCTTCGAAGAGAGCTTGTTCCTTGATGGCCGCTTTGCCATCAAGGGGTTTATTTTTAACATTACTTTGAAAATAACCTTTTTTGGAAAGTCCATTGTCTTTTTGATTACTTTATCACACTAAATATTTCATCAACATCCAAAACAAGATCATCAAATACTTTTATTGTCATACCTTTTTTGTATTTATTTATTGAGCAATATTTCCCATTGATATTGTTGCTATAGACTTCAATGCACTCATTTGAAATGTCAACTATCCAGTACTCAGGTACTTGAAATTTTTCATACACAGACAGTTTAATTGTTCTGTCGCGGTGTTCTGTCGAATATGATAGTATTTCAACAATCAAGCGGGGAATTCCCTTGTATTTAGGTCCGTGGAAAAGTTTAGGGTTGCAGCATACCATTATATCTGGCTGAAATTCGTAAATTTCATTTTGATTTTCAAAAACAACAGCAATATCACTTGTGAAAACTTCACACATGCCACCAAACCCAAGATGATTAATAGACGTTGGTGCGATTATGTTGTAAGTTTTTGCTGGAAATATTTTGATTTTCTAAATGATATTATGTAGACTTTCACCGCAGTCAATTGTTAAGTTGCTATGTCAAAAAGCAGGAGAGTGTGGTATAATAAAATTGAAAATACAAAGGAGCTTTCAGCGGCAGCTCAGACTATCATCCAGTGTTTAATTTCAGTTTATTATTTGAAGATGGGAGTAAATGAAAGTGGAACAAAAACCTCCTCACAACCAGTATGATCTGACTTTCAAAAGGATATTTAGTTTCAAAGAAGTATTCTTGAACTTTCTAAAATCAACTATCAAAAGACCATGGGTTGATAAAATAGACCTGCAGAGTCTTGAGTTTGTAGACAGAAGCTTTGTAAAAGATGAGTTTGTTGAAAAAGAGGCAGATGTCATCTACAGGGCAAAGATTGAAGATACTGACATATATTTTTACGTCCTTTTAGAAGCCCAGTCAACAACAGACAAAACTATGCCAAGAAGACTTTTTGAATATATGAACCTGATATGGCAAAGGCATATTGAAGAGACCAAAGATGATCTTCTGTCCCCAATTGTCCCAATAGTTTTGTATAACGGCAGAAGCAATTGGAATGTACCAACGCTTATATTCAAAGGCTGGGAAATTTTCAAAGATGACATGTTCAACTATTTTCTTGTTGATGTGAACAATATTGATGATGAAACACTTAAAAATAGACTTGACCTTTTGAGTGTAATATTGTATTTAGATAGGTCAAGGAAAACAGCAAAGGAATTTATAGAGAAGCTAAAAGAGGTGACAGAGTACATTAGTTGTTTGCCGACAGAACAGGTGAAGGTATTTGCGATGTGGCTTTTGAGGGTGATAAGACCGCAGATGATGGAAGAGGTGCAAGGGGAGATAGATGAGCTACTTAAAAGAATAGAACAGGAGGGGGTGACTGATGTGGGTGATTTTGTATTTAATGTTCAGCGACTGATGCAGGAGTATTACAAAGAAGCTGAAGAAAAAGGAAAAGAAAAAGGGTATGAGGAAGGAAAGCTTGAAGGAAAACTTGAAGGAAAACTTGAAGGAGAACTTGAAGCTACAATCAGAATAGCAAGAAACATGATATTGGCAGGAGCAGAAGACAGCTTTATTTCAAAAGTCACAGGACTTGACATTGAGAAAATAAAAGAATTGAGGCAAAACATGACAGATAAAGAATTTGGGCAATTTTGACAAAAATTAGCCACAGATAGCTTGCCGTGGCAAAACTATCTGTGGCTTTTATTTTTGGCAGTATCACAAAATCTTCCTTGCAAAAATCATATAAGCAGTATGCCCTATCATTCTATCGTCAGGTCTAAGGCGCTCAGGCACAGGCTTGTACTGGCGCATCATAATTTCAACAACTTCGGAGACATAAAATCTGTGCGCTTGCAAGGCTGTGAGCGTCTCTGCCACTTGATTTGTTGTTGGAACAAGTATTCCCAAGTGCCCAGCAGGTTTTAGAGCCTCTCTCACAGCGCTAATTGCTTCTTCAGGTTCTCTGATATCTAAAAAGAATGCATCCAAATCCTTCTCTTCAATCCCTTCTACGATTGATTTGTTGTGCATAACCACATTGTCAAACTTTGAAAAGTTTTTTATATTCTTCACAGCCATTTTGTAAAACTCTTCTCTTTGTTCATATGTATACACTTTTCCCTCTGGGCCAACAGCCATCGAAAGGTAAAGCGTAAACGCACCAGAGCCTGTCCCAGCCTCACCTACTCTTTTTCCAGGGTGTATGTCAAGTCTCATCAGAATATATGCTCCATCTTTTGGATAGACTATCTGTGTGTGTCTTTTCAAAAAGTGCATAACATAATCAAAAGTGTCACATGGGAAGACGTAATACTCAATATCGTTTGCAAAAAAGCTTCCGCCAGGCGAAATCTGCGCAATTTTGTCTGTTTCAATGTATCCTGTTGGAAGGTTAACTCTCTTTGGTACAGATATATCAACAACCTTTTTAAACCCTTCTGGACCAATGATTACTCTCTTTGTATCAAATGATTGCTCCATCTTATGCCTCCTTTAGCACAATGTACTAATATATTGCTTTTGAATTTGCAATGTTTTCTGAGAATATTTAATACTACTTGTTGATAAAATAGTCAACTATGTCTTCAAGTCCAATTAGTCCAATAACTTTGCCATTATCCACAACAGGAACAGCAGAGATATCATGTTCACGCAGAAGTTTTGCCACCTGTTTTATATCATCATTTTGGGAAGCTGTAATAACAGCTTTTGTCATGGCAAGCTCAACAGGGTATGTTTCGTAGTGTCCCGGCTGACTTAAAAATCTGTAAATATCTACCTTCACTATAATTCCTTTGAGAAAATTATTCTCATCAACAACAACTGCAACACTTTTTTTTCTTTTTTGCATCTGTTCAAGTGCATATTTGACTGTGTCAGTTGGCAAAAGCTTTATAAAATCATGGTTAATGATATTTGAAAGCATTTTTTCTCCCCCAAAATCGATATTTCATTTACTGAAAATTTTTTATCCTGCTATTTATTATATACCCAAATTAATCTTGGAAGACAAAAAATTTTCCTTATAAAATGTGGCAATAATTATTATTGACATATGCCAAAAACAAGAGTAAAATAAAGAGAAAAACAAATAAGGGAGAGAGAAAAATTGCGACAAAATACAATGCACCCAATTCCCAAAAATGAATTTACAGATATAAAAAAGATGTATGCCATTGTCAGCGGCAAGGGTGGAGTAGGAAAAAGCTTGGTTACATCTTTGCTTGCCGTGGGTTTGAGAAGAGAAGGATTTGAAGTTGGAATCCTTGATGCAGATATAACTGGACCGTCCATTCCCAAGATGTTTGGTGTGAGTGGTGCTAAAATTGACTCAGATTCAAAAGCAATCTATCCTGTGAGAACTCACAATGATATAAAAGTTATGTCAATGAACCTGCTTTTAAGCAAAGAAGATGCTCCTGTTATCTGGAGAGGACCGCTCATTGCAAAAACAATAGAGCAGTTTTGGACGGAAGTTGGCTGGGGTGTTTTAGATTATCTTTTTGTTGACATGCCCCCCGGGACAGGTGATGTGGCACTCACAGTTTTTCAATCTTTGCCAATTGACGGGATCATTATTGTAACATCGCCTCAAGACCTTGTTTCTTTGATAGTCAAAAAAGCTTATAACATGGCAAAGCAAATGGATATACCAATTATAGGTATTGTTGAAAATATGAGTTATGTAATATGTCCTCATTGTGGAAAAGAATTTGATATTTTTGGCAAAAGTAAATTGGAAGATGTGGCTGAGCAATTGGATTTGAGGATTTTAGGGCGGATTCCAATAGATTCGGAACTGACCAAACTTTGTGATGAGGGCGAAATTGAAAAGGCGAGGAACTTGTACTTGGATTCCTGTATAGGGGTTTTAAAAAGGGACGTTGTAGAAGGATAAGAAAATTTTTGACAACTTTTGTATTATAGAACTGCAAAATTTCTGGGACAGGACAATAATTTCTTTTTTGGTAGAATTATTACCCTTGTGAAAAGCAAGGGTAAAAATTTTTCAAAAAAGTTATTGACATATGCCAAAAACAGAGTATAATTATAATTAGCATATGCTAATAACAAAAATAAAAATGGTTTTGGAGGTGAAAAACGATGCCTTGGGGTTTTGGACCAGGATTTGGCGTGGGTAATGCTGCAAGAGGCTTTGGCAGAGGTTTTGGCGGTGGCTTTGGCAGAGGTCTTGGGATTTGCAAATGGCTGTATTTGACAGGCTCAGGTGAGGTTCCTTTTGCTAAGGAAGCTTTGGAGTATGAAAAGCAGGTTTTAGAGCAAAGGTTAAAACTAATTGACAAGCTTCTTTCAAAAGAACAAAAACAAGAATAAAAAAGTAGAATTGCTTTGAAGGGGGGCTTTCAGAAGGCAAATTTTTCATGCCCCCCATCTGTTTTCAGAGTTTTGAAAGGAGGCAAAATTGTCATGGAAGCTAAAACAAGCAGGATAAAATATTTTCCCGTATCATTTTTTTCAGTAGTCATGGGTTTAGTAGGATTTACTATTGCCTTGCAAAAAGCTGAGAAAGTTTTAAAAATAAGTAGTTATATCCCCAAAATAATCTTATACGTAAGTATAATGGCTTTTGTTTTAATTGCTTTTATTTATGCGTTAAAAATATTAAAATTTCCTGAAGAATTCAAAAAAGAACTTTCCCACCCCGTAAGAATAAATTTCATACCAACTTTTTCAATAAGCATTCTGCTTTTTAGTATTGCTTATTTAGAATATTCAAAAGTAACATCCAAACTTCTATGAATAGTAGGCACTATTTTACATTTAATGATTACTCTTTTTGTTCTTTCACAGTGGATTGATCAAACTCATTTTACTATTCAGCATTACAATCCTTCCTGGTTTATACCAGTTGTTGGCAATATATTAGTACCAGTTGCAGGAGTTGAACATGCAGACAAATATTTTTCATGGTTTTTCTTTAGTGTAGGAATAGTTTTCTGGATCGTGTTGTTTACAATACTATTTTATAGAATAATTTTTCATCATCCAATACCTCAAAAGTTAATTCCCACATTTTTTATAATGATTGCACCACCGAGTGTAGGACTTATTTCTTATGTTAAGTTAACAAATAGTCTTGATGCTTTTGCGAAGGTTATTTATTTCTTTGCAATGTTTTTGATACTTCTTTTGATAGTCCAAATTAAGAAATTTCTTAGCACAAAGTTCTATCTTTCCTGGTGGGCATATTCTTTTCCGCTTGCAGCCTTTTCTATAGCAACTTTTGTGATGCTAAGTAAGACCCACTTGAGTGTTTTCAAATATATTTTTGGTGTTTCTTTGGTAGTTTTAAGTTTTGTAGTTATTACATTAGCAGGTGCAACAATTGCGAATATTTTAAAGAAAAACATTTGTATTGAAGAAGAGTAGGGTTAGCTATGGTGAGAGTATATGTCAAATTATAAAAAAAGAAATTTAAAGAATAATCAGATATGTGAAATGATAATATACTATTTAAAAGAAAATAACAATTTTGAGAAGAAACAAAGTCTTATTCGGAGCCTAATAAAATGGGCAAGTTTGAGCACTATTTATAGAGGTATAAGTAGATTAGAGAAAAAAGGATTGACAGTAGCGTTTGATGTAGACAATGATAAATATATTGCCTATATCGGTAGTAGACCAAATAAAAGTTTAAATTTAGTCTTCTTTGTATGCGATGTTTGCAAGCAGAAATTTTGGCTAAAGTTGAACGATAGCGCGCTTGATAAGATTTGCAGAAAGATGAAAAAATTTTATGATTTTGATTCAAAATTTGTATTGTACGAATTTCACGGGGTTTGCAGAAGTTGCTTGCTGTCCAAAAGTTCAAATCCATTGAGTTTAAAAAAGGAGGAGACAAATTATGAAAATAGCAGTTATGCTAATAGGTGACAAAATAAGCCCTCACTTTGGTGGGAGCGAAAAAGTTTGCGTTTATACAATTGAAGATGGTGCTATTGTAGCAAAAGAATATTTTAACATGCCAGAGCACAGGGCTGGACTTTTTGCAAAGTTTATAAAAGAAAAAGGTGCAGACGTTGTAATTGCAGGGTCAATTGGTGAGCGGGCAAGATATATATTTGACAATCTTGGTATTAAGTATTTCATCGGTGTCTTAGGCAATCCAGATGAAGCAGTTGAAAAACTATTAAAAGGTCAGCTAAAGTCAAATGAAGCACTTGCAAATGAGATACATGAGCATGAAGAGGAATTGCATCATCATTTGCATGAACATTCTCACCGGCACCGTCATATTTCATAGTCATTATAAATTACTGTTAGAGACGTTTTGAAAATAGATGAGAAAAATTAATGACATCGGCTCTTTAGTTTATGGTATAATTGAAATGAGCCGAAAAGAGATAAGAAGAAAACACAACAATTAAGAGGGGCAGGGTTAAAATCCTGCCTTTTTGTTCATAATAATTTTCAGACAAAGGAGGCATTTGACTTGCCACGACCAATAAGATGCAGAAGAGTAGAGTTTTTGCCAAGGTTTAATTATTTTTCACCACGTGAAGGTTCAAACGATGAGGTTCAGCTGAAGGTTGAAGAGCTTGAAGCAATAAGACTTAAAGACTTAGAAGGGCTCATGCAGGAAGAATGTGCGCAAAAGATGCAAGTTTCCCGCCAGACATTTCAGCTCATATTAGAAGAGGCGAGAAAGAAGGTTGCCGATGCGCTTGTCAATGGCAAAGCTATCAGAATTGAAGGTGGGAACTACGTTTTTGGAAACTGCAAGTATACTTGCTTAAATTGCGGAAAAGTTTTTGAATTAGACAAGGATGAATGCCCAGAATGCCACTCTTCTCAGGTTGTATGTCACAGAGGAAAAGGAAGAGGACACTGCTTCAGGCACCACAGAGGGTGGTGATGATAAGCAAAGATAGCTGATAGTATTTTTTAGTAGTTGGGTATAATAAAAGCGAAAGAAAACTTTATTTTTTAAATAATTCCTACTTGACATATAGAAATAGTTGAGTATAATGAAATTGGGTTGGCATATGCTAAAAAAGAAGGTGTTACATGTGAAAAAAACTTTGAGTATAACGGGTATGACATGTAGTTCTTGTGCAAGGGCAATTGAAAAAAGTGTAAGCAAATTAGAAGGAGTGTGTAGTGCGTCGGTTAATTTTGCCACTGAGAAACTTATTGTTGAGTTTGATGAGAACAAAGCCAGCATTGAGATGATAAGAGAAGCTGTTGAAAGAGCCGGCTATGGTGTTTTGGATGATGAGGAGACAACTATCAGGGAAGTAACTATTCCCATTTCAGGCATGACTTGTGCTTCATGTGCAAGAGCAATCGAAAAATCAATTTCAAAGCTAAATGGAATAAAAGAGGTAAGTGTTAACCTTGCAAGTGAAAAAGCAAAAGTTGTGTATGATTCATCTAAGTTGAGACTGTCTGAAATAAAAAATGCGATAATAAAAGCCGGATATACGCCACTTGAGATTGAGAAGACATATTATGGAGATTTGCATCAAGAACGAAAACAAAAAGAAATAAATAGTCTTTTTAGAAGGTTTGTCATTGCAAGCATATTTGCAGTTCCACTTTTATTGATTGCTATGGCACATTTAGTGGGACTTCCGCTGCCAGAGATAATTTTGCCTGAAAAACATCCTTTGAATTTTTCTCTTGTACAAGCAATATTGGCAATTCCAATTGTCATTGCAGGGTATAAGTTCTACACGGTAGGCTTTAGCAGGCTTTTCAAGTTTCACCCAAACATGGACTCATTAATTGCAGTTGGGACAGGAGCTGCTTTTCTTTATGGACTTTTTGCTATATACCAAATTGCAATTGGTCACTACCAGTATGTAAAAGAACTGTATTTTGAGACTGCAGGTGTAATTATAGCCCTTGTTTTACTGGGCAAATACTTAGAAACAGTTTCCAAAGGCAAAGCCTCGGAAGCCATAAAAAAATTAATGGGACTTGCCCCAAAAACTGCGGTAGTTATTCAAGGTGATAATGAAATAGTCATTCCAATAGAAGAAGTTGAAGTAGGGGATATACTCTTAGTAAAGCCCGGGGAAAAGATTCCCGTTGATGGAGAAGTAATTGAAGGTAGAAGCTTTGTTGATGAATCAATGCTGACAGGTGAAAGCATCCCAGTTGAAAAAACACCTGGAAGCAAGGTTATTGGGGCTACAATAAACAAAAATGGCACGCTAAAGATAAAAGCTACAAAGGTCGGCAAGGATACAGTCATAGCACAGATTATAAAACTGGTTGAGGATGCTCAAAGCTCTAAAGCACCAATCGCAAGGTTGGCAGATGTAATCTCAGGGTATTTTGTACCAATTGTCATTTTCATTGCTGTAATTTCAGCTCTTGCATGGTACTTTGCTGGCAGTTCATTTATTTTTGCTTTGAGAATATTTATTACCGTCTTAGTTATCGCATGCCCGTGCGCTTTGGGACTTGCAACACCCACTGCTATTATGGTCTCAACAGGAAAAGGCGCAGAACATGGAATTTTGATAAAAAGTGGTGACGCATTAGAAACCTTGCACAAGATCACAATGGTTGTATTCGACAAAACGGGAACAATCACTGAAGGTAAGCCAAAAGTAACTGACATAATTCCAGCAAATGGGTGGGAAAGAGAAATGCTGCTGCAAATAGTAGCGTCGGCAGAAAGGCTCTCTGAACATCCTTTAGGTGAAGCAATAGCTTTGGCAGCAAAGGAAAAGAATCTGCAGCTTTTTGAAGCAAGTCAGTTTGAAGCAATTTCAGGGCATGGAATAGAGGCAGTGGTAGATGGACAAACAGTTCTTGTTGGTAATGAAAAACTTATGAAAGATAAAGGCATTGAGATAGATTTCTTACTTGATGTAGAAAAGCTTTCACAGCAGGCAAAGACGCCTATGTTTATAGCGCTGAATGGAAAGTTTGCTGGAATCATAGCAGTATCAGACGTGATAAAGCCAAATGCTAAACGGGCAATTGAACTTTTGCATAGCATGGGTATTGAGGTAGCAATGATAACAGGGGATAATAGCAGAACAGCAAAAGCAATTGCAAAACAGGTTGGAATAGATAGGGTTTTACCAGAGGTCTTGCCACAGGATAAGGCAAATGAAGTAAAAAAACTTCAGGGAGAAGGTAAAAAGGTTGCGATGGTGGGCGATGGTATCAACGATGCACCAGCTTTAGCTCAAGCTGACGTGGGTATAGCAATTGGGTCTGGAACAGATGTTGCAATCGAGTCTGCTGATGTGGTTCTTATGAAAAGCGATATATTGGACGTTGTAAATGCAATACTGCTTAGCAAAAAGACAATACAGAACATCAAACAGAATCTATTCTGGGCATTTTTCTACAACACATTGGGCATTCCGATTGCAGCAGGAGTTTTACACATATTTGGTGGCCCACTTTTGAATCCAATTATAGCGGGTCTCGCTATGGCGTTTTCTTCAGTCTCTGTGGTTTCAAACGCTCTGAGGCTAAAAAGATTTAAGCCTGTAAGTTAAAATTTTAATATAATATAAAAAAAATAAAAGAAAGGATGAGTCTTGAAATGACAAAGAAAATTTATATTAAAGGCATGACTTGTGACCACTGCGTAAGAAGAGTGGAAAACAGTTTAAAAGCCATAGAAGGTGTAAGCTCTGTGAAGGTTGATCTGCAGGGCAAAGTTGCAACTGTGGAGCTAAATAAAGATGTAAAAGATGAAGAGTTTGTTCGAGCAATTGATGATGCAGGGTATGAGGTTGCGAGGATAGAATAGAGGCTGGCAATAAGCCAGCCTCTATATTTTTTAAACTATTCTTCTTCCCATTTAAACTACAAAAAGGAGCAAGTAGAATGCAAGGAGCAATATTAGTCCCAGTGGCAGTCCCAGCTGTACCCATTCCTTGCTCTTTATTTCCAATTTATTTGCTGCAATTATGTTTGGAATGTTGCCCTGAATTAAAATACCGCCACTTGCAAGAAGGCTGAGCAGTATTGCTTTTACTTGACCAGTTGAAAGGCTTGGTGTGATCTCAGCAGCTGCAATGGTTGCATTGTCGAGGGCTGCTGAGATGATGTTTATCCAGAACAATAGTCTATCTCCCAGCTTCACAATGTACTTATCAATAAAAGGCTTAAAACCATTGCACAATAGTTCCAATGCAACTATGAACATAAAAATTTTTCCAGCACGCAGTATCACATCTTTCCTTGCTTCAAGCGCTAAAATAGCACTCTCTTCAGCTTTCACAATAGCCTCTTCTTCTGTCAACAGTTGTTCGTAAGTAGGTAAAATATGCCCTTTTTTTCTTTCATGCAGCAGAATAAAGTAGCTTAAAAGTGATAAGATGATTATTGTGGGTACTATATACATTCCAAGATTTTTAAGTATATACAAAAATTCAGCATTCAATGAACTTACCACAATTGTTGAAAGTGGCTCTCCAAGGGGAGTTAAAGCTGCACCAAATCCTATAGAAAAGCAGCCTATTATTGCTACTTTAACCTTTGTTTTGTGTTTCAGTGGCAGAAGGTGAATGATTTCCACCAGTATCAATGTGGCAACAATTGCAGTGATGATACTTGATATAAGCCCAAGAAATAAAATCACAAGGGACACGAAGAGCTCTATTTTTATCCTGCTCAAAATAGAGTTTATTGCAGTTTTAAGTTTGCTGACTGTGAGGTTAAACACAAAACCCATTACAAGAACAACTGCGGTAACAAGATAAAGAAGATAATTGCTAAATACATGTCCCAGAAGATGAAATGATAAGGTTTTAGAAACTACAGTTGCCAACAAACCCATTACAAGCAAAAATAGCTCCAAATTGTGCTCAATTTTCCGAAAAATAAACGGCAGTAAAAAGACAAGCAACAGGATTATTATCAGCAATATGTCAACCATGGTAGGGAATCCTCCTTATCTATATTGAGACTCATGATGATTTCTCTCCTTTAATTCTTCATAGAATTTCCTGTAAAAGTACTCATGGTCTTGATACAAACCCAGGACTACTTCTTCAAAGTCTGCCTCCCCCACTATCCAAACGGCTACTATATCATCTCGCGCTTTGAAAAAACTAATAAGATCAGGAAGTTTATTATCTACGTTTAGCATGGTCTCTTCAACTCCATATTAAGAATCTTATATAATGATACCATGAAAAAATTATGCGTTGCAAGATATTGGTAGACAGAGTTTTATTCAAAAACTATATGATTTGCAGAGGGTTGTTAATTGAGCTTCAAATGTGGTATAATTAAAATTAAAAGAAGTCAACTTATTTTTTGAGGTGTTTAAATTGATTTCAAGAAAAAAAATGAAGATTCACATTGCAGAATCAGACGTACCAAATTTGGAATTGATTAAGAAATATTTAGAAACTGAAACGAAGGAAAATCTCCTTTCTTTTGTAATTTCCTTGTTAGATACTTTGAAGGAGATACCTTTTGATTTACTCCCTGCAAGCCTAAAAGATATGTTAATTGAATGGGCGGAGACAGCTGAAATTTGCCTTGATGATAAACTTATGGACAGAATAAAAGAAGCAGAGGAAGAGTTCAAATCAGGTGGCGGTATTAAATGGGAACATCCGACAAATTCAATATAATACTTTCTAAAAGTGCATATAAATATTTGCAAAGGTTACCGCAAAATATCAGGAAGAGAATTGCAACTATTATAGAAGAAGAATTATCACAAGATCCATTTTCCTCCTCTAAAATTAAACCATTACATGGTAAATTAGAAGGTTTTTATAGATACAAAGAAAGTGATTTAAGGATAATATATAAGGTGGAAAAAGAACAGCTTACAGTTTACATATATGAGATTGGTCCAAGAGGGGATATATATAAAAAGTAGAGACCAAAAATATAAAAATAAATATAAAATCTTAGCACTCCTTTTGAAAAGCTGAATTCCCAGGTAAGCCCTGGGATACGGGGGACCCAACCTTTTTGGGGTGAATCAGAAGCCAAAAGCTTCTGTAGGGCTAACCCTTTCGGCCCGAACCCGTCAGCTAACCTCGGAAGCTTTGAAAGGGGAGGCAAAAGGAGTTTTTTTATGCCTTTTTTTAAAAGGGAAGGCATTCCTTTGCCTTTGATTTCAAAGCAGCCAAATTCCGAGGTTATGGAGTTTGGCTGCTTTTATTTTTGCTGATAAACCTGTGTGTCAAGATTTTGAAAGGAGGTATTTAGCAAATGGAAAGGTTAGATATTGTTAACAACAAGGAGAGGTTTGAAAAGCTAAAAGAAGCAATTCAAGACTATTTAGATGTCAAAGACACAATCAAGACTGGTATAGAGGATGAGGAAAAAATTGAATATCAAAAGAAAAAAATACTTTCTTACTTTGGTGCCAGTGAAAATGACTGGGGAAATTATAAATGGCAACTGAAAAATAGAATTGCCTCAGCCAAAATATTAAAAGATCTTCTAAACCTTGATGAAAAAGAAGCACAGCAAATAGAGCAAGTGGGTAAGATTTATCGCTTTGCAATCTCACCTTACTATTTGTCGTTAATTGACCCAAATGACCCAAACTGCCCAATAAAAAAGCAATCTGTTCCAAGCAGTTTAGAGCTGATAGAAAAAGGAGAGCTTGACCCAATGGACGAAGAGCACACATCACCTACCAAGATAGTAACTCAGCGCTATCCAGATAGGCTCATAATAAAGGTTACAAATATATGTGGGATGTTTTGCAGGTTTTGCCAGCGAAGAAGGCTCATTGGTGAGACTGACACACACGCATCCTTAGATGACATTACTGATGCAATTGAATATGTGGCACAAAATCCAAATATCAGAGATGTACTTATCACAGGTGGCGATGCTTTGATGCTTTCTGATGAGGTTTTGGAGTGGATTTTAAGGTCACTCAGGCAAATACCTCATGTTGAGATAATCAGAATTGGTACACGAGCACCTGTGACTTTGCCACAAAGAATTACAAAAGAACTTGTTGATATGCTAAAAAAGTATCATCCTATTTATATAAACACTCACTTTAACCACCCACGTGAAATAACAAAAGACTCAAAAAGAGCTTGCGAGATGCTCTCAGATGCTGGGGTGCCACTTGGCAACCAGATGGTTTTGTTAAATGGGGTCAACAATGATATGTATGTTGTTCGAAAACTCAATCAAGAACTTTTAAAAATCAGAGTAAAGCCATACTATATCTTTCATCCAAAAAGAGTAAAAGGGACATCCCACTTTTGGGTGACAATTGAAGAGGGTATGGAGATTATTGAGAGCCTTAGAGGAAGAACCTCAGGCATGGCAGTTCCAACATATATCATAAATGCACCAAAGGGCAAAGGAAAAACTCCAATCATGCCAAATTATCTTCTTTACTTTGGTAAAGACAAAGTGGTTTTTAGAAACTGGGAAGGTGAGATGTTTGAAGTGGAGAATGGATAGAAGTTTGTAAATCTGTGTTAAAAGTATTACAGTAATATTACAAAAATGTGAAAATATTAATGCGAATTATGCAAAATTATGCTTAAAAATGGTGCTTAGTGTAAAATATTTATAGGACATTAGATGGAAAAAAGCTCCCTCCTCTTGGTAGAAGAGAAAAAATGAAGTAGAAGAGACTTGTCAAGAATTTTGTGTTTCCACATCAATAGCGCATATTGTAGAGCTGTAATATATTGTAACTGCATTTTTTAAGAATAGGTATTCCGTTTTTCCACTTGCCACGACGCAAGTTTTCTCTTTGTAAGTAAATGTTTATTTCTAAAATTTCTACAGATTGAAAATAACCGCCTGATTTTATTCTTATTTTTTCAATTATACTGTTAACACTTTCTACTGCACAGGTAAGTATAGATATGCTTTCTTAAATCTTCAGGATACTTCATATGTGCAAGATAGAACTCTGCTTTTTCGCAAATACCCTTTAAGAATCTGGGGTATTTTGAGGAATATTGATTACAAAGTTCTTTAAACTTTAAAACTGCAGAAAGAGCAGAATACGAAGATATCTTTTTTGCCTTCTAAATCAATACCGAGGACAACATAGCAAGTAGCTTGTTTAACTTTTGAGTTATCTTTAATTTCGCTTTTGAATAACCGTCAATGATGAGAGCAAAAGTACTTTCAGGAAGTTCTCTTTGTTTAAAGAGTTGAAGCTCGTTTTTTAGATCGTTTTTGATTTTTTCGATTTCGTCTTCAGAATAAGGCAAATTCATGCTTTTAAGAGTTTGGACAAGAGAACGCTCAAGAGTAACCATTGAGGTACTTGCGACATAAGCAGGGAAGTAGATAAGCTATCAACTCTTTTGTAGCGGAAAGAAGAGAATAGAAGGTCGGAAATTCTAAGGGCGTCTGCGAGGGACAGAAATTTCAAACTACATAGCAGGTGTTGCAAGTTTTCTTTCATAGAAGCCATTGCCTTTGTCGTTTTCGTTTTTAGCAAGGTAAACAGTTCTTTCTGATAACATAAAGCAATCGAGCAAGTTTTACTTTTAGCTGTTTTAGAGCTGGGCGAGTAGGATCATCACAGGAAGCAATACATATTTAGCACTTGTTCGATAGCCATATTTTTAGCGGTTTCAAAAATTTCATTTTTCTCCATAATCGTGAACCCCCTTTGGTGATTATTTCAATACTCATTATACAGTGGACACAATTTTATTTTAACTCCCAACCCATTTCATTTTTTATGCTATTTTAGAATTATATTTTTTCTTTCTAAAAATTCCTATCACACATTTTTGCTCCATTTCATATTATGCTTATGTAAACACAATAAAAACGGAGATGATGGTTTGATGCTCAAAAACTTTATCAGTATCGAAGGGATTGCAAATGTATCTGAGTTTCCCACACTTACAACTCTTGACAGATACAACCAGTTTGAGGTAGAGGAACAAGTTACAATACCTGCAGAAAAGCCTGAGATGGAACAAATTGTCTCTGTTATGGTAGAGGCAAGTATAAAAAACTACTATGCAATTGCAACACCAACCGGGCTAAAAGTAATTATCGAAGGTGAACTTAAGCAAAAGATAACATATGTTGCAAATGAGCCAACACAGTCTATTCACTCAGCAATGTTTATAACAGGCTTTTGCAACTTTATAGATATACCACTCAATCTTCCATCTGGTCAGAATGTGCTAAACCTTTTACAAACCCTTGGAATTACCTTAGATGATGTAGTCAGCGCACCACCAAATATCATTATAGAAGACTTTTCTATATCCCAGATTGACACAAGAAAAGCCAAAAAATGTGCAATACTTTTTGCATGGGTAAGAGTAAACGCGCTATTGGCAACCTACTTGCCAGCTTAGAACAATTGATTTTATGGAGGTGTGAGAAAGAATGCTTAGAAATTTTGTTGACATAATCGGAATTGCTGATGCGTCAAGCTTTCCAACTTTACTTCCGACAAATCCTAACACAGAATATATTGTAGAAGAAAAACTCACAATTCCTCAGGAAAAACCTGACGTTGAGCAAATAAACACAGTTTTGATTGAAGCAAAGGTGACAGACTCGAGAGTAATTCCAACACCTGTTGGACTGAAAATTGTTGTTGATGGTGAGCTCAAACAAAAGATCATATACACAGCCAATGTCCCTGAGCAGTCTGTTCACTCAGTTTTGTATGTTGAACCATTTTGCACATTCATTGAAGTGCCACTTAAGCTTCCTGCTGGTACAAACACATTACAGCTTCTGCAGACATTGGGTATCACTTTAAACGATGTTTTGGTTGGGAAACCTAACGTGCTGATTGAAGATGTGACAGTATCACTTCTTGACCCAAGAACAATTGAAAAATGCACAGTCCTTTTCATCTGGGCAACATTAAATAGCGCACTATCATCTGTACTTGGCTAAATTTAGTATCATAAAATAGGAGAAGTTGCCATAAAATCAACATTAGAACAATGTTAAAAAGGTCTATAGGAAAAGATGGAAATACAAAAAGGTTGTGCATACTTAGGGATAATTGAGCCACATGAGTATGACGATGTAAAAAAGACACACGTTTATAAACAAGTGCTGACAAAGGCAGAGTTTGAAATTCCAGAGTCAAAGCCAGAGATAGAAGATTTTTCGTCGGTAGTGATGCAAATTACAAGAAAAAAGTGCAAGCTAATCTGCGGGCCACTTGGTGACAAAATAGTTGTCACAGGGACAATAAACTTAAATGTGATGTACACAGCTGCAAATCCACAGCAATCTGTCCACAATGTACATTTATGCCATGATGTTGATGCTTTTATAAACATCAAATGCTTGGAAGAAACTCACAAAAGCTTTTGTGGCTGCTGCGATGTTAAGATGTATATTGAGTGGGCTGATCTTGAGGTAGTAGACAAAAGAAGAATCAAAGGATGCTTTTTAGTGTTGATAACTGCCAAGTGCAAGTCTGTAAAGTAAGGAAGTGATGATAGCTTTGAGTGGTCCAGAGTTTGTCAGAAAGCCAAGGGATGAAATTATAAATGAGATTTTAGAGTCTATTGCAAAGGAAGAGATGGCTATTGCAAATCTTATGAACGCTGAGGCTGAGAAGATAAAAAGAGTTGTTGGGAGCCATGATCTTCCAAAAGCTGAGGATTTTTCGCAGCTACTTAGTCTTCAAAAGCTTGTTGCAGAGATTTTAGAAAAGCTCATTCAAAAGCAAAATATCATAATCAAAAAGCTTGATATGATAAGAGAGTTTAAGGCAACTATAATAAAGAAAGAAAAACCTCATCCTTATCATGCTATGCCGCAATATGACAATGAAGAGTGAAAAGTTTTAATCTTGGTGGTGTTATACCATCAAGATTTTTTGTTATTTGCTTTCTAAAATTCCCATCGCACTTTTTAAAATTCTATCATAATCCATTTCCTTCTTAGAAAACTCATGAACTTTTTTGCCTTCTCTCAAAACCAAAATCCTATCGCACATGCCAATTAGCTCTGAAAATTCAGAGGAGATGAAAATAATTGCACAGCCAATTCGCGCAAGCTCGTTTATGATGTTGTACACCTCAACCTTAGATGCCAAATCCAAACCCTTTGTTGGCTCATCAAGAATAAATACTAAAGACTGGGAAAATAACCACTTGGCGATCAAAACCTTTTGCTGATTACCTCCAGATAGAGTTGCTATCTTTTGTGAGATTTCCTTTGGCTTTATCCCAAGCCGCTTTATAAAAAAATTTGCAATCTTCTCTTGACGTGATGAGTCAATGAAAAACCCATTTACAATATTCCAAATATTAGATGAGATGATGTTATCTGCAATGTTCAAAGTCTTAAAAAGTCCTGTGCCAATCCTATCTTCGCTCATAAATGCAATGCCATTTTTTATTGCATCAGATGGGCTTGAAAGCTTCAAAAAATTTCCTTTAATAAAAATCTCTCCCGAGTCTACTTTTTCAGCACCAAAAAGTGCTTTTGCCAAAAAGCTTCGACCAGAGCCAACAAGCCCTGCTATTCCATACACCTCGCCGCTTCTTACATCAAATGATATGTCCTCAATTATCCCAGACTTTGTTAAATTTTTGACGCTAAAAATGACCGGCCCCTTTTCTACTTTTAGCTTTGGATATGTTCTGTTTATGCTTCCAAAGATGAGGGAAATTGCCCTGTTCAGATTAAAGCTTGTTACTTTATCAGATGCCACAACCTCGCCGTCGCGCAGGATTGTTATTCTATCAGCAATGGAGAGTGCTTCCTCTACCATATTTGTGACAAATATTATGATGATTCCTTTTTGCTTTAGCTCCTTGATAATTCTAAAAAGGTTTTCTATCTCATACGAAGTAAGACCGGCTGTTGGCTCATCGAATATAATAGCCTTTGCATCTTGCACAAGTGCACGGCAAATCTCTATCACCTGAAGCTGAGATGTGCCAAGGTTTTTGCAACTTGCCTCTGGATTTATGTTAACACCCATTTTAGCAAGGATTTCAGAAGAGAGCTTTATCATCTTTTTAGTGCTAATAAATCCAAGGCTATTTTTCGGCTTGTTTTCAATGAAGATATTTTCTGCAACAGAAAGGTGCGGAAAGTACAAAAGTTCCTGATGCACAGTGAAAATCCCAAGCGACTTTGCCAAAAGCGGATTTAGACTTGAAAAAGCCTTGCCGTTTATTATAACTTTTCCTTCAGATGGCTGGTATGTTCCGTTGATAACCTTTGTTAGAGTAGTCTTGCCAGAACCGTTTTTACCTAATATTACATGCACTTCGCCCTCAAAAAATTCAAGGTTAATTCTCTTTAAGGCATAAAATTCTTCAAACTTCTTTGATACGTTTTCTAAGACAATTGACATAACAGCTTCAAACCTCTCTTTCAAGGTCAGAAAAGTCAAAACTGCAAAATATCTGTGTGCCGTTTTCAAAGAAAAATGATTTATACTCATCAGGTACATTTGTGTCGCTTATAACCTTTTTGATCTCATCAACCTTTGCAATCTGAAAAAGTGAAATTTTATCAAACTTGGAGGAGTCAGCAACAATAATTGTTTCTTTGGCAATTGACTTAAAATACTTATATGCATTTGCAAACTCAACATTGTTGACAGTAAAACCACGCTCTAAAGACACTCCGTCAACCTCAATAAATGCCTTGTCAACAAAAATATCAAGATTTGGATTTACAAGCATAGGCCCTGCCAAGGTGAAGGTATTTCCAACAATATAACCACCTGTCACAATTGTCTGGATGGAAAGCTTTCCACACTCTATTGCCAAAAGAAGGTCGTTTGTCAAAACTATTATGTTTTGTTTTTCCTTTATATACTTTGGAACAAGCCTTAATATATTTCCACCAGCAAGGATTATCGCCTGATTACTTTCTATCATGTAAGAGCATACTTTTGCTATTGCTTCTTTTTCAGAGTCTTCTGATATTGTAGGTGATAGAATCTTTGCTGCCTCTTCTTTCAAGATTGCCCCGCCGTAAGTTTTTATCAAAAATCCTTCGCTCTCAAGCCTGTCTAAGTCACGCCTGATTGTTACCTCTGAAACGCTCAGAAGTTCTGCAAGTGTTGCAACGTCAATGTGCTTTTTCTGAAGAAGTATTTCCTTTATCTTTTTTAGCCTTTCTGCAACAAGCATCAATATTCACCACTTTTGCAAGTTATATGAAAATTATATCACCGAAAAAGTTGTATGTGAACAAGTTTAATACGTTTTCTTTTCTTCAGTGTATTACATTTTATCAAGCCTGTCAACAATCTGAACACTTTTGATAACATCGTTCAAAATAATAAAAATTTTTTGATTAAAAAAGAAGGATTTTTGATTTTGGTGTAGAATATATATAAATAGAAAAGCAAATGATAAATCAGAGTAAATAGATTTACCAAAACTACAATAATTTTTAACAAAGCGAGGTGAGATTTGCATGAAAAGCTCCACTGATAGCGAACTTTTAAGGCTGCATGGAATTACAAAGATTTTTCCAGGGACAGTTGCACTTTCTGATGTTTCGTTTTCTGTAAACAAAGCTGAAATTCATGCGATAGTTGGTGAAAACGGTGCTGGAAAATCAACTTTGATGAATATCATATCAGGAAGTCTTCTTCCAGACAAAGGTGAGATATACCTTGAAAGCAAGAAAGTCAACATAAGGTCACCAAGGGATGCACAAAATCTTGGCATTAGCATAGTTCACCAGGAGCTTGCGCTCTGTCCGCATCTTACTGTTGCTGAGAATATATATATAGGGAGGCTTCCAGAAAAGTCAGCAAAGATTGTGGATTATAAGACGCTCAACAAGATGTCGCAAGAGGTCTTGTCTTTGTTTGATGAGGTGAACATAAAGCCAACTGACAAGGTTGCAAACTTGAACGTTGCGCAACAGCAGATTGTTGAGATTGCAAAGGCAATTACATTTAACTGCAAACTTTTGATTTTGGATGAGCCAACATCGGCTTTATCTGAAGCTGATGCAGCAGTGCTCTTTAAAATCATAAAAGATTTAAAGGCAAAAGGAATAAGCATTCTTTACATTTCTCACAGGCTACGTGAGATTTTTGAGCTTGCAGACAGAATCACTGTCCTTCGCGATGGCAGATACATCAAAACGCTGAATACGTCTGAGACAAACCCTGACCAGGTTGTAAGCCTGATGGTGGGAAGAGAAATCAAAGAGATGTACCCGCCAAAGAGCACATATGTTGGCAAAGAGATCTTCAGGGTGGAAAACATTAGCTCTGACAAGGTTTACAATGTTTCATTTTCGCTCAGAGAAGGTGAAATTTTAGGTTTTGCAGGGCTTGTAGGAAGCGGAAGAACTGAGCTTGCCCAGACAATCTGCGGAATTTTGCCAAAGCATTGTGGGGAAATTTATCTTGAAGGAAAAAGGATTGAGATAAGCTCGTTTGAAGATGCTATCTGGCATAAAATCGGTTATGTTACAGAAGACAGAAAACAGTTTGGTCTTTTTCTAAAACTTCCTGTTGCGCACAATGTCTCGGCAATACATCTCAAATATGATTACAAAAAGTTTTTGATTGACAAAAATCATGAACTTTCGCTTGCAGATAAGTATGTTAAAAAACTAAATGTAAAAACTTCATCATATGTACAGCTTGTTATGAGTCTTTCAGGTGGGAATCAGCAAAAGGTAATGATAGCAAAATGGCTTGCTATAAATCCAAAGATTTTGATTTTGGATGAGCCTACACGTGGAATAGATGTTGGTGCAAAGGCAGAAATTCATAGTCTTTTAAGAGAGCTTGCAAAAAACGGAATAGGGATTATTCTAATCTCATCTGAGCTTCCCGAGATAATTGGAATGTGTGACAGGGTACTTGTCATGAGAGAAGGAAGGATAACTGGAGAACTCTCTGGAGAAAAAATCACAGAAGAGAACATCATGCAGCTTGCTGCACACAAGTAATTTAACTTAATTGCGAGAAAGGAGGAGTATTTTAAAAATGTCAAATACTACTTTAAATACATCATCTAACAAAAGCTTACTAAAAAAATTGATGGGATTTAGGGAAATTACTTTGATTTTCATCATAATTGTAATAAGTGCTATTATATCGGTCCTAAGTCCAAACTTCTTGACTGCAGAAAACTTGATAACAACAGCTTTAGGTCTTGCAGCAGATGGTATCTTGGCAATAGGGATGACAGTTGTACTTGTCTCAGGCGGGGTAGATCTTTCTGTTGGTTCTGTTCTGGGGCTTTCGGCTGTCATTGCAGGTGGGCTTTATCTTAGCTATGGTGTGAACATCTGGATAGGTTCTTTGATAGCTCTTGTTATCTGTGCTCTGATTGGGCTTTTCAATGGATATTTTATAGCGCGAATTGGAATTCCACCTCTTATTGTTACGCTTGCTATGATGGGTATTGCAAGAGGTGCTGCGTATGTTCTGACTCAAGGTTCGCCTCTTTCACTTTACGGGAACTTAAAAGGCTTTGATTTTCTTGGTCAGGGTAAGGTTTTGGGGATTCCATTTTTCATCCTGTTTTTTATCATACTCATAATCCTATTTGACTTTTTGATGAGAAAGTCAGCACCGTTCAGGCTTGTGTACTATGTTGGTAGTAACGAAAATGCAGCAAAGCTTTCTGGTATAAATGTTCCAAAGGTAAAGATTTCTGTATATGTTTTAATGTCAGTCTTAGCAGGAATTGCTGGAATATTTACACTTTCAAGGTTTTCGGTTGCTGCACCAACAGCTGGAAATGGCTCAGAGCTCAATGCTATTTCAGCATGTGTCATTGGCGGAGCATCACTGGCAGGCGGTGAAGGAACAGTTCTTGGCGCAATTCTTGGTACAATCCTGGTAGGTATTATCAACAACGCGCTTGTGCTTTTGAACGTCTCTGTCTACTGGCAGAACTTAGTAAGTGGTGTAATTTTGATTGCAGCTGTGACAATTGACTATCTTACACATCAGAAAAAATCATAGAAGATTTTAAAATTAAAGGTTTGGTTTTAGCTTCTTGTTGCCTACATTGAGAAAAGTTTGTAGGCAACAGGGGTTAAAATAAATAAAAATTATATTTGAGGAGGTTTGGTAGGCTATGAAGAAGAATTTTTACAAGTACCTTTCGATCTTTTTGGCGATTGCGCTCATTGTGTCTTTAGCTTATGCTCTTGTTCCAAGCTCAAAGGACATTACTCAAGCAAGCAGCGGCAATCCAAAGTTAAAAGGAAGTCCAAATGAAGAGTATTACATGGTGACATTTGTTTCTGGTATTGAGTACTGGAAAGGTTGCTTTAAAGGTATGAAGGCTGCAGCAGACCTGTACGGTGTAAAAGCAATCTACACAGGTGCACCACAGTTTGATGTAAACCAAGAAGTTACTGTTCTTCGTCAGGTTATTGCTAAAAAACCAGCTGGAATTTTGGTCACTTGTGCAAACCCTGACGCTCTAAAAGCCCCAATTGATGAGGCGATTAAGAAAGGAATTCCTGTTATAACATTTGACGCAGATTCACCAAAGTCAAGCAGATATTCAGTTTTGGAAACTGGAAACTATAACGCAGGTGCAATGGCTGCAAGATATCTTGGCAAGCTTTTGGGTGGCAAAGGCGAGGTTGGCATCTCAACAGTTGCTGCACAGCTCAACCATGAGCAGAGAAAACAAGGGTTTATTGATACTCTCAAGAAAGAGTTTCCAGGAATTAAGGTTGTTGCAATTGTAAACGATGAAAACGACCAGACAAAAGCTGCAAGACAGATTTCTGCTATGCTCCAGGCTCATCCAAATATCAAAGGAATTTTCTGCACAGACGCACTTGGTGGTGTTGGTGCTGCAACAGCCATCAAAGAAGCTAACAAGGTTGGCAAGGTTAAAATAGTAAGCTTTGACACCGACAAAGGAACACTTGACCTCATAAAGCAAGGAATCATTGACGCATCAATCGCGCAAGGTACATGGAACATGGGATTCTGGGGCATGACATTCCTGTTCTATCTCAAACATGGTATAGTAAATCCTGTTGACAACTGGCAGAAGTATGGTATAAATCCACTCCCACCATACGTCGACACAGGTACAATGGTTGTAACAAAACAGAATGTGGATGCGTTCTATAAGGTTAATGTGATTAAGTAAATGAACTGAGATGTATCTTAAAAAGCCTTCTAC
Organism: Caldicellulosiruptor bescii DSM 6725; assembly: GCF_000022325.1. Taxonomy (NCBI): domain Bacteria; kingdom Bacillati; phylum Bacillota; order Caldicellulosiruptorales; family Caldicellulosiruptoraceae; genus Caldicellulosiruptor; species Caldicellulosiruptor bescii. Next base: position 2,400,199 of record NC_012034.1, on the reverse strand, counting down.
CCATTTTGGGTAGTGAGGCTCTTTTTGTTATATGTTAAAAGTGTATAAAGGTTAATAATGTTTATTTTGGAATAAAAAGAGTTATAATAAAAGTGAACAAGAAAGATGGTGGTGAAAAGAAGTGCGTAATTTGTTGAAAAACAGGTTGATAGAAGTTATTGATAATGTTAGTGAGGGCGAATTTGTGGGAGTTGTTAATTTTATAAAAAATTTAAAATTTAAAGATGAAAAAGAAGAAAACGAGATTCTTAATGATGTAGAATTAATTGCATTTAATTTTACAACGAGCATGATAATTTTTTCTGTTTGTTTTTCAACAAACCTATTGCTCAGGTGTAAACCTTTTAGTATAATAAAAATAGTGAACAAATTTTCACTTTGATTTATGAACAAAATATTATAAAAATTGGAAATTTCTGAAAATTAAAAATTTGATAGAAAAAATGAGTGAAAAATTATATGAGTTTCGTGACCCAGTTCACGGTTTCATTTATGTTCGACCTTTAGAACTTAAGCTCATTGATTCTTTTCCATTTCAGAGATTGCGAAACATAAAACAGTTAGCCTTTTCACATTATATCTACCATGGTGCTGAACATTCGAGGTTTGGACATTCATTAGGAGTTATGCATCTTGTTACAAGAGCTTTTAATACAGTAACTGAAAAAACAAAAATCTTTGATATTGCTACGAAAGAGTGGTATACTCAAATATTGAGAATTATAGCATTAGTTCATGATTTGGGACATGCACCATTTTCTCATGCTTCTGAAGAGCTTTTGCCGGATGGTTTTTCACATGAAGACTATACCCATATGATAGTAACACAAACGGAAGTTGCTGATTGTATTAGTGAGATTGGGGAATGGTTTAAAAAGCAATATGGTGAAGAGTATGATATTACACCAGAATTGATATCTTCCATATATAAAGGAGAAAACATAGAAAATCCTGATTTTATATTTCTGAAGAAGTTTATGGATAGCGAACTCGATTGCGATAAAATGGATTATTTATTACGAGACTCATTATATTGTGGAGTTAGTTATGGAAAATTTGATTTAGAAAGGCTTATTAATACTCTCACTGTTTGGGAAAATGAAGAAGGAGTGCTTTACCTTGCTATTGAAAAAGGTGGAATGCATGCTTTCGAAGAATTTGTTCTTGCAAGATATTTTATGTTTACCCAAGTTTATTTTTATAAAACAAGAAGGTTTTTAGATAATGCTCTTTTGTATTTTTTAAAAGGAGTGCTTCCAAATGGAAAGTATCCAGAAGATATTCAAGAATTTTTGAAGTACGATGATATTTATGTGTTAGAACTTATGAAACAAAATATAAAACAAAATGAATGGGCAGAACGAATTTTAAAAAGAAAAATACTAAGCAAAGTCTATGAAACTCCTGTTCATGCTTCTGAAAAAGATCAACAAATTTTCAACTTAGTTAAAAACAACTTGGTGGAAAGGATTGGCGAAGAATATCTTATTTTAGATTCAGCCGATAAACTTGTACATCAAATGCCAGTGAGGTATGAGCTTGATAGCGAGAAAGCAATTCCTGTAATTACTGAAAATGACAAAAAAGTGATACCAGTTAGTGTTGCCTCTGAAGTTATAAGAAAAATGACAGAGCCTATAAACATAAAAAGAATATACGTTTACGAAGATAAGAAAGAAGAAGCAATAAAAATTGTGAATGAGATGATGGAAAAAATGAGTAAATAAAATGAGGGGGAGAAGCCCATGACAGATGTTCGCATAGAAAGACTTTTGGGATTAATAAGTGAAATTTCAAAGTATTGCACACATACAGGGAATAAAGTTGGGAAAAAACTGCTTCAAAAGATTATATATTTGCTCCAGAGGAAGGGTTTAAATTTGGGGTACAATTTTTCCATTCATTATTACGGACCATACAGTAGTCAGCTGGAATATGATGTTTATAGATTAGAGATACATGGTTTGGTAAATGTTGAAAATAATGGATATACTCATAAGATAACTCCTGCCCAAAATATAGTAGATAATTTAAAATTAGCTGAGGTAATGGAAGATAAAAATAGAGATCTGATAAAAAAATTATGTAGCTTTAGTGCTAGAGATTTAGAACTTATTGCGACTGTAGACTATATTATTAATCAAATGAGGATTAACAAAATTGATGAGGAGAATCAAAAAGTAGTTATAGAAAAGGTTATTAAATTAAAAGGCAATAAGTATTCTGAGCAACAAATAATGGAGGCAATTACATTTTTGAAGCAACAAGAGTTTATAAATGGTGTAGATAAAATTAAAAAGGGAAAGTTGCAGCCTTTGTCGAAGTAAAGAAGATGTTTAAACTAAATTTGTAAGTGGTAAAATGCCCATATTGATTTATCTTTCAAAACCTCATATAATAAATATAGAGGAAAAAAGTAAATACTAAGGCGATGGAGTTCGCCTTAAATTGCCACAAGAAGTTCAAATACCTTGTGGCTGATAACTCCTGTCCGTATAGGATGCGGGCAGGAGTTTTTTGCTTTCTTAAAGAGTTTTAAGCCTTTTTAAAGGCTTTTTGGGGGGATGGACCTTGGATATCGTGTATTTTGAAATGATAGAAAACTTTAAAGAAGATAAGTGTATTATATGCCATCTTAAAAACAAGGCAATGAACAAATTCTTTGACGATTTTCTGTACGAATCCGTAAATGACTATAG